>NZ_JBEZHQ010000003.1:0-479614 GCF_040650675.1 Streptomyces sp. NPDC048637
GCAACCGCCATCTGGCACAACTGGACCACCGGAGCCCCAGCCAAACGATCCCTGACCGCCTACGACCACTGAGAACATCGGACTCATTCATCTAGGAGCTAGCCTCTTCATGGGCTGCTATCGTCGGCCACCCGCACTGCCTGCCTCGCAGGACGAGGAACCGTCGGACCCGCTCGCGGCGCAGCTCCGCGCCCGGCTACGCATGCTCCGTGACCCGTCCACGGTGAAGATCATGCTGTCGGGGACCAGCCTGATCTCGGTGCAGTGCGGCGTGGGCATCTTGACGGTGCTCCACCTCCACCAGGCGTCATCAGTCGGCACCGGGCAGGCGGCCCTGATTCTGGTGGCATCCCAGGGTGCGGGAGTTGCGGGCCGGATATGCCTGGCGGCCTGGAGCGACCGGAGCATTTCCGGGCGCTATGTCATCGTGCTGGTCTGCATGGTCGCTGTAATCGCCGGGCTGGCCGTGCTGATGACACCGGCCGGGCGAGCACCGGTCGTCGCTTCCGGCGTCTTCATCTGGCTCGGCTTCTTCGGATTCGGCTGGTACGGCGCATGGGTCGCCTACGTCACCGAAGCGGCCCCACCGGGCAAGACGGGCTTCGCCTTGGGTCTGGCCATGTCCGTCAACCAGATCGCCATCGTCACGGTGCCGCCCGTGCTCGGCCTGCTGGTCGACCTCACCAGCAGCTTCACCCCGGCCTGGGCACTGCTGTCCCTGCTGACCGTCGTCGCCTTGGCGGTCACGGCCGAGGCCGAACGCCGCACCCGCTGATGCGCCTCCACGGGCGCGAGCCTGGCCGTGCGACAGCCGGACAAGGCCGGTATCCGGGCAGGCTCGCGCGAGCTGGCGACCATCCCGGGCCCCAAGCGGCGGTGGGGACGAACATGGCGCCGCTTGTGCGGCCTTGCTGGGGCTTCTTCAACTCGCCTGCAGTATTACGTACCAAATGAGATGACCTATTAGCTGTCTGATCTGGTAGCTCCGTGACGGTCCGCCTCGGCTTGGTGCCTCTCTTGTGGTGAGCGGGCCGACTGTATGCCTCTCCGGTGGCGAGGGCGCGGCCCACGTCATGCCGGGTGGCCGGGCGGCGGTTCTTCGAACCCGGCGGCCGGCCAGGTCCGGGACGAGACGGTTTCGGTGCACTGGCCGGAGATCCGGTCTTCGCGCGCAGGTTCCTGAACCCCCTGCGGACCCGGGCGGGCGTGAGCTTGTTCGGCGGAGCCGGTTTCTCCCAGGGCCGCCGGAGATCGGTGGCCAGCGGACGGGCGAGCCGAAGCTGGGCATAGGCGGCGATCACCAGCCACGTCCAACGGTCGGCCGCCTCCGAGCTGGGAAGCCGGGGCTTGGTCCACCCGAGCGTCTGCTTGAACAGGCGGAAAGTGTGCTCCAGGTCGAAGCGGCGGAGGAAGGACTGCCAGCAGCGGTCGGCGTCGGCGTCGGCGTCGGTGGCGGCGGTGCCCGACCACCACAGCCAGACCGGCTTGTTCACCCCGCCGCTGGGCAGCCTGTCCACGGTCAAGCGGATGACGGTGCCTTCGATGATGGGCAGCGGTCCGTCGTAGTCGATCCAGGCCGCCCGCCGGGTCAGCCTCGGGTTCAGTCGGTCCCATGCCTGCGCAGTCGCCTTCCCATAGAGGCGGGTGTCGGTGACCGTCACGGCCTGCTCGGTGCCCCAGGTGGAGGGGTCGCCGAAGACGAACTCGCCTCCGTGCTTGGGTGGTCAGCCGCCCTTGGGGTCGTAGACCCGCGGCGGTGTCGGCCGGCGCATGACGCGGTCGGAGCGGAGTCGGCCGAGGATTTCGACGGGCAGGTCGTTCAACAGGTGGGCGATGCGGGGTGCGTCGTATCCGGCGTCCAGCACGACCAGGACTTCGGGGTCGCCCGGCTTCCACTGGCCAGCGGCGACGAGCCGCTCGACCAGCTCGCGGATCTGGACCCTGGTCACCGCGGCGACATCGGCGCCGGGCTCCAGGCGGACCGCGTCCAGCACCGCTGTCCACGACGTCCGGCCGGTCTCCAGCGCGGCCACGATCGAGTACGGCCAGCCCAGGACCATCTGGTGCTTGCCCTCACCTCGGCCGAAGGTGTGGCAAAAGGAACGGTCAGCGCAGGTGTTGGCGTCCGGCCGCAGCCATGGTGAGACGTCCGCGGCCAGCACGATCCGACCGTCCGCCGCCCTCGGCAAAGGCATCCCTGCCAGGGCCCGACGCAGCCGGGCGATATCGATCCGCCCTTGGGTGAGGCCACCGTAGAGAGCCCCGTGGCCGCGACGGTGTTCCGGCGCGAGCGCCAGGTCAACCACCGTCTGCACCGGCCCGTCCGTGCACAGCAAACGCATCGCATAACTCGAACAGCACGTCACTCCGCGCGGTCAGACACGCGTACAACTCCGTCCGGAAGCATGACACTTCCTTGAACGCATCTCGCAGGACGCCCTGATACCCCAAACTCACGACCACGGCCTTCGTACTGGTTCCTCTGCCTCTGTGACGGAGCACAGGATCAGACGAAGGCCGCCCTCACGTCCGCTGAACTGCGAAAACGCTGATCAAGTTCGAGTCGCGTTCGACACCGGACCTTAAATGCCAAGTTTAGGCCGTGTCCTATGTGGGGCTCGTGCGCTGGTCTGTTCATGGGGCGGGGTACGTGGAGTTGGATTGTTCCGGAGGGGCTGTGGGAGATCGCGGAGCCGCTGATCCCGCCGTCGAGTGTGCGGCCGCAGGGCGGTGGGACGCAGGACACGCCGGTGAGACGCTGTTCGCGGCCATCATCTACGTCCTGGTCAGCGGGTGCGCCTGGCGGGCTCTGCCGCCGTGCTTCGGATATCGAAGTCGACGGCTCACCGCAGATTCCTGATCTGGTCAAGGGCCGGCGTCTGGGGCCGACTGCACGAAGAGATCCTGCACCGTCTGGACGACGCCGGCTTGCTCGATCTCTCCCGTGCCGTCCTCGATTCCGCCCACGTACGCGCGAAAAAAGGGGCGGACTCACAGGCCCGAGCCCTGTGGACCGGAGCAAGCCGGGTTCCAAGATGCACGTCGTGTCGGACGCGAACGGACTGCCCCTACTCGTCGGCATCTCGGCAGCCAACACCCACGACAGCCTCGCACTGAAGCCCATGATCCAGGGCCACCGAACGAGACACGACCCTCACCGCGGCCGGAACTTCAAGCCTCGGCGTCTGCATGCCGACAAAGCCTACGACTTGCCACATCTGCGGAAATGGCTATGGGGCAAGCACATCGGCGTGCGCATCGCCCGCAAAGGCGTCGAGTCCAGCGAACGACTCGGCCGCCGCAGATGGGTCATCGAGCGGACCATGTCCTGGTTGACCGGCTACCACAGACTCAACCACCGCTACGAAGGCTATCCCCGCAACTACCTGGCCTTTCTCGGCCTCGCCGCCGCTATCTGCTGCTACAAGCGATACGTCCGCCTCACCACATAGGACACGGTCTTAAGGCCTTCCGCTCCGAAGCGGCGTCCTATGTGGTGATCGTCCGGGTGGGCTCTGTCACAGCAGGTGCTGCGACCGAAGGTCCGCCACGTACTTGGTGATCAGGTCCTGCGACAGATGGGGGATGTCGTTCTCCTTGTTGAGGGCGGCGACCCGCACTGCCGCGCGGAACTGGTCCGCCGGCAGGGAGGAGCCGGGCAGGGGCTCCTCCGGCCTTGCGAAGGCGTGCAGCAGGGGGAGCAGCGAATGCTGCCTCTGGCGGTCGGGCAGGCCGCGCATGGCAGTCTCGAAGCGGTCGAGCCACTCGTCGTAATCGTGGATGCGCGTCAGCGGGTGTCCGGTTGCCATCAGCCAGTCGACGAACGTGTCGAGTGAGATTCCGTCCTCGTGCGGGTTCACGACGTTGAAGGTCCGGTACCCCTCCCGTGCGTGGTCGCCCAGTGAGGCGATGGCCCGCGCTGTGAAGTCCACGGGGAGTGCGTCGTAGTGCCCGCTGCCGTCGCTGGTGCCCTGGGCGTAGAAGCTGCCTGGGGCGATTCCTGTCGCCAAGAGGCTCAGCAAGAGGCGTGTGAAGATGTCCGGGATGTTCAGCTGACCCCGGTAGCGTGGGTGCGCGAGGATCAGGTTCGAGCGGAACACGGCGACCGGCAGGCCGAACGTGTCGTGCGCCTCGCGCAGCAGCACCTCGCCCGCCCACTTGCTGGCCCCATAACCGTTCGCGTAACCGCTGTCGAGGTCGCGCGTTCCGCAGGCCGTGCGGATGTCCGCCGTCTCGTCGGCCGCGGCCTCGGACCCGAAGACGACGGCGACCGTCGACAGGTAGGTGAACTGCTTGATCCGGGAGGTGATCGCGAGCCTGATCAGTTCGGCCGTACCCAGCACGTTGGGGCCGAACAATTGGTCGTACGGCAGGACATGGTTGACGAGTGCCGCCGGGTGAACGATCAGGTCCACGGTGTCGGCCAGCCGCTGCCAGGTCTCCTTGTCGAGGCCGAGGTCGGTCTCCCCGACGTCGCCGGCGACCACCTCCAGGTGCTCGGCGGCCAGGTCGTGGTAGTGCTGGAGGAGTTCGGGGTCGCCGCTGTCGAAGGCCGCGTCGAGCCGTGCCCGGGCCAGCTCGCCGGTGCTGCCGCGGACGACGCACACCAGCGTGCCACCGCGCTCTGCGACGCGCTCCAGCCATTCGAGGCACAGGAAGCGGCCCAGGTAGCCGTTGGCGCCGGTCAGCAGGACCGTCCGTGCCTCGGGCAGTGGACCGGCCGGCCTGCCGGCCTTCGCCATGGTCTCCGTGTCGAGGAACGCGTCCAGCGTCAGGTCGCCCGCCACGAGCCGCGTCGCGCCCGAGCCGTGGACGCTGTCCGCGGTCGGGCGCTCGTGCCCCGACGCAAGGGCCTTCTCGATGTGATCAGCCACCTGCTGGAGTGTGTTGACGGGGTTGATGACGACGTTGACAGGGACGTCGACGGAGAAGATCTCCTTCAGCAGCTGGCAGAACGACAGCGCGGAGAGGCTGTCACCGCCGAGTTCGAGGAAGCGTGTGCCGGGCTTCATGTCGCCCTGTGGGTGTCCGAGAAGCGCTCGGGCGGCCCGGAACACGGTTTCCCGTACGGGCCGGGACGGGCCGGCCTGGCGCAGTGCCTGGAGTTCGTCGGTCTCGCGCTCGGCCAGCTCGGTGTACAGCGCTTCGAGGCGCTCGTCGTAGCGCTTCGTCAACGCGGGGCGCAGGAGCTTGCGGACTCCGGAGAGCAACCCGTTCTGCTGGCTGAACGGCTCGGTCTCGATGAGGAAGTCCCGTGGGGTCTCGTACGAGTTGAGGCCGGCCTCGGTGGCGAGGCGTTGCAGGGACTCGCGCAGGATCGTCCTGAGGCGCTGGGTGTCGTGGCCGACGAGGTCGAGCGCGTCTTGTGTGGGCACGATGACCGCGAGCAGGTAGGCACGAGCACTGTTGCCGTACACGAAGATTTGCCGGACGACCGGACTGCTGGTGAAGAGGGCTTCCAGACGGGACGTGGCCACGAACTCGCCCTGTGACAGCTTGAGGACGTGGGAACGGCGGTCGACGTACACCAACTCGTCGGGACCGATGCGGGCCATGATGTCGCCCGTGCGGTAGAAGCCATCCTCGTCGAAGACCTGGGCGGTGGCATCCGGTCGCTGGAAGTAGCCGGAAACGAGCCGGTCGGACTTGATCAGCAGTTCGCCCCTGGGGTGCGGCGAGTCGGTGCGGAAGTATCCCAGCTCGGGCACATCCGCCAGCTTGTGATCGGTCACCGGCGGGCGCAGCACCCGGCCGTCGAGCGAGACCACTCCGGCTTCCGTCGACCCGTAACCGTCGAGCATCCTGACGTGCAAGCAGCTCTCGACGAACGCCGTCACCTCTGCGCTCAGCGGAGCCGAGGCGCTGACGGCCCACAGGAGGCGGCCGCCCAGGGTCTTCTCCCGCAGCTCCTCCTTCACGCGGTCCGCCTGCTCGGCCGCATCGCCTCCCGGGCCCACCTCGTCTCGGCGGGTCAACTCACTCTGGTAGCGCTGGAAGAGCATGTCGCAGATACGGGGCACCATGATGAACTCGGTGGGGCGGACCAGGGAGAGGTCCTCGAAGAGGGTCGACAGGTCGCTCGACGCCACGAAGTAGGCGATGCCCCCCTTGGCGAGCGTGCCGAACAGCACACCCCGTCCGATCATGTGGCTCAGGGGCATGTAGTTGAGCACGATGGACGGCCGCATCTCCTGGTCAGGCACGAAGTCAACCCAGAACTGCCTGACAAGACGCTCGGTGTACATGGCACCCTTGGGCGTGCCCGTACTCCCCGAGGTGTAGATCAGCGCGCTGAGCGCGTCGGCTGTCGATCCCTCGGGGCTCCGGGTAGCCGGTGGCAGGGTCCTTCCTCGCTCGATGACGGACGCCAGCGTGTCCAGGGTGACGCCTCGGCCCTGCGCCGCGAGTTGGCCGCGCGCCCAGTCCAGCCTCTCCTGGTGAGCGGTGATCTCGGGATGGTGGCCGAAAACGACGATCCTGCCCAGCGACGGGGCGTCCGCCGCGACCTGGAGCGCGACGTCGAGGTGTGCCACGTCCACCGCGAGCAGACGCGGTCCGGTCTGCGCGACGATGGGGGCCAGGTGCCCCGCCGAGGCGCCGGCCTGGAGAGGAACGCACACCGCACCAGAGCGGACGCACGCCAGATCCACCACGGTGTACTCGGCGCTTGTGGGACCGAGAACCGCGACGAAGTCACCCGGGCCCACGGCGTGGTCGGGGTGGTACCGCCACTCGGAGGCCACCGCACCGACCCGTCCCCACAGTTCGCCGTAGGTGATCGTGTCGAACCGCTTCAGGAGGCGCAACGTGGTGCGGCCCGTATCCGGGTCGGTGACCGGCTCCGTGGCACGCTCGCCCAGGGCGGGTCGGCCCGCGTACCCCTCCATCACCGTGGCCACGAGGTCGGCGAGTGGTAGGCCCGGCCGCCGGATCGCCTCGGTGACGGCGTCCAGGGGCGCGGCGCCGCGGAACTGCGGATCTGTCGCGTACAGGTGAGCGCTGCGCTGAGCGGTACGCGCGCTGAACTCGTCAGTTTGGGGCTTCGAGTCGGACATGAGTGGTCTCCTCTGTGGCCTTAAAGGCCCGTCCGTCGGGAGGGATCTTCACTTTTCGGGCAAGGGAAGGCAGGGGGCGGCAGGGTGCCGTGGTGCTGGAACGGACCTGGGCCGGGCACGTGGCTCCGGCTCGGGCGAACGAGGTGGGGGAACGACGCGTCGAGGTCGTGCACTTGGTGGTTCGCTCTGCGCCGTATCCAGTACCTGCCATGGCAAAGCTGAGGGCAATCAGGGCAATGAGCGGAAGTGTCCAGCTGCTCGTGATGTCGTGCAGGATGCCGAGGAGGAGGGGTCCGGCCGCCGCTACGAGGTAGCCGATGGACTGCGCCATGCCTGCCGGCGCGGCAGCTTCGCCGGAGCTACCGGCACGTTCGCTCTGAAAGGTCAGCGCGAGGACGAGGCACTCGCCACCGCCCAGACCGAGCAGGGTGCACGCCAGAACGGACAGCGCGGGGCGGACATCAGCGCGGCGAAGCCACCGGCCACAACGACCGAGGTCCCGGCCGCAGTCCATCGTTGGTCGTGACGGCCCCGGGTGAGCAGGGGCAGGAGACTGCTGGCTGCCAGGGCGATCAGCCGGTAGAAGAAAGGCATCCATCCGGCCGTGGTGCTGGTCGTGCATCGGCGAATCAGAATGCTGGGTGGCCACGCGACGGCGGTGTGTAAGCCCAGGGAATGCAGGTCCCTGAATATGCTGACCTGCCATGCCAGTCGCGACAGAGAGGTCCGGGCCGCCAGAGGCGGCGTCGCGGCGAGCGTCAGCAGGGGGAGGGTGCTCAGCAGCCCGCCCCAGCTCGATGTCAGGCCGCTGCCGTGCTCGATCGCCGGCAGCAGCGTACCGACACCGCTGAGACCGGTTCGCAGGTTCGCCGCTACGAGGCAGATCGCGAAGGCGAGCCCGGTCGGCACGGCAGGCCGGGTGTTGTCGGCAGCCGACGACCCGGAGGTGGAGGGCTGACGGGATATCGAAGATAACTCCGAACTCACTGCCCCTCCGCCACTCGTGGTGCCTCGGCCTCGTGGTCACGGGTGAGCTGGACGATCGCAGCCGCCGCGCCACGGGCGCCGCTCTCGTCCCGGTCCTCGATCGCGTTGACGAGTCGCCTGTGCAGGCCGGCATGCTCCTCGGCGCCTGCGGCGTCCCAGGGCAGGCCGCCCAGGGCGGAGGTGAGAGCTGTACCGAGGTAGTCGTACACCTCGATCAGGAGGTCGTTTCCGCTCGCCCGGACGACGGCCCGGTGGAACAATGCGTCGACACTGCTGGCCGCGGACATGTCCTCACCGGCGCAGGCCGCGTCGGCGTCGGCCAACAGCTCTCTCAGCTGGTGTAGTTGGGCCTCGCTGCGACGCAGGGCGGCGGCCCCTGAGGCGTACTCCTCAAGGAGGGTGCGCAGTTCGAGAACGTTGTCCCGCTGTGCGGAACTCGCTCGCCGCACCATGACCGACTGGAGCTCACTCGACGCGCGGACGTAGGTGCCGTCCCCGATCCGGGCTTCCAGCAGGCCCAGGTGCACGAGCGCGCCGAGCGCCTCCCGTAGCGTGCTGCGTCCGACCCCGAGCTCCTCGATGAGGGCCTGCTCCGGCGGGATTCGCGTTCCCACCGGCCATCCACCTGCCTCAATGTGCGAGCGGAGACTGTCCACGAGCTGCGCGGACAGGCTTGCCGTCCTCCGCGGTGTGCTGATGCGCTTCATGAAGACAGCGTATACAAACATCAGACATTTGAACATCGCCTGGAAGGAGACCTGGGTGACCCCCATAGCGCCTCCATGCCCAACTGCCACTGCTCGGCCAGCACGGCGCACGCCGCCCCAGCTTCTCCCGTCCCGTGCATCCCTCGTGTCACGGAGGGAGAGCCAGACGTTGTGCAGGAAGACCAGCTCCGGAGCCCGGCGCAGGTCCCGGTTCGTCAGCTCCAGGGTCTGCCGCAGTCGGGCGGCAACGAGCGAGGCGGGCCGGGCGACGGCTCATGACCACAGCCGTACTTGCGCGGCACCGAGTTCGGCCAAGTACGTCGAATGGTGGCTCAGGGCGCAGACCGAACTCTGGTCGCACTTCAAGAACCTGACGCTCGCCCCACCGGGGGACGGCTGCCACGTGCTCGGCTGGACGAGCGCCTCATGTCGACCTTCCGGCCGCTCCAGACGCGCACGTGCACGCGAGGCTGCTGCTCGCCGCCGTCCCACTGGGTCGGGTTTGCGGACTCGGCAAGTTCTTTTGCCTCATTGGCCAGGGCGAGTGAACGTGCCTGATATGAAGACAAACCAGTCCGTGGAAGTGATCGTCATCGGCGGTGGTGCCGCCGGTCTGTCCGGGGCATTGACCCTGGCCCGAGCGCGCCGCTCCGTGATGGTGATCGACTCGGGGGAGCCGCGCAACGCGCCTGCTTCCGGTGTGCATGGATTCCTCGCACACGACGGCATGCCGCCTCGCGATCTCGTCGCTCGTGGGCAGGAGGAGGTGGCCCGCTACGGCGGCAGCGTGGTGCCCGGTCGTGTGGTCTCGGCCGAGCACGTCGACGGTCTGTTCGTGGTCACGACGGAGGCCGGCGAACGCTACAGTGCCCGGCGGCTGCTGGTGGCCACGGGGCTGATCGACGAGCTGCCTGAGGTGCCCGGTCTCGCCGAGAGGTGGGGACGCGATGTTCTGCACTGCCCCTACTGCCACGGGTGGGAGATCCGCGACCAGCCTCTGGGGGTGCTGGGGACGGGGCCAGTGTCGGTGCACCAAGCACTGCTCTTCCGGCAGTGGACCTCGCGCATCACCCTGTTCCCCGCCGACCGCGTCGAGGTCACCGATGATCAGCGCGAACAACTGACTGCGCGCGGCATCGACGTCGTGGAGGGCGCGGTGGCGGCTATCGAGGTGGACAAGGACCGGCTGACCGGGATTCGGCTGGCTTCCGGCCGGGTGGTCGAGGTCATGGCGGTGGTGTTGAGTCCACGGATGCGTGCTGGCAAGGTGCTGTTGAGCCTTGGCCTCGACCCGGTCGAGCACCCGATGGGAGTCGGCGAGCACATCGAGGCCGATGCGACCGGCCGCACTGCGGTGCCGGGCGTGTGGGTGGCCGGCAATGCCACCGACCTGGCCGCTCAGGTCGTCGGTGCGGCGGCGGCCGGCAACGTGAGTGCTGCCGCGATCAACGCCGATCTGGTGGCGGAGGACACCAGCATCGCCGTTGCCGCGCTGCGGCGCGCGGAAGAAGGCCGGGGGCGGGCGGAGAGCCAAGGGCTGTGAACGCCTGTCCGGTCGGCCCGGAACACGAAAGGAGAGGGGCACCTCGCATTCCAGCGGCCTTGCCCGACGCGCAAGTCTCCATCCTCCAGGACACCCTCCGGCTCCTGTACGCGGAGGCATGAACGCGTCGGACAAACCTCGCTCCCCGGATGCGGGCACGAATGATCAACCTGTGTCCCGCGGCGGCGCTCGGCGCTCTCACTATGTGCTGCCAGTCGGGAGGTGGGAGGAACGGGAGGGGCATCATTCAGACCGGTGGGGTGAGAAACTCCTCCCAGCTCAGGAGGCCGGCATCCACCTGCGAGCGAGGGTAGCCGCTGGGCCCGACGGAATCGGCGTCCAGTGCCGTCTCCAGGGCCACCGTCGCGGCGAAGGCCACTTCCGGCTGGTGGGGCCGGTCCCGCAGCCGGACCAGGACGCAGCCGTAGACGGGCAGGCCAGTAGTCCCCGTGAAGACACGCATCGTCGGGTAGGCGGCCGGGCGGGGTGGGAAGGGCACCGTGCCCGCGCGGATCTCCCAGTAGGTCTCCGCGCTGATGGGAGCCTTTGTGGCGAGGGTGTAGTTCTGCTGTCTGAAGCCCGCGATGAGTTCGGCGCCGGCCGTGGGGGCATTGAGGTACTGGGCATCGGCGACGGGTAGCTTGAAGAGGAAGCGCGCGGTGCTGTCATTGAAGACGCGCAGCTCGGTGGGGAGGATCGTGATGCGGTAGACGCGGGGCGCTGCACGATTCGGGTCATGGGAGTTGTCCAGGAGGCGGGCCTGGACATTCTGGACCTTTGCGTCGTCGCCCAGCGGCTGGCCTGCCGTGGTGAAAGCGTCGGCCAGCGTGTGGAGATCCCCGGAATCCAGGGGCGCCCGGGCGGCCGGGGGGAGTGCGAAGAGCGGGACGCCACGGCTCGTCGCGACGGCCGCGTCCACGAGCAGGGCCGCGCGCAGCGTCGTGTCGCTGAAGTCGGTCCCGTGCAGCAGGGCTCCGGCGAGGGAGAAGGGACGTTGGCCGTCTCCGGGGGTGGCGTGGCAGCCGGGCAGTTGGGACTGGATCAGGACGCAGTTGCTGAGGTCCGTACCGGAGAGGTACGACTGGGTCAGTCGGATGCCCTGGAGATAGCCGCCCGCGAGCACGGCGCCGTCGAAGTCGACGTGGTCGACGCCGGCGCCGGCCCCGAACCACTGGATGCCCTGCAGATCGGCACCCGCCAGGTTGGCGGCGGTCGCCTGGGTGCCCTCGCACACCGCGCCGCGCAGAACGGCGGGCCGTACCCGGTCGGTGAGGACGTCGATGCCCGGGCCGCCGTCGTGGACTTGCAGGGTGTAGCGCGCGATGCGCCAGCGGGTGCCCTTGAGCACAGAGACGACTTCGTCTTCTGGCGAGATGGTGGCTCCGTGCTTGGCGAAGGCGGCGACCACGTCGTCCGGGGCGTATTTTGCGGCATCGAGCTCTTGCGCCGTGACGGAGTCCAGGGTGAACAGGAACGCCTTGGCGCCGAGCTGGGCGTTGGAGAGGTCCGCACCTGACAGGTCGGCGTGGGCGAGGTTCGCTCCCGGGCCTGCGATGTTGCGCAGTGTCGCCTTGCTCAGATCGGCGCCGACCGCGATGGCCTCGCTCAGGTCGGCCTTGTCGAGGGCCGAGCCGACGAGCTTTGCGTCCGAGAGGAGCGTTCCTGAGAGGTGGGCGCCGGTCAGGTCGCAGGAGGACAGGGTCGCCGCGCGGAGGTCGGCACCGGAGAGGTTGGCGCCGGTGCAGTCGAGGAGGTGCCGGCCGCCCGGAGCGGTACCGGGGTGCGATCCGGCGGCGGTGCCGAGCGTTGCGCCTCGGGCGTGGCTCTGCGCGAGCACGACGCGGGCCGCGCTCCCCAGCCTGCCCCAGGAGACCGCTTCGAGCCTGGCGCCGGTCAGGTCGGCGTCGTCCAGCACGGTGCCGTCGCAATGGGTGCCGGTCAAGGTGGTGCCGGCGAGTGTGGCGTGGCTCAGGGTGGCGGACGAGAGGTTCGCTCCGGTCAGATCGCTGGAGGTGAGATCCGCCTTGCCGAGGTCGACGCCGGAGAGGTCGGCACCGGCCAGGATCAGCCGCCGCAGATCGGCCTCGGTGGCCGACTTGGTGCGTTGGATGTCCTCCAGACCGGGGGTGACGATCTGCGGCGTGAAGATGCCCGGGGCGTCGTCCGTCATGGTGAGGAGCGGGGCCAGCTTGTCCAGGCTGTAGGTGATCGCTTTGGCTCCGCCGGGCGCCCGGACCTTCCATGTCGTGCCCAGGGACGGCCCGGACAGTTCGAAGGCGGCCGCGTTGGTGGCGTTCTGGGTGAGCATCAGCCAACCGGTGATTGTGTCCAGCCGGATCCACAGCATGCTCGCGAGCTGGATCCGTGTCCCGCCGTCGTCGCCCTGATAGAGCGTCACCCGCTCGTCGGGTGTGACGTCCGTCGCCGCCATACCGGGCACCTGGATCTTCTTCCCGCCGCCGCCCTGGACCTCGAAGGTGGTCAGATAGGCGGTGGGAGACCCTCCGGTGGAGGCGAAGAGCAGCTTGCCGGCGAACCGTCCGGGTCCTGTCATGATCCCCCCTACGCGTTCTTGTACTTCACGTCGGCCAGGACGGACACGTAGTGCTCCTGGATACTCAGCACGGCCTGGTCGAACAGGAACGTGAAGTCCTGCACGATCGGCAGCGCGACGCCCCGGCTGCCGAGATCTTCGAGGACCTTGTCGTAGTGGGGCTCGCCGACGATGGGCCACACGGTGGTGCCGAACGTCGTCGGGTCGATGTGCGGGACGTCGGAGGACTTGAGCGTGGCTTGGAAGGTCACCTTGTGAAAGGTGTACTGCATCGTTTGGGCGTTGCCGGAGGCACCGAGCTTGAGGTCGCGGAGGATGTCGGTGCGGAGCAGGTCGAAGACGATCTTCGGCTGTTCGTTGTCGTCCTCGATGGTGAGGGTGAATTCGAGGTTCTGGGTGATGACCATGCCCATGACCGTGGTGGCCTTCTTGACGGCCGCGTAGTACTGGTCGGCAATTTTGAGGTCACTCAGGTCCGCCGTGAGGTCGTTCTCCGTGGTGTAGGCGTTGCCGTCCAGGTGCTTGACCAGCTTGTTGTACACGTCGGACGGTAGTTGCTGCTGAAGGATCTTCTCGGTTTCCGCGGTGAACTCGTAGACCTGGGCGAATGCGTAGGTCTGGGGAATGTCCTGGTGAGGCAGCGCCAGGGGGGTGACCTGAGCGGTCATGGTGCAGCCTTTGTACGGCTTGAGCGCCGGCACCAGGGTGAGGTAGGTGTCCACCTTCAGACTGTCCGGGTCCGGCATGTCCTTCGGCGTGAGCGTGAAGTCGAGCTTGCCCGCTTTCCAGTAGGCCCAGTGCAGGGCGCTCACCGTGTAGTCGGAGACGTAGACCTCCAGGTGGTGGTCGTCCGCGGGCGGCGTCGGAACCGGAAGGGCCGTGGGCTGCGGGCCCGGGTAGGGGGTGCCCTTGTAGGTCACTTCGCCGGTGACGCCGATGGTGAGGCCGTTGTCGCCGGGGAAGGTGAGTTTGGAGTCACCGACGGCGAAGTTGAATGTGATGTCGTCGGTGAGTTTGCCACTGGCGGGGATGGACGCGAGCATCGGGTTGATCGCAGCTTGAACCGGCTTCGCGAACTGGACGGTGCCGATGGCGGCCACGGCGTCCGTGTTCAGGTGCTCGCCTCCCCAGAAACCCTTCTTGTGCTCGATGATGCTGTTGCCCGGAGGGTTGGTCTTGGTGTCGGAGGGCGTCGCGGTCGAGCTCTGGTACGTGATGTCGTAGGTGTTGTGGCCGGAGTTGTAGGAGAAGGCCACGGTCACGGCGGTGTCGAGCTTGCCGATGCTGGGGCTGTAGCCGAAGGAATCGGGTCCCTTGGGCTCGGCGGGATCGCAGCCGAACCGGGTGCATGCCCTGCGGTTCCACGTCTCCGTCCAGGTGTACGGAACCGTGAAGTTCTCCGCGTCGTAGGTGAGCGTGAACGTTCCGTTCGTCTGCTGCTTCACGCCCTGGTACGCCGGCTCGAAGCCCTGGAGCTTGCCCTCGGTGAGCTTGACGTCAAGATTCTTGCAAGTGACCCAGGTGCTGCCGGTGTTCTCGATTTCGAAGTCCGAGATGTTCGGGACGTCGTGGTCGGGGAACGTCATCCCCTTGAGCTCGTTCGCCAGCACGTCCTTGACGTAGTGCTCGGTGAAGAAGCCGATGCCCGTCGGGCCGATGGCAACGGTGAGTGTTTGCATGTGAGGGCCTCCGTGTGTCGTCAGGCGGGAATGGCGTAGACCTGAAGGCCGTCGCCGCTGCGGTAGAGGTGGTAGAAGGTGCCGCCGTCCTGGACCTGCCATGCGCCGCCGGGGACGGTCACGGTGACGGCCGCGGCGTTGGTGAGCGTGATGCCGTGGGCGGCGAAGTCCGCCCTGACCGGGGAGATGTTCCGGTCGTCGTAGTTCGGCTGCGCGGTGAGCGGGAGCGTGAAGAGTGGTGGTGTGGGCGTCCAGTGGGCGAAGGTCGGGCCGTGGCGGGTCTCGGTCAGCGGCGCGTAGCCCAGGGCGTAGAGGTTGCGCCAGACGTCCACCGCGATCTTCGCGGCGACGATGTTCTGCGGGGTCTTGGAGACGGTGGTGTCGGGGGTGCGCACGATGAACCGTCCGTCGGGGCCGTAGATGTCCAGCAGATAGTCCGCTGCCTTGGATCCGGCACCCGAGTAGGACAGCACGTAGGTGTAGCCCTGTGACTCGACGGCCATGTCGAGATAGGTGACGGAGTTGTCGGCGTTCGCGCCGTCACCTCGCAGTGGGAAGGACGAGGTGCACGTGTAGACCTCCGACCGGGTCGCGTCGTCCGTGGCCGGGACGAGCTTCCAGGCGCCTTGGCGGTCGTCGTCCAGGACGAGCCACTGCGCGCCCGCCCGTTGGGCATGGATGACGGTGCTGGTCAGGCGGTGATGGACGGCGAGCCCCTGCTGACCGTTCAGCACCTGCCACGCCATGCCACGGGGGTCCGAGATGATCCACGAGCGGCCCGTCTCGACCACCGCGATCTGCGCGCTCTGCGCGGGGTCGTCCATGTGGTCCGGGGCGTAGGCCAATGCGATGCCGTTCGCAGCGAGCACGTCGATCAGCGGGTCGTTCGCCGGCTGGAACCGGGCCGAGTCCAGTTGTGCGGTGAAGCGGGCGTCGAGGGGGAACAACAGGGTGGCGTTCGCCTCCTGCAGTGCTCCGTGCAGCGCCTCGGGGATGGTGCCGGCGTCCAGGGCGGCGGCGAGCTGTGCGGTGGGGACCTGGCAGACGGCGGGGCCGGTGGTGAAGGACGGCACCGGGTTGCCCTTGGTGTCGAACGCCTGGATCCGGTTGTTGAGCGACTCCAGCACCAGGATGCGGCCGTCCGGGGCGACGGCAAGTGCCTTCGGGCCCTTGAGCAGCCCCTCGCGGATGCCCTGGCCGGAGACGAGCAGCGCTTCCGGGGCCTCGTCGTCGGTGAAGGGTTCCGCCGGCAGGGACAGCAGCATCAGCTTGTGGTGCTGCCAGGAGCAGGCGATCACGGCGTTGCTCGGATGGACAGCCAGCGCGTCGACATTCTCCAGCGGGAACCGGCCCCAGCTCGGAAGGGCCTTGTGGTCGAATCCGAAGTCCCGTGCCCCGTCGTCGAGCCGCACCTGACGCAGGTGCATGCCGCCATCGCGCGGGTCCAGGACGAAGTTCGTCTCGTCGATGGCATCGGCGTTGGGGGACGGCGCGTACGCGATGGCGGGGCGGGTGGTGAAGCCGACCGTGGTGGTCTTCCGCCGGGAGTCAGGGTCGGCCAGCACGGAGATGTTCTGCACCGCCCAGAGCTGGTCGTCGGAGACCGGAGCGTCGGCACGGTCCGGGTGGAGCTCCTGCCCCGAGGCGCGCCAGGCGTATCCGACCTGGAAGGCGCTGTTGTTGAGCGTCACGGCGGCGATGTCGCACAGACCGGATGTGACCTGGCAGTCGAGGTCGGCCTTGGTGGCTCTCGGGGGTGTGCCGTCGGCCCGCCAGACCGGCTTGCCGTCGGTCAGCGCGAGCTGTTCCTTGTAGACGTACTGGGTGTCGGGCGCGAGCGGCACCAGGTTCTCCGTGATCTGGTGATCGCCCAGGTCGAGCACCGCTTCCCCGGTGGGCTTCGAGGGTGTCCAGTCGCTCTGCCAGGACCCGGCCAGCCAGCCGTTGGCGCTGTAGACGCCCGCGACGATCCGCAGGTCGCCGCCGGCCGGCACGTCCGTGAACCGGAGCTTCAACGGATCGTTGCTGGTCACATGCGGCAGCTCGCCGGTGAGCTGCCGGCTGGCGCCGCCCCGGTACTGCAGCGTCACCAGGTACCGCGCTGCCACCGCCGGCCACACAGCAGTCTCGGGGTGTCCGGCCTCGCCGTGCCGCGGGTCGGGGTGCAGGGCGAGGGCGACGTCCAGCGACCGGCTGGCCTTGACGGTGACGCAGGCGGGGGAGGACAGCACCTCGCCTGTCGTGATCGCGATCTGCTCGAAGTCCATGCCGGCGGCCACCAGCTTCAGCGCCCAGCCCACCGGACCGAAGGCGTTCGACAGCGCTCCCTCGCCGACCTGCTCGACCAACCACTCGCCCAGCTTCTCCAGGCCCTTCTGCACCACGATGCCGAGGACGAAGTTGGCCGCCGAGGTGAGGAACTTGGAGGACCGGGTGAGCGCGGTGCCCACCGCGATCGTTCCCCCGGCGAGCGGAATGCCGACGCCCAGGACCGCAGCGACCAGGTCGCGATCGTTGATGATCCGGTTGAAGAGCTTGGTGCTGGTGAGCGCCTTTCCGGCGGCCAGGCAGACCAGGGGCACGCCGTACTCCCACAGTGCCGTGAGCAGCGCTCCCTCGGTGCTGACGGCCGCGTTCCAGTCCGAGGTGCCCAGGCTGCCGAAGTACAGCTTCAGCGAGGCGGCCTTCCCCAGCGCGAACGACACCTGCTTCGGCTCCGCGGGAACGGGGATGCCGAGGATCGTGTCCACCGCCGACACCGAGCCCCACTTGGTGACGGGGCCGAGCGACGTCCCCGACTCGTCGAAGAGTTCGTAGCCCAGGTAGAGGGTGCGGAGGTAGGAGTTGGAGGCGTCGATGCTGAAGGTGCCATCGTCGTCCACGCTCGGGGCTCCCACGTTCACGCCGTGATGGGAGGTGGGCTCATCCACGGTCCAGCGGTAGGAGGGAGTCCGGGGGGCGGACGCGCCGAGCGTCGCCTGCCCGTCGGTGACCAGCACGGACGTGCCGGGGCGGCTGCGCCAGGTCTTGCCCCGCAGCCACTCGTCATCGCAGGACGTGCGCCGCGCTCCCGCGATCACGGGACGGCTCTTGTCGAGGACGCGGTCGTGCAAGTCGAAGGTGTACAGCTGGTCGCCGGCCTGGATGCCGTCGACCGAGTACCCGGCGGTCAGCGGGGTGCCATCGGCGCTCTGGCAGGGAACCCGGCGTGACCAGTCCTGGCCCAGACTGCTGATGGTGCCCGCGAGTTCGGCCACGGCGTTGTACTGGTCGGGGTCCATCTCCTCGTCCGGGGCGATGTGGTCATCCCGGAGGACCTGCGCCGTGTGCGGCTCGGTGGTCGCCAATTCGGGATGATGCGCGATGAGCCCGACAGCTGTGTCATGGTTCGATATCAACGTCTCGGCATGGAGGCGCAGTTCGAGCGCCGCATCTCCTGTGCATGGGCCGACGCCGAGCCTGGCCAGCTTGCCGCTGCGCGTGATCTCCCGGCCTTCGCGGTCCCTGCGGGCGAGCAGGGTGGCACGCAGCCGCTGCGGCGCGAGGTACAGCGCCATCATGGCCACCTCGGGCAGATGCACGCCCTCCGGCGCGGGCCGCACAACGCGGATCCACCGCACCGCACCGGTGTCGAGGTCCGCGTCGTCGACCTCGGCGAAGTGCGTGAACTCCGCGGCCGACGCCCCCGGTAACTCCCGCGCGGCCGTGTGCAGTGCCGCGAGCACGGAGTGCTCCCGCCTTGCCGCGGCCAGGGTCTCGACGGTGTGCGGACGTAACGCGTAAGCGGATCCGTGCACGTCCACCTGCAGGCCGTCGGTGGCGCTGGCATGGCGAAGATCGAAGTGGAGAACAGTCAACGGGGCTCCTGGCCTTGTGAAGGTGCGCGGGCGTGGCGGTGGGAGAGAGGATGACGGCGCGGCCGTCCGTGTCCGGACCTGCGGCGACACAGAGCCCGAAGGTTACGAAGGCTGGGGCCAAGGCGCAGCTTCTTGATCCGGCCACGGGGCGGTAACCCGCCACAGCGGCCGGCACGGTGAGCCCACCGTCGGCCATGCGCGTCGTCCGAACGAAATGCCGTCCGTTCGTCTCGCACCTGCTTTCGGCACCGATGGGCGGTGGGGAACAGGCGGACGGATGGTGAAGCTGTCCGGGTCGGAAGAAGTCGACCGGACCGGCCGAATCGCCATCGACCGCGATATCGCGATGGTGCGGGCGGTCGCGTGATGGCGCGTTTCGGCGGCGGGGAGTTCCTGCCGTGAGTGGAGCTGCTGTAGAAGGTGAGGTAAGCAGCCCGGTCCGTTGCGATCATGCGGCAGGTGTTGGGCAGATGGATGCGGCGTAGCTCGAAGTTGCTTTGTGTGCGGAACACATGGGCTACTACGAGGCCAAGAAGGACTGACGCTCAGCGCCCGGCGGGGGACTGGTCGCCAGCAAGCGCGTCATGGGCGGCTTCGGGGATGACGCAGTTGCAGGTGAAGCAGACCGGTGCCGGCGCCTCCTTGCTCGCTACGCGCAGGCTGTCGACTCGTGGTTCTGACACCTCGGGCACTCTCGCCGGAGCCCTTGCTCCCGGCGTTTCAGGATGAACCGCATGACCTCCGCGCGGCGGAAGACCTTCTCGTAGAAGAAGCAGCGATGGTTCGGTTGTAAGGCGGCGAGGACCAGCGCGTTCTGGCCGCACGACGGGCAGTCGATGGTGCGGGGCTCGTGGCCCTTGAGGTCACCGCGTAGGTGTCGCATGCGTTGTTTCACGAACGCATCGATGGAACGCACACCCTTGACTACCAGGTTCAGCTCATAGGACAGCCTCTCGTCTGGCGGCAGCCATGTTCGCGTACATCTTCCCGGCCGGGTGTGCCGGATCCGAGAATGGCAGGTCCGCGCACTGGCAGCTTCAGTCGCTGCTGTGTTCCTTAGCACCGCTTGATCTGCACTGGCACAGGCCAGACAGTCGCACTGTTCCCCATGCCATCGCTACGGCGGCCGATGACGACGACGTCAGACAACAAGCGCGGCGGGCGGTAGCGAGTGACTCACTGTGAGCTGCTGACGAACTGCGGATCGGTTGAAGGTTGTTGGCGTTCAGACGCTGTGCCTGTGCCGCTTGTAGGTACGCACGCAAGGTCAGTCACTGCGCTGCCCGCTGACCCAGGCGCGCCAGTAACATCGGGGTTGCATTGACGGAGTTTCGCGGATACGAACGTGGATAACGACAACCGTCCGTCAGGTGCGCTCGTCGTTCCTCGGGTAGGTCAGAGGTGGCTACGACGGCAGGGACCATCTCCGGCCGCACCCTGCGACGCACCAGGGCGATGACGATGCGGCGGCGGGAGCTCATGCGCACGGCGCCTAGCGTCTGAGGTCCTCGCCGGTCCAGGCCACGGCATGGCCTCTGCGCCGCCCAGATCTGATCATTGCAGGGCCCTGCCGCGCGATGCCACCCGGCGACGCCGATCAGCGGGGCCGTCCGCAGCTTCGACGGCCGAGAAGCCACGTCTTCCCTCTCCGGCGCCCAGCGCCGTCCACCTGGGGCACGCGTGTTCGCTTACCCTGGCTGTGTCGGGTGACCCTGGCGAGGGGCCGTAGCTGGAAGCCCCAGATGCAGCAGTGCTCTGCGTCGGGCCAGGGAACCGGCGCCGCCCGGCACGAATGCAGGGACGGAACCGGCAGAAGCAGATGCGGGTGAGGTATGGACAACAGGCTCGTGCCCGTCGTGTGCCCGCTTCGGCGAGAACCGCGAAAGCGGGTGGCAGGGCAAACCGGCCATGGCGAGGGGCTGGCGCCGAAGGCGAGGCATCGTGGATAAGGTCGCGCTCACGGCCGCAGGTCTCTACGTGATCGTTCTGCTGCGAGCCGGAGGGACATTCGCCGTCGGGTGGCTCGCCGGTGCCGGTGTCAGGCGCAGCAGGTTCGCTGAGCGGATCTCCCCGGCCAAGTTCGAGCGCGCCGAACGGGCGATCCAGCGGTGGGGCGCGCCGGTGGTGGCACTCTCCTTCCTGACCGTCGGTTTCCAGACTGCTGCCAACTTCCTCGCGGGGAGTATGCGCATGCCCCTGCTGCGTTACCTCCCCGCACTGTTCGTGGGGGGAGCGGGCTGGGCGTTGGTCTACGCGACCGCAGGGATCGGCGCACTGGAAATGCTGGCAAGGCTGTTCGCCGAGCAGACGGCGCTCGGTGTGGCCGCGGTCGCCGCCCTCCTCCTCGCGGTGTGCGGCGTGGTTGTGTACCGGCGCAGACAGGCTGCGTTAGTCATGCGCGACACCGCGGCCGACGAGTCCTGAAGGGCCGTGCCGCGCCCTGCAGCGCTGTGACGTGTCAGTCGGAACCGGGGTGCCGCACCCCCACCGCGAAGGCGGGCGAACGGGCTCGGCACCCCTCTGCCGGGGCCGTGGTGCGGCTGGTGGCGGTACGGGCGGTGGCCGGGATCGGCGCCGAGCCGGCGGTGCACGACCGTGTGCGGCAGGTGACGTTCCAGGACGACACGGGGGAGTGGAACACCGATCCCCGCTACCCGGACGGGCTCTACCTCAACATCCACCACCGCTCGCGAGCTGGGCGGGACTGGACCCTGGACATCTGGTTCGTCGACGAGCCCGACCGGCAGCCCGACCTCGCCCACGCCCGTACGCTGCCGCCCCGGCTGACGGACGCGCACCGCGCGGCGATCCTGCGGATCAAGCAGGTACTGGCCTCGCGGACCGGCGCCCGGGTGCCCCGTTACGAGGTCTGCCGCGCGGTGCTGGACGGCGAGGTCACCACCGCCGAGGCCTTCGATGAGTGGTACGCCGGGACACAGGGCGGGCGGCCCGGCCAGGAGTGACCCACGGCGGGCAGGGCGCGGCGCCGCCGAAGGGGCGGTGGCGTGGCGCCGCCCCTTCGGCACGGATGCCGGAGGCGAGCGAGAAGGGCCCGGCCGGGGTGAGGGTGACGGCGGGCACGGTCAGCCTCCGTGCGCGGTGAGGGTGTAGCCCTCGGGGCCCTCGAAGGAGAACATCGGCCCGAAGGGGCTGTCCGCGATCGGAGTGAGGATCTTGATCCCGGCAGCGGTGAGCTGGTCGTGGAGCTGATGGGCGTCGGAGGTGTGGAACCAGAGCACCGCGCCGAGTCCGGGCCGTGCGGTGTCGGCGAGGTCGACGCCCGGCAGGAGTTCGCGGACGGCGAAGGGGGTCGGCTTGGTGTCGAAGACGACCGCGTGGGGTGGCGAGAACGCGGCCCGGCGCAGACCGAGGTGCTGCTCGCAGAAGTCCGCTGCCGCGTTCAGGTCGCGCACTTGGAGGGCGACGAAGTCGGGGCCGTCGATGGTGGCAGTCATGGGTCTCCTCGAACTCAATGTCAGGACTTTGACATAGGTGAGGCTAAGGCGGCCGCGTCGCGTATGTCAAAATGCTGACATGCTGGAGAACGCGTCGGCCGAACCGTCCCACCCCGCGAAAGACGTCACTCAACACGTGGGATACCTCCTCAAACGCACCCAGGCCGCCCTCCGTGGGGCCATGGACAAGGTCCTGCGCGAGCACGGGCTGACCGTGCCGCAGTACGCCACCCTCGAACTCCTGGCCCTGCATCCCGGCATGTCCAACGCCGACCTCGCCCGCGCGACCTTCGTCACCCGGCAATCCGGGAACGTCGTTCTGCGGGGCCTGCAGGAAACGGGACTGATCGCCCGCCCCGCCACCGCCGACCACGGCCGCGCCCGGCCCGCCCGCCTCACCGAGGAGGGCAACGCGCGCCTGGCCGCCGTCCAGGCCGCCGTCTACGCCATCGAACAGCGCATGGTCGAAGCGATCCCGGCGCAGCGCCTGGCAGTGCTCCTCGCCGACCTCGACCGCATGGCAGTAGCGCTGGAGGAGTGACCCCACTGCAGGCGCTGCCGGAGCGGGTGCCGGGCGAAGAATCCGGCGACGGAGCCGGCCGTCACGGTGGCGATGTCGGCGGCGACCGCAGGTGGCTGAGGCCGCGCCGTCCACGTTTCGTTCGCGCTGATCCGCCAGGTTTCGTGGGCCGGCCGTGGCGGGGCCGAGCGAAGTGGTCGATACGGATGGGCGGGGGGCGAATGCCGTCCGGCGAGGGGCAGGCAAGGGCAACCGGCGGCGCACAGGGTCGACCGCGACCACGGCCAGGTGTCCGACGTTTCTCGCTGCTTGCGGGTGAACCACGAGGCCACGCCGTCGTGCCGACCGAAATTGGACGATCGCGCCCGTTATTGTCCTTTCTTGTGCCTTTGAGTTGTGCGTTTGTGAACCTCAAGCCCGGCGTCGGAAAGACGACGAGTGCTGTGTGGCTGGCCCATGCGCTTCATGAGTTGGGACTGTCGCCCCTGCTGGTCGACGGTGATCCAGCCGCTTCCGCGCTGCGCTGGAGCGAGCTGGCCGGTGGGTTTCCGTTTCCGGTGATCGCCCTGCCGGTGGGGGACGTCCACCGTCGCGTGAACGACTTCCTCGGCAATCGGCAGGCCGTCGTGCTCGATGCGCCCCAGCTGGAGGACCATCCCCGGATTGCCCGCAGCATCATGAGGTACGCCGGTGAGTGGATCGTGCCCGTGACTCCCGCCCCCATCGAACTGGACCGGATGGCACCCATCCGCGGCGAGATGGCGGACGTGCAGTCCCTGCGTGCTGAGCCGGCCCGCACGGCGGTCCTGCTCAATCGCACCAACCGTCCCGACGCCACGCGCACCGGGCCCGATGCCGATGCTCGCGAGGCACTCACCGAGCGGGGTTTCGAGGTGCTGGGCACCCAGATCGCGCGGCTCGACCTGTACGCCCAATCCTTCGGGAATTCGGTCCAGGCCAAGGGTTCGGCGTATATGGACTTCGCGGAGGAACTGATCGAGCGTCAGGAAGAGACATGAGCCAACGCAGGGAAAACTACCGCGCCGCATTGCGGCGCGAGCAGGACGAGGTCTCCGGGCCCCGATCCACCAAGGTCACCACGCTGCAGAGCAGGTACATCCGGGTGACCGTCGAGGTGGATCCCGACCTGCAAGGCGATCTGACGCGATGGGTGGGCCGGCCGGTCTCCTCGGTAGTGCTCGTCGGCACGACCGTCCTGCGTACTCTGGTCGACACCGTCGGCAGGGTGTCCCGGCCCGGAGGCTAGGGCCTGTCCGGCGGATCATGGCCGGGGCCGCGGCGTCTGACACGGCACCTCGCCGCGTTGCCGAAACATCCGAATAGCTCCGCTATTAGGACGCTCCGGCGCCTTGCGATGCACCGCGCCAGACGCCGCGGCCTTTCCGACCCTGATCCGCCGGACAGGCCCTAGGCTGCTTCGCCCCGCCCTTGCATGCGTTGATGACCAGGTGCCGAGCGCTCCCCGGGGCCGTCAGGCGATGGACCTGCGCCGACGCCTTACGGCGCGACGGGCATACGTGGGTGCGCGTGCACAGCGCATCCGGCCGACCGCTGAAGCTGCGGCACGGCATCGACGTCGGAGTGGAAGTCCTGCTCGGCGACTTGGGTCCGGCTCATCCCGAGGACCGTGACCGGACCGTGCCCGGACCGGACCGGACCGGAGCGGGCTGAGGTCGGCCACCGCCTCACCCGCGCCGCCGGCATCGAACCCCCCTCTCGGCGACGAGCGCGGCTGCGTCTGGGGCGCCGGCCAGGCCCGGCCTCTTTCTGAGGCCCTGGCCCTGCCACGGGTCCTGGCACCATGAATTCCAGCCCCGCCACGGGGCCTGGCACCACAAATTCCAGCCCCCCACGGGTCCGGTGAACGGGCCTGTCCGGGCGTCCGCTACGGGCGCGGGGTGCGCGTCTCGATCCGGTGGTCGAAGGCTGCGCCGCCGACGCCGACCGTGGTGACCCCGCCGTCGACGGTGAGGACGGCCCCGTTGACGTAGGACGCGGCGGGCGACAGCAGCCAGTCGATCGCTTCGGCGACCTCTTCCGGATCACCCGGCCGCCGGGCGGGAGTCAGCCGGTTCGCCTCCTCGTACGCCTCTTCGGCACCGCCTGCCAGCCCCGCCTCGGCCGCGAACCTCTCCATCCGCTGGTCGGCCATCTCCGTACGTACCCAGCCCGGGCACACCGCGTTGGCGCGCAGCCCCTGCGGGCCGTAGTCGACGGCGAGGGAGCGGCAGAGGTGGAGCAAACCCGCCTTGGACGTTGCATAGGCGGCGTTGCCGACGCTGTTGCGGAGCGCGGCGACCGAGGCGACCGTGACCACCGCGCCGCGGGCCGTCAGCAGATGCGGCAGTGCGGCACGCAGCAGCAGGAACGGGCCGGTGAGGTTGGTCCGTATCAGCTCTTCCCAGTCCTCGACCTTGGTGTCGCCGACTGCGCCGCCCCGCCCGATTCCGGCGTTGAGCACCACACCGTCGAGTCTCCCGTAGGTCGTCACCGTCGTCTCGACGAGCTCGCGCACGGCCTCGGGGTCGGCGGCGTCGGAAGGGTGGGCCAGCGCTCCGGTCTCCTCGGCCACCCGGCGCAGTGGTTCGGGCCGCCGCCCGGAGATCACGACCTGGTGTCCGGCGGTGCGCAGCAGCCGGGCGGTGGCGGCCCCGATCCCCGTTCCCCCGCCCGTCACCAGGACAACACGCTGTTCCGACATGGTCGTTCGCCTCCGAAGGTGGTCAGCTTCAGTTTCCCCGTACTGCGAGCATACGAAGCGCCGGCACCGCCGGGCCGACCGGGCACAGCCGCCGTCGGGACCACGGCTGGGTGCGGAGTGAGAAACGACCGCGGCCCCCGAGGACAGACGAGCGTGGCTGTCGGTGGCGCTGTGGTCCCGGGAGTACCAGCGCCGGGGAAAGCCCGACGCCCCTGCAGGGCGGTTGTTCGCGTTGGACGGCCGGCACATCGTTGACAGCGACAGCTTCTACTGCGCGATCGGTGAGGCCATCAACGGGCCTGGCGGGTACTTCGGCTGGAACTTTGACGCTCTGGACGACTGTCTGCGAGGCGGCTGGGGCGCCACCCCTCCGTTCACCTTGCACTGGGATTCCTCGGCCGAGGCCAGAGCACGGTTGGTAGCGCGCGTGCCGACCGGCGTTGGCGACGTCGCGCTGTTCGACCTGCTCAAGGAGCTCTTCGAGGAACGGGGTGTCAGCGTCATGCTCCGGTGAGAGCTGGTCGCTTCCGAACATGAGGTTGGGGAGGACCATCGCGACTCCGGTGAACCGCGGCGTGCGGGGATGCCGAAGGCGACAGGTGGTCGCTGGGCTCGGCGTTGGGTCTCATCGCGCTTGACGCGGAGGAAGGTGAGGGTGAGGTCGATGCCCTCGATCAATGTGCGGGACTTTCTGCTGTGCAAGCAAGGAGGGCCCTGACAGCGCTGAAGACAGCTCGTTTTCAGGGGCTCTGTCCGGCCTTCGGCGATCGGGTGGGCGGCTTGCGCTTCAATCCGTGGCATCGGGGCGGAGGACCAGGGCGAGGAGACCGGGAAAGCGGACGTCAAACTCCGCGCGACGCAGCCGGTTGAGCCGCTTGGGGCCCTGATCCCGTTGTTCAACGAGGCCTGCGTCGCGCAGGACGGAGAAATGGTGACTCTTGGCGGCTCTGCCGACCGGAACGTCGAAGTTGCTGCAGCTGAGCGTCCAGTCGGGGTGGCCCGCCAGGTGGCGGATCAACTGGATCCGCACGGGGTCCGCGAGCGCGGACAGCGCGGTCAGAAGAGGTACGTCGTCTGGATGTGTGTGCACAGGAGCCGGACGGTAGCTTCTGCCGGCGGCCTGATCTGACATCCCGTTTCCCCTCCGGAGTGAACGCAACCACTTGCTGAGTGTTCGATGGCCATCTTGCACTGCCAGTGTCCGATTTTGATTGAACACTCCTGGGGGGAATTCGCGTATGCCCGCGGTCGGAGAAGGAGTCGAGGGACTGCGGGCGGGCAGCTGGCCCGGGCGGCGGGCGCCGGCGCGGTGTACGGGGTGGTCTCCACCGGCGCCAAGGCGTTCGCCCGGACCGCGCCCCACACGCCCCACACGCTGCGCGCACTGACCAAACGCGCCCTGCGCACGGTCTCCGAGGGAAGGGTGTCCCTCCCCGTCACCGCCGAATTCCCGCTATCGGAAACTGCCGGCGCGCACCCACTCATGGGCGGACGCACAGCGACCGGCAAGCTGTTGCTGCGCGTCGCCGGTTGGACACCGCCGCCCGGCCAGGCATCACGGGACGACCGGACGGGCCGCCCATGTGCGCCCCAGGCCCGAGGCGTCCCCCCACACACACCCACGGAGAAAGATGCAGCAGAGCGGCACGGCCCAACAACTCTCCACTGTCGCGGGGAAGGTGCCTGCACCGTTCCTTGTGTTGGCCGGTGTATGTGGAATCCAGTTCGGTGCGGCGTTGGCCCCCAGCGCATACCCTCAGGCAGGCGCTGCCGGTGTGGTGTTTCTGAGGCTGTTGATCGCCGGAGTACTCCTTTGCCTGTTATGGCGCCCGCGACGCAAGAACCTCAGTGAGGTGAAAGGGGCCTGGGGGACGGTACTCGCCGCCGGGGCCCTATTGGCAGGGCACCACATCACGTTCTTCGAAGCCGTCAATCACGTCCCTCTCGGAATCGTCGCCACCATCGAATTCCTCGGACCCTTCACCATCGCCCTAGCTGGCTCGCGCCGAGTGCTCGACCTGCTCCCCGCGTGTCTTGCGGCAGGCGGTGTGCTTCTGCTGAGCGGCGGAGGCGGCGTCTCCCTCTCCGTTGCTGGTCTCGCGCTCGCCGCCGTAGCAGCAAGCTGCTGGGCCGGATACATCCTCGTTGCCGCCCGTATGGCCACCCATCTCAGTGGCGGCCAGGGATTGGCCGTGGCCATCACTTGGGCGGCGCTGCTCAGCGCCCCGTACGGCATCGCACATGCCGGGAGCGCCCTGCTCGATGTGCACATCCTTGGCGTGGCGACAGTGGTGGCCGTTTGCTCAAGCGTGCTGCCGTACTCACTCAATCTCGAAGCGCTACGCCGGATTCCGCCACGTGTCTTCAGCGTACTGACAAGCCTGGAACCAGCCGCAGGTGCCGTGTTCGGCCTCATCATCCTCGGCCAGCACCTCAACTGGCCCCAGTGGCTCGGCATCGCCACTGTCGCCTGCGCCTCGATCGCTGCCACATACCTGAGCCCAAAAAAGCGCAAGGCCTCACGCACCCGCGAAATGAGCGTTTCCGCACCCGAGGAGAGTGCCGATCGGAACAAGGCCCACATCCCGCAGGCCTCTCAGTAACCTTCGGAGACGGCGGGCGTGACCGCGTACGTACCGCGGCCACCGCCGCTGTCCTCACCGCTGCGGCAGCAGCGCCGCCGCACCCACCGCTGTGGCCACCAGCAGACAGGTGGCCAGCAGCAGGCTTTCCTGCATCCCCGGCGCGAAGTCCGCTCCGAGGAGCGCCCCGAAGACGGCGATGCTGAGCGCTCCGCCCATCTGACGGCTGGTGTTGAGCAGCGCTGCTGCCGTGCCGGCCCGCTCGGCGGCGACGCTGTCGAGCATCAGGGAGGTCAGCGCCGGCATGGCGAGGGAGCCACCGATGCCCAGCGGGATCATCAGCAGGGCGGTTGTCCACGAGGGCGTGCTGGTGTCGACGGCGAGCAGATCGCCGCAGCCCAGCGCGACGGTCAGCAGTCCCGAGACGACCACCGTCCGCGGTCCGTAGCGGGAAACCGCCCGCGGTGAGAGGTAGTTGCCGATGGCGGTGACCACCGCCATCGGCACGAACATCAGCCCGGCCGAGAGCGCTGACTGCCCCCGCTGCTCCTGGAAGAAGAGACTCAGTACGAACACCCCGCCGTAGAAGGCGGCGTTGAGGGCGAAGCCCGCGATGACCGGCACGGTGACGCCGCGCTGCCGGAACAGCTTCAGCGGCAGCATCGGTGTGCGCCGCCGTGCCTCAATGGCCACGAAGCCGGCCCCGGACAACACCGCGACCCCCGCTGCAGCGAGCACGGTGCCGGTGAGCCCGCCGTGCCCGCCCTCGATCGTGACGACGGCCAGTGCGGCCAGCGCCAGTACCGCCGTCAGCTGCCCCGGCAGGTCGAACGCA
This sequence comes from Streptomyces sp. NPDC048637, assembly GCF_040650675.1. Lineage (NCBI taxonomy): Bacteria > Bacillati > Actinomycetota > Actinomycetes > Kitasatosporales > Streptomycetaceae > Streptomyces > Streptomyces sp. NPDC048637. The sequence goes on from NZ_JBEZHQ010000003.1 coordinate 28,497, forward strand.
ACACGGCGGCGCGGGGAGCGCGCCGCCCGCAGCAGGAACAGGAAAGCGGCAAGCCCGGCAGGCGTGTTGAGGAAGAACACCGCGCGCCAGCTCCACTCGGTGGTGAGCAGCCCGCCCAGGACGGGCCCCGCAGCGATGGCCACCGCGCCGCCGACCGTCCACAGAGCGACGGCACGCGCCCTCGGGCCCGGTTCGGCGAACGCCTGCCGGATCAGCGCCAGCGAGGAGGGCACCATCACTGCTGCCGCGCTCCCCTGCACCACGCGCGCCGCCGTCAGCACCCCGAGCGTCGGCGCTGCCCCGCAGGCCATCGAGGCGAGGATGAAGACGCCAAGCCCCCAGCCGTACGCGCGCCGCGCGCCCACCGCGTCCGAGAGCGCACCGGCGGAGAGCATCAGCGCCGCGAGCATCAGCGTGTAGCTGTCAACGACCCACTGGAGCCCGGACATTGATCCGCCGAGTGCTTCCCGCACGGCGGGCAGCGCGATGTTGACGCCGGAGACATCGAGCGTCATCACGAAGAAGCCAAGGACGGCGGCGACCAGAGCTGCGACGGCAGAGCCTGGCCGCCCCGGCCCGCCCCGGGTACCTGCCCGCACCTCAACTCCTGCGCCTGCCCCGGACTGCGTCGCGCTCATCGTGCGCTGCTCCTCACTGTGCCGTGCCTGTCGGATACGGAGAACAGCGTGCTCGGCGCGTGCGGACCCCGGCAGGCCGAGCTGTACGGGGGAGCGCGGTGCCTGGCCCTGGTACGGCCCCCCTGCAGGCGCAACCCTTTGCGACAATGGCCGGATGAGCGAAGGTACGGAACTGGGCCGCTTCCTCCGCGCCCGCCGCGGGCAGATCCGCCCTCAGGAGGTGGGCCTGCCCGCCGGCACCGGCATCCGCCGCACTCCAGGGCTGCGCCGCGAGGAGGTGGCGACGCTGGCCGGGGTCAGCATCGACTACTACACACGGCTGGAGCGCGGCCGCGAGACCCGGCCCTCGCCCGCCGTCGTCGCCGCGCTCGGCGAGGCGCTCCAGCTCACCACTGATGCGATGCACCGGCTGCACGAGCTGGTGGCGCTCGCCGCAGGCCAGGCGCCGACGCCGTCCCAGGGCCCGGCGCGTGCGGTGCGGGAGCCGCTCCGCACCCTGCTGGAGACGCTGCGCCCCTCACCGGCGTACGTCGTGAGCCGCACCAATGACCTGCTGGCCGCCAACCGGCCCGGCCTGCGCCTCTTTCCTGGCATCACAGAATGGCCGCGGGAGCGCCGCAACGTCACCCGCTACATGTTCCTGCACCCCATGGGCCGCAGGCTGTACCGCGACTGGGAGAAGATGGCAGCGCACAGCACGGCCCATCTGCGTGCGATCGCGGGCGCAGACCCGGACGTGCCGGAGCTGGCCCAGCTCGTCGGCGAACTTGTGCTGAAGAGCCCGGAGTTCGCCCGGCTGTGGGAGCGGTACGACGTAGAGGCACGCGGCGGCGGCCAGAAGCACTTCCAACACCCGGAGGTCGGCTCGATGTGCCTCACCTTCGAGGTAATGGCGATCTTCCGCACGGACGGCCAGCGCCTCGTCATCTATCAGGCGCCGCCCGGCACCCCGGACCACGACGCGATGCTGCTGCTGGACATGGCCAACCCCGAGGAGGCAGCACTCCCCGAGGGGGTCGATCGGTAGCCGGCCGGGCGCGCAGGCCCGTTTCCGAAGCCTGGCGGGTAGTCGCCCAGCGTGCCGGGCACGGCTGCGGCGTCGGTCGTGTCCTTGACCTCTCTCGCACAGAGTGGTGCACCGTGTGCGCAGCGTGACAGGCGTGGATGAGGCGCCGTGACATATCCCTGCGTGCCACAGATGTACCGGAATGGTAGTCAAGAGTTTCGAAGATGTTACGGACCAGACATCGACAACGTGCCTACTATGGCCAACTTGTTCAGACGCGTAATTCGCACAAGTTCTCACCCCCCACGCGAAGCCCCGTGTGTCCCCTGTGCCCCCTTGTGTACCCCTCTGGAGAGACCGTGACCGAGATCCTGCCGAGAGCTGCCGTCCTTACCGGCGGCCTCGTCGCCGCCACCCTCGTCCTCAGCGCCTGTGGCGCGGGCCCCGACGCGTCGACCAACGCCGACGGAGAGAGCGCGGCCACCGCGATCACGGCCAAGGATTTCGGGGGCATGGACGCGCTCGTCAAGGCAGCCAAAGAGGAAGGCACGCTGAACGCCATCGCGCTCCCCCGCGACTGGGCCAATTACGGCGCGCTGATCGACGGCTTCGAGAAGAAGTACGGCATCAAGGTCAAGGTGGAGAACCCGGACGGCGCCAGCCAGGACGAGATCAACGCCGTCACCTCCCACAAGGGCCAGGACCGGGCGCCCGACGTCCTCGACCTCGGCAGCTCCTTCGCGTACAGCGCCGCCCAGAAGAATCTGCTCGCGCAGTACATGGTCGCCGATTTCATCGACATCCCCGACGGCCAGAAGGACACGCTGAGCCGCTGGTACAACGGCTACGGCGGCTATATCTCGATCGGCTGCGACGCCAATCGCGTGAAGACCTGCCCGACCACCATCAAGGAGCTGCTCAAGCCGGATTACAAGGGGAAGGTCGCGCTCAACGGCAACCCCACCAAGTCGGGTTCGGCCTTCGGCAGTGTGTACGCGGCCGCCCTCGCCAACGGCGGCTCCTTCGACTACATCCAGCCCGGCCTCGACTTCTTCGCCAGGCTCAAAAAGAACGGCAACTACACGCCCGTTCAGTCCACCTCGGCCACCATCACGAAGGGCCAGACGCCGATCGTCCTCGACTGGGACTACCTCAACGCCAGGTACACCGACGAGTTCAAGAGCAAGGGACTCGACTGGCAGGTCGCGGTCCCAGAGGACGGCAAGTTCTCGCAGTACTACTCGCAGGCCATCAACGAGGACGCCCCGCACCCGGCGGCTGCCCGTCTGTGGCAGGAGTACCTCTACAGCGCCGAGGGCCAGAACCTCTGGCTCAAGGGCTACGCCCGCCCGGCTCTGATGGCGGCCATGGAGAAGGACGGCACGCTCGACAAGGCCGCGGCGGCCAAGCTGCCGAAGGTCTCCGGCACGCCGCGATTCCCGACCGAGTCGCAGCTGGGCCATGCCAAGGATGACATTGCCCAGGGCTGGGGCAAGTCCGTCTCCAGGTAACCGCGACTCTCACCAGGGCCGACGCGGTGCCTGCCGCTTCTTCGGAGCGGTGGCGCCGCGCGGCCGGCTGGTGTTCGCGCATCCCGGCGGCGTCCCGATGGCCTTCGACTCGTCGGCCCCCCCGGCAACGCCGGTGTCCTGACCACCCATCTGCCGAGGTGTCACCTCACTTCGCGAGGAGCGACTCTCATCAGGAGATTGGCGGGGTGGTTGGTAGATGTCATGACTCCCCGTACCTGCGCCCCCGGGAGCGGCTCCAGACGCCACCGGCGCGCCAGGGCAGCGACCACCGTGGTCATTTCCGCGCGCGCGAACGATTCACCGATACACCTGTGCCGTCCGGCGCCGAAGGGAAGGAACGCGCCGCGGGGAGCGGCCTTCTGGCCGGGCAGCCAGCGGTCGGGATGGAACTTCAGAGGGTCGTGGAAGTGGTGCGGGTTCCGGTGCAGGACGAGGGCGCTGAACATGAACTCGGCACCTGGGGGAAACCGGTAGCCCGCGAGTTCGACCTCCGTGGTCGCTCGTCGCATCGTGACGCCTCCGGGGTTGCGCACGCGCAGCGCCTCGTCCACCACCCGCCGCGTGTACGGGAGATGGTCGAGGTGTCCGAACGAAGGTGCCTCTCCGCTCCTCGTCCGCAGCTCCTCGTGGAGTTTCCGGTCGACGGCGGGGTGCCGGCCCAGCTCGTGGAAGAGCCAAGCCAGCCCGCCTGCCACTGTCTCCGTGCCGGCGACCAGCAGCGTGATGAGTTCGTCGTAGACCTGTTGGTCGGTCATGGCGCTGCCGCTGTCGGCGTCCTGAGCCTGCAGGAGCATCGACAGCAGGTCCGGCCGCTCGGCGGGGAGGCCGGTGCGCCGGGTGCGGATGAGGTGGTCGATGGCCCGGCGCAGCCGGTCGTGTGCGGCCGTAAGGCGGCGGTTGCCAGGCGTGGGGAGCTTCTGCCAAAGGCCGGTCGGATCGATGGCACGGTGGTACACGCCGCGGAGCACGACGGGCACGTCGTGGCGGATGTCCGCGGCAGTGTGCTCGTCGAGTGCGGTCGAGAAGAGCGTGGAGGTGACGATGGCGAGGGAGAGGCCAACCATCTCCTCGGTGACGTCGATGACCTGTCCGGCCTGCCAGGAGGCGACTCGCTCGTCGGCCAGCCGCGCCATGGCCCGCGCGTAGTGATCGATCTGCCGGTGATGGAAGGCCGGCTGCATCAGGCGCCGCTGGCGGAGGTGGAAGGGCCCTTCGGAGGTGGCGAGGCCCTCGCCGAGGTAGTCGCGGAGCTTCTCGAAGGAGCGGCCCTTCGCGAAGTGGTCGGCGTCGGAGACCATCACCCGGTCGACGACCTCCGGTCCGGCGAGCACGTAGGTCGGTGTGGGTCCCAGGTAGATGGCAACGATCTGGTCGTACGCGGTGAGGGAATCGAGGAACTCCAGGGGGCGCCGCCACATTTCGAGTGCGTGGCCGATCAGCGGAAGGCGACCGGGAGCGGTGGGAGGAGCTGTGCGGCGAGCGGCGGTGGCCATATGTGCCTTCCTTTGGCCGCGGGCCCGTGCCTGCCCGGCGACCGAGTAGTACCCCTCGGGACGTGATGGACGGTGATGCGGGTGCAGGCGTTCGGGACACACCGGGAACCACCCGTCGGCGACGTCCCCGCGGGGCGAGCAGTGCGCACATCACTGACGGTAGCGTGATGGGAACTCAGTGCAATACCGGGATCTCGGTCAGTCGAGGGTGCCGGGGGGCTGGAATGAGCCGCCCAGGTGCACACCGAGGCGTGCATCATGCGGGGCCTGGAGACGCGCGCGCCCTTCACCTCCAGCGCCGTCCCCGAAGCCTCGTACAACTCCAGCTGGACTGACTGGACTGACCTGCCAAGCGACGACAGCACCACCGCTGCCCTGCCCGAACTCGCCTGATGGCCGGCGACCTGGGCGCGGTTGCACCCACCGGTCGATCCGGCGAAGGCACCACCACACCTGTTGCGCTCGAATCGTCGGCAGCACTGGCGCTGAGCTGTATCAAGTCGCCCCACCCAGCCTCGCATCCTTATCCCCAGAGAAGACGCTCTGCTCGGAATGCCGTGCTCGGGTAGCGGCGGCGCGGGAGAAGTCCCGTGTCTGAATCGCCCGTATCCGCGGGCCTGTGGCATGTCTCGGATGGGTGAATCCGGGGACCTGGCCGCTCCCCGGTTCCGGTAGGACCGTTGGGCTGGGCGGATAGCCGGATGATCGCTCTTCGGGCGTCCCTTGCTCATTCCTGTCCACGTGCTTGAGGAGACGTCCCCTTGGCTACCGCTGATCTTCCTGGTCCTGATTCGCTGCTGCGCCGCACGCTGGGGGACTGGCGGATCGGGCTGGTGGCGTGGCGGCTGCTGGTTCTGCAGACCGCGGATCCGGCGGTCGCCGCCGGGATGGCCACCTTCTCCACCTACCGCGCGCACCCGTGGCGGCGTATCGAGCACACGATGGACAGCGGGAAGCGGCTGTTCTTCTCCGACCGCGAAGGGCTACGCCGTGAGGTTGCCCGTCTGGAGCGCACGCACCGCCGTCTGGCCGGGACCGACGAGCAGGGCAGGCCGTTCACAGCGCTGGACCCGGCGGTGCGGGTGTGGGTTCTGGTCACCTTGTACGAGTGCATGACGGCGATGCGCGAACTGTCCGGACGCCCGCTGGCGCCGCCTGAACTGGACCAGATGTACGGAGAATTCCGTGCGGTGTGTACCGAGTTCGGCCTCTCCGACGACCTGTTCCCGGCCACGGCCGCGGACGTGCCCGCATATATGGACCGCACGATCCGCGAGCGCCTCGAATACAGCGAACCCGTGCGCTACCTGCTCTTCGACATTCTCCGTGAAGCACCTGCACCCCGCCGCCTCGGCCACCTGAAGCCGGCCTGGCCGCTTGTGCGCACGGTGGCTGCCCATGTGATCGGTGCGCTGACCATCGCGGACCTGCCGGAAGCCTTCCGCGAGCGCTTCCACTTGCCCCGCACCCGCCGCGCGGCCCTGCTGTCCTTCCTCCTGCACCGTGGCATGCGCGTGCTGATGAATGCGCTTCCCGAGCACCGCCGCTACCGCACCCCACTGGGCGGCAACTCCTCGACTGCGCAGCCTCCCACCGCCTCCACCGACCGTCCTTCCCCGCCGGAGGCAAGACCTGTCCGGGTTCCCGCACCACGCCGCCGCAAGGGTGCCGATTCCCGCCCGGCGCGTCTGCGGACGTTCTTCCGCCAGGTCCTCGACCAGACCGGCGACGGCCGCATCAGCTCGGCCGATCTGCAAGCCATGGCGCACAACGTGTGCTGGCCGCTCGAACTCACCCCTGAGCGCGAAGCCCGCGTCTATGCCGCCTTCGAGACCTGGTGGCAGCACCTGCGGACCGGCATGGATGCTGACGACGACGGACAGGTGACCTGCGAGGAGTTCGTCACCGCCATGCTCACCGGGATCGACGCCGGGCCGGGCTATCTCGAGCAGGGGTTGCATGTCGCGGTGCGGGCGGTCTTCCACGCTGCGGACTCCGACGGCAGCGGAGACCTGTGCGCCGATGAGTACCGCACGATCTTCGGCGGCTCCCGGGTCCACCCCGCCGAACTCAACCACGGCTTCCGCCAGCTCGACCACGATGGAGACGGCCGCATCACCGAAGACGAATTCGTCCAGGCCTTCACCGACTACTTCACCGCCCGCACCGACAACACGGCCGGCAGCCAACTCCTCGGACGCCCATAGCGGCCGGAGAGCTGTTGGAAGACGGCCCCTGGGAGGGCTGCCGCCGTCGGGCCGCGACGGCGGCAGCCCTCCCCGCAGGTCTCAGCCCTCGCGGGGGTAGAAACCGCCCCCGGCGACGCCGTCGGACGTGCAGTCCGTGCCGCGGTAGCGGTCGAGGAAGGTGCCGGTGAGGTCGGTGAACGCGTCGTACGGGTGGTCCAGGGGCAGGTCTTTGCTCACCCTGAACCGCAGCTGTACGTGGACGGACTGGCGGGGCTTCAGCGTCTTCGGGCCGGGGACGGTGCCGCGGGCGTTTCCATCGGCCTGGCGCAGCGTCTTCCAGGCGCGCTGCGAGGTGTCCCAGTACTGCAGATCGCCGTACGGGCTCAGGTCGCGCTCGCCCTCGTTGTAGACATAACTGCCCAGCGCGGCGCTGAGTTCGAACGACTTCAGCTCCTTCGCCGAGGCGTTGGTGAGCGTGGCGGTGTAGGTCGTCCAGTGAGTGCCGAGAGTGATCGAATCGGGTATGCCGAACGAGCGGCCCACTAAGGCGTTGTTGTCGTACTGCCCGTTGCTGACGTCGTAGCACGTCGGGATTTTCGCGGCAGGGGCCGCCTGAGCGGCGGGCGCGGCGGCCACCACCACGGGGAGCAGGGCGGCCGTCGCGGCCGAGACCGACAGGGCGCGGCGCAGTTTCATGAAGACCTCTTTCCTGGTTGGTCGGACCCTTGGAACCTTTGCTTCCAGAGCCATGGAGTTCTGGGGCTGTGGATCCTTGGATTGTCAGGTTCTTCGAGATGCGGTGGGGCTTACGCGGTGACGTCCGTGGAGCCCGGACCGGCCACGCCCTTCCGGCGGCGCACGCCGATGACGGCACCCGCGCCGACCACCACCGCGGCTCCGCCGGCGAGAGCGATCGCCGGGAGCGCGGACGAGGAGCCCGTCGCGGCGAGGTGGGCGCCGCCCTGCGGACTGAGGCCACCGGTGGAATCGGAACCCCCCGTACGGCCGCCGGACGCGGCGCTCTGGCTGGGCTCGGCCGAGCCACCCGGCTTGCCCGGCTCACTCGGCTCGGTGGTCGGGGGCTGTGTCGGCTTCGCGCCCGCGGGGAGGATGGTGAAGTCGGCCCATGCTTCCTTGGCCGAATCACAGGAACCGTCGCGGTTGCGGTAGTCGCCGGCGGCGAGCGCGTACCCGGCGCCGGGCTTGGCGGCCTTGACCACGCGGGTGCGCAGTTGCAGCGTGATGCTGCTGCGCGGGCCGACGGCAAAGAAGCCGAACAGGTCGTCGGGCTCCGCGTCATGGAAGGTCTTCCACCGCCCCGTCTTGGCGTCGCGGTACTCGGTCTCCAGCTCCCAGTACGGCCGGTCGACATCTTCGGCGGAGGACACGAGCAGGAAGGGCTGGACCTCCGCCAGCGGCTTGTTGGTGGTGTTGGCGAGCGTCATGGAGAACGGGGTCCAGGCGCCGCCCGCAGCCAGCTGGCGCGGCAGCCCGTGGACGGCCACGTGCAACTGGTCGGACTCGAACGCGCAGGGCTGGCCCGCACCATCGGAATCACCGGCGTCCTTGCCTCCACCGGTGGCATCACCCGCGCCGGTGGTCCCCTCAGTGGTGCTCTCAGTGGTCCCTCCGGCGGTCCCGGCGGCTTTCGGCGGCTTCCCTGCGGCGGGACGGGCGGCCCCGTCGCGGCCCTGGGATGCCGGGCCACCGGCAGCGGCTTTGCCCGGGCGCCGCGGCTCGTCCGGGTTACCCGTTCCGCTGCCGCTGGTTGCGGAATCCGCTGGCCGGTCCGCAGGTGTCGCGGCATCGGGGGAGCCGGGGGAGACGGGCGTGCGGGGACCGGCCTCGGACACCGGTTCCGTTGCTGACGCGGCGGCGGGCATGGCCAGTACGGCGGCAGGCGCTATCACGGCAGCCGCTGCGGCGGCCGTCAGGGCGCGGCGAATCTTCATTTGGCAGACCTCTCGGATCATCTCAAGTGCCGCCTGGGCAGCACAGGTTGACGTTCGTCAGTTCAGGCCATCCAAGTCGCATGGTGTGCGTGAGTGCGCATGCCGACATGCGTACAGGCGCACACCTGCGCCTCGTCCACGAGCAGTCGCACTGCGAAAAGGTTGCCCGCCATGCTGCCGCCACCGGCCGAAAAGGGGGCGGCACCGGCGCTCGTCGAACACTGCTTCCACCAGCTCAAGAGCGTCCGCGGCATCGCCACCCGATCCGGGAAGAGCGCCACCCCCTACGACGCAGCGGTCACACTCGCCTCACTCCTGCTCCGGGCACGATCTGTTGGAAGACGGACCCGAGAATGCTTCCGTGTCTGTGGCGGTGGGGCTGCCCCGCCGGAGGTGGCTGCACCGCCACAGCCGGTCGGGTCTTACTTGTGGGCGCTGATCACACCGCCGGCGCTGAGCACGATGTACACACCGTTGGCGTCGACCCCGACGTCGTGCCCCTTCGTCTCCAGCGTGGCGGCCACGCCCTCGAAGCCGATGATCTGCGCGCGGTACCGCAGCTCGCCGACCTTTGTCACCTTGGCCGTCCAGCCGCCCGCGAGCTTGAAAGTGCCCGGTCCCTGGTGCTCGCCGCCCATCCAGGAGTGGACCTCGCCGCCCATCGTGAGCACGACGTACATGCCGTTGGCGTCGAGCCCGGCGTCGGCGTCCTGACCCGTCGTCTCCATCGTGGCCACGACCGAACCGTCGCTGACGATCTCGGCGCGGTAGCGCTGGGAGCCGAGGTCGTAGATCTTGGCCGTGCTGCCGTCCACCAGGGTCTGGGTACGGGCCGGGGAGCCCGTCTTGGCCCTGGCGAACTGCGCGCCGCCCGACTGCTTGCCCGCAGCGCCCGACTTGGTGCCGGTCTTGGCATCGGGGCTTGCCTTGCCATCAGAGCTCTGAATTCCGGACCAGCCCGAGGCGCTGGACTTGGCGGCGGCAGAGCTCGCGCTCGCGGGGCCCGCGGACTTCGCGTCAGCGGCGTCCGAGCCGGAGCAGGCGGTCAGAGTGAGGCCGGCGGTCGCGGCCAGGGCCGCGGCCGCCATGCGCAGGGTGTGGCGACGGGCGGTGCGAGCAGTGGAGCTGGAGCTCATTTCAGGTCCCCCGGGGGGCAGTCGGTGCCATTGATTCTCGGTACGTCACCCACTCTGGTCTGGGCCACTAGCGAGAAGCTGCCGTTCCGCTAACACCCGGCTAACACGGGTGTGGTGTGCGTAGGGGAAGAAGGCACGCGACGCATCGGACACGTCCTAGGCCACCGCCTCCCGCCCGACCGAGCCAAGCACCCCCTGGGCAGCCTCTATATCACCGAAGGTTTCCGAACCTCATGGCTCGAACTTCCCCACAGCCGAGCGCGATTCACGTCGCGTCAGATGAGGTCGGGGCTACGGCCGCGTACCGGGCTGACCGATTCGAGGGCGCTGCCCAGGCGCAGGATGGTGGCTTCGTCGTACCAACGGGAGACGAGTTGCACGCCGACCGGCAGACCGCCGCCCGTCGTCCCGAACGGCAGGGCCAGCGCGGGCAGTCCGGTGAGGTTGAAAGGAACGGTCGCCCGCATGATGCCGCGTGCCGGGACGGTGACACCGCCGGCCTCGAACTTGCTCAGGGCGTGTGGTGGGGCGGGGATGGGGAACACCGGTCGGCCGGTAGAAGTCGCCGCCCATTTGCCTGCACCGACACATCGGACCGTGTCCTTCGCACTGTCCACCAGTCAGTTGAGACGGCCTCTTAGCCCAGTGGATCCCGCGAGCCGCGACGAGTCCTACGGCGTCCGGCGGCCATACTGTCGAACCCGTCACCGAGGAGGACTTCTGATGCGGAGCGTGACCTATTCGATGGGCGTCTCACTTGACGGCTACATCGTCGGGCCGGACGGCAACTTCGACTGGACGACGCCCGACGAGGAGGTCTTTCGCTTCGTCACCGACGAGATTCGAGGAGTCGGAGCCCACCTGTTGGGACGACGGCTGTACGAGACGATGCTGTACTGGGAGACCGCCGACCAGGACCCCTCGCTCGACGACTCGATGCTTGAGTGGGCCGCGCTCTGGAAGCCGCTCCCGAAGGTGGTGTTCTCCACCACACTGTCGGCGGTGCAGGGCAATGCCCGCCTGGCCTCCGGCGGCCTGCCGGAGGAGATCGAGCGATGGCGAGCCGAGCCGGGGGAGGGCGACATCGCGATCGGCGGCGCGACTCTCGCCGCCGAGGCGGCCGCGTCGGGTCTGATCGACGAGTACCGGGCCAGGGTCTACCCGGTGCTGGTCGGCGGTGGCATCCCCTTCTTTCCCCAGCGCGAGCGCCGGGTGGATCTCGAACTCGTCGAGACCCGCACCTTCAGCTCAGGAGTCGTCTACCTCCGCTACCGCGTGGCGCGCTAGTACTTCAGTCAGAAATCGGTGCCTGAGCTGGTTGGTTTCGTTGTTCGGGGCAGGGTGGGGGTGAGTGATGCCGGTCTGTGGGCGGCTGAGTGGGAGTCGGTGTTCGCGTGGGTGGCGGGCCGGTTCTCGCGGGTGGATCTGCGGTGGCGGATGCGGGAGTACGTGGGTGGTCTGCTGGGCCGGTGGAGCGGAAGAACGGCCGGCAGTTCGCCGAGTATGCAGATCACCGTGGTCCCAGGTTCCCGACACCTGTTGAACGGGGCTTCCTGGGATGTCGACGGAGACCGTGACGACGTGCAGCAGTACGTCGCTGAGCGACTCGGATGTCCGGACGGCGTGCGGATCGTGGACGACACCGGCTTTGCACGAGGTGGCCGTCGGCGGTGGAACTACCTGGCACAGGTCGTCACCACCGTCCAAAGGCGTCCAGCCGATCCAGGACGCCGGCTTGAGGCCATGTCAGGGCCTCAAGTCCAGGGGAGTCCACGCAGTCGGTGAGACACGTGTGAGAGTGCGCTAGGCGCAGACGAATTCCACCCCCCGGGGTGTCCGCCCGCGGCCCGCAGCCCCACGCCAACCAAGTGACAGCAACTTCAGGCGAGAAAAGCCACATTGGGACTCAGCGCCATGCGTAGGTGAACCGCACCGGGTTGCTGGTGCCCGTGCGGGTGGTGACGGTGACGGGTACCGTTCCCGTTCCGGAGGGGACGACAGCGAGGATGGCGTTGTCGGACAGGACGGTGAAGTCTTCCGCCGGGTGGCCACCGAAAGCGACACGCGTTGCACGGTTGACCTTGCAGCCGAAGATGACGACGGTGTCGCCGGGGCGGGCGCTCTGCGGCGTCACTGCTACGAGTTTGGGTGGGAGTGAGGCGCTGTAGGTGAAGGACACACTGTTGCTGGTACCGCCGGGTGTGGTGACTGTCACGGGCACCGTTCCGGTTCCGGGCGGAGTGATGATCCCGATGATGGTGTCGGAGGCAACCGTGAAACCGGCCGCCGCGGTACCACCGAAATTGACCGCCGTCGCGCCGGTGAAACCGGAGCCCACAGCGATGATGTTGCTGCCACCGGCCGGATCCCCCGCCTGCGGCGCAAGCGCCTTGATGACCGGTGCCGAGACATAGGTGAAGCGCACGGGGTTGCTGGTGCCGGCGGAGGTGGTCACGGTGACGGGTACCGTTCCCGTTCCGGAGGGGACGACAGCGAGGATGACGTTGTCGGACAGGACGGTGAAGTCTTCCGCCGGGTGGCCACCGAAAGCGACACGCGTTGCACGGTTGACCTTGCAGCCGAAGATGACGACGGTGCGGCCGGGGCGGGCGCTCTGCGGCGTCACTGCCACGAGTTTGGGTGGGAGTGAGGCGCTGTAGGTGAACGACTCACTGTTGCTGGTACCGCCGGGTGTGGTGACTGTCACCGGCACCGTTCCGGTCCCGGGCGGAGTGATGATCCCGATGATGGTGTCGGAGGCAACCGTGAAACCGGCCGCCGCGGTACCACCGAAATTGACCGCCGTCGCGCCGGTGAAACCGGAGCCCACAGCGATGATGTCGCTGCCCCCGGCCGGATCCCCCGCCTGCGGCGCAAGCGCCTCGATGACCGGTGATCCCGCTGATCCGGCGTAGGAGTACGTGAGGCTGTTGCTGGCGCCGTCGGCGGTGACCACGGTCACCGGAACGCTTCCGCTCCCGGGCGGCGCAGTTGCCGTGATCGTGGTGTCGGAGCTGACGGTGAATCCTGCGGCCGAGGCAGCGCCGAAGGTGACATCGCTGGTAGCGGCGAGCCCGCAGCCACTGATGGCGACGGTATTGCCGCCCGCGGCTGGTCCCGTACTCGGGTGGAGAGCGGTGATGAGGGCAGACATGCCACAGCCTTCTTTCCTTCGTAGGCGATGAGTTCGCATGCAGGACAGCCGGCCTGCGCAAAGAAGCCAGCCGTCTCGGTACCGCGAGGCAACGGCCCATCAGATGGAGATGGGATGCGATCGATTGCGAAGCGGCCTCAATCGATTGAACTGAATCTGTCCGCGCGAAGGGAAGGGGTGAATATGGACTAAGCGAAGCACACGTGGTGAATATGCTTATCTTATGAAGAACAGGAATCTGCCTGCTTGACCGGCGGCCGGCCCGAGTCATCCGAAGTCGTGGGCGACGGTCTCTCGTGCTTCCAGGTGATGACCCGTTGGGGGCGGACGCGGATGATGTCCCTGCTGAAGTAGCCGGGCGCCACGGGTGGCACGTCGACCAGCAGCACCTCGGCCCGGACCCTGACCTCGACGCCGCGCCGCCATCCGCCCGCGATCGGGTAGTCGTCCAGGGCCAGGTCATCCACCAGCACGGAGACATCGGGGCGAGCCTGCACGTTGCAGTATTTTCGCCCCCTGGGCACGCAGGGGCGTCATCGCCGTTCGGCACAAGGCCGTCTGGCTGCCCGGCAGTTGCTCGTCCGTTCTCGATCTCGGAGTGCGCACCCGAAAAGTTGTGACAGGTGGCGACGACTACCGCTTCAGCTCTGGCGACAAGCGCCGCAAGATGAGCGTCGGCTGGCACTGGATCCTGGCCAGCGCCGTCTCCCTCCCCGAGGGCTGCGTGGAGGGATGCTGTGCTCGGGTTGGAATTATGTGTAGATGTATGCGCCGGGGAGGGTGATGGCGCCTGCGGCGGTGGTGATGGTGACGTCGGCGGGGCCGGTGGCTGAGACGGCGGGCACGACGACGGACAGGAGGACGTTGGATCCGATGCTGAACTGGGCAACGGTGCCCCTGATGGTGACCATGGCTGTGGTCGCGAGGTTCTGGCCGCTGATGGTGATGACGTTCCCGCCGAAGATGGAGCCGGTGCTGGGCTTCAGGGCACCGGGAATCGGTGGCTCGATGTACCTGTAGGAGAGCGTTCCGGTGGTGATGCCGCCGGCGGTGGTGACGGTCAGGGGGACGGATCCGGCGGTCATGGCGGGTGGGACGGGCACATCGAGCTGGCTGTCCGAGACGACGATGGGGAGGGCCGGCACAGAGCCGAACAGCACCCGGGAGGCCGTGGCGAGTTGGTCGCCCCTGATGGTGATCACGTTCCTGCCGGCTGTGGGACCGGCGGTGGGGGCGATGGAGTTGGCGTCGCCACGGGGGTAGTAGACGAACGGTTTGGGGTTGCTGGTGCCGCCCGGAGTGGTGACGGTGACTTGGGCGACACCTACTCCGGGTGGGGTGACCACGACGATCTGGTTGGCAGTGTTGGCCACGATGACGGCGGGGGTGGTCCCGAACCTGACCGCGGTGGCTCCTGACAGGCTGGTGCCCGTGAGTGTCACGAGGGTGCCGCCGGCCTGGGGCCCGAGGGTGGGTGACATGGCGTTGAGGGTCTGGATGACGCTGACGGTGTTGGAACCCCTGTTGGCCACGTAGACGGACAGGCCGTTGGGGGTGATGGCAACTCCGGTGGGCTGGCGGCCGACGGCGATGGTGTCGGTGACGGCGTTGGTGCTGGTGTCGATGACACTGACGTTGTCGGACCCGTTGTTGGCCACATAGACCTGCTGGCCGTCGGGGGTGGCTGCCAGGCCCCATGGAGTGCTGCCGACCGGCACGGTGGCGATGACGGCGCGGCTGTCGGTGTTGATGATGCTGACAGTGTTCGCGGCGCTGTTGGCGACGTAGAGGCGGGTGTTGTTCGGAGAGGGAGCCACCCCGAGCGGGGCGGACAGGCCGGTGATGGTGGCCACCACCGACGCGGTGCCTGTATTGATCACGCTGACGGTGTTGTCGCCCTTGTTGGCTACATACACGTCCAGCCCGGTGGGAGCCACAGCGACGCCCGTCGGCTGGTCTCCGACGGGGATGGTCGCGATGACACTGTCGTTGAGCGTATTGATCACGCTCAGGGTGTCCGAGCCCTGGTTGGCGACGTAGAGGCGCAGCCCGCTGGGGTCGACCTTGATTCCGGAGGGGGTGTTTCCCACGGGGACCGTACCGACGACCGTGTAGAGGTCCCGCTGCACGACGGTGACGGCGTTGGTGGCGGTGTCGGCCACTTAGAGGTGTGCGTTGTCCGGGGCGACTGTCACCTCGGCGGGACCGGGCAGCGGTGCCAGGGCGGTGGAGACCGTGAGAGTTCCGCCGTCCACGACACTGATGGATCCCGAGCCGTTGTTGGCCACGTAGGCGTTCAGTCCGACAGGACTCACCGCCAGGCCGATTGGACTGGTGCCCACCGGGAGGGTCAGCACCACCTTGGGAGCGGCCAAGTCCACCGAAGATTCGCCCAGGCTCGGACGTGGGGAGGGGGAGGCTTTCGATGTGCTCATCATGCACCTGCCATGTGTGGGTCCGAGGTGGCCAAGAGGAAGCCACCCGCGCTGGAAAGGACGACAGGGCTCAGCAGGATCTGCAATATCCCCATCAAAATAATTCCACCATTGGGGACAATCCATTAACAGGTGGCATCGAAGTGAATGAATAGGGTTGCTTCAATACGTCCGTCTCCCGGCAGTGCGGAAAACGCGCCGGAGCCGCTGCCCGCGCTCTCTCTCCCGCGACCTGGTTCCTCGGCCCCAGCCGCCCGGTCGCCGCGCGATGTGCCGGAGGTCAGTGGGCCGCGTCCGGGAGCGGGCAGAGGTCCGCGGTACAAACGCCAAGGTGGTGTGCAGGCACCCCTCGACGCGGACGGAGAACGCCATGCTCCGTCAGTCCGTCTTCAAGCAGCACGCGCCAGGCGCGGAGAAGGCCCACCCAGATCGGACGGGGGCTCAATTCATCGCCTCTAGGATGCTGGTTCAACGTTCCGAGACGAGTGAGAGGCCCACCTGTGATGCCACCGGAATGCGCAGTCTGCATCATATCGGCTGGCAGGAAGCGCACCCCATCCGACGAGTGCACCATCGTGTACTTCGGCCCCACCGTCGACTACCCCGACGACTGGACCGGGCACCCCGAGAACGCCGAATGGTTCTGTACTGAACACCTACCCCTGGCCGAGGGCCTCACCGACCTCCCAGCCCTCGAAGCAATCGACCAGATCCGTATTCAGCTGGCCCAGATCAAGGCATAGAACCAGCGCCGCAGAGCCGCCAATCCGCCGGCATCGCTCACGTCAAGCGCCGGCGCCTCCGCCACTCGCAGACGCCCGCCCCACTCGCCGAACAGACCGGGAAGCGCCGCATGGACCTGGTCGACGCCCCGGCCTCCGGCGGGAACAGCAGGTGACCGCGAGCCGGCTGAGCATCGCTCTCAAGTCCCGCTGTGCGGGCCGAAGGGCGGCGGCGTCTGGTCGTCCCCGGCCGGGTCGATGTCGCCGTTCTTCCACGCGGGGTCGTAGGCGCAGGGCACGCTGGCGCTACCGCTGAAGTACTTCCGGTCCGGGTACCAGGTGAAGGACATTCGCTCGGCCCCCTCGTCCCGCTGCACGAACAGGTCCCAGTCCTTGCCTTTCCCGCCTTCACGGTAGGACGTGACCTCCCAGCCCTTGTCCTGCAGGTGCTGGTGCAGTCGCCGGAAGCCGGATACGGCCTGGCTCGCGGGGACATGGTCCAGCGCCCAGCGGTGGCTCATCCGGTAGGCGCCGTCGACGGTCTCGTCCGCCAGTCCCAGCAGCCCCCCGTCGTAGCAGAAGGAAGAGCTGAATGTGTTCTCCGTGCTGACGCCGATGTCCTCGACACCTGGTTTCACCGTGCGCTTGAACCCCACGACGTCATACGCCCACTGGGAACGCTGGAAGGCGCGGCCCGCCATGTCCTCGGGTGCGACGCGGGGAAAGTCCGTCGACCCCCATGAGCCGCATACGAGCGGGACGATCAGAACGAGGGCGACGAGAGCAGCGCAGCCGCATCCGAGGGTCTTGAGGACGGATGAAGAGGCCCCGGAGTCGTTGGGGATGGCGGTGGTGCTGATGGGTGCGGTCTCCTCGGTCATGGAGGGACGGTATGTGGCGGGGGAGCGCGGCGGATGGGCGCGGCTACCAGGCAAGGAGTGAGTACGCGTACTCACTTGATCTGCGCTCGTCACCCGAAGGATGAGCAGTGCCGAAGCAGGGCCTCAAGCGAGTTGCGGAAGGCAAAGGCCATTACGCAGACGACGGTGGACCGGATGGGGCCGCTCGGCCATCAGGGACCGCTCACGCCCGTCTGCGAGCTCGACGCCAAGCCCGCCGGGCACATCGGCTTCCTCATCGTGTGATCCGGTACCAAAGGCGCCGCCGCGCCCGGCGGCACATCCCGCGCTCTGGTGAAGAAATCCGTCGCCGCCGAGAACTTCGCGGCGAACGTCACGTTCCGCGAGCTCAAGGCCGGGGGTCTGCCCGCCACCGAGGCCGGCCTCGGCGAGCAAGAACGCACCGACACAGATCGAGACGGTGCTGCCCGCAGCGGCGTGTGGGCGGATCGCCGCAATTTCAGGGGTGAGGGGTGCGAGCTTCGCGTCCACGTCCAGGCCCGGCAGAAGCTCGAACCCCGGCACGAAAAGGACATCCACCTCGCGCAGCGGAGAGACATCCAACGCCGCACCACCCGATGCGGCAACACGCTGACGAGGCGAATCGATGAGACACCTGGTCTCCGGAGCTGTCCGGTGCGACAACGTGTATGGCCATCGTCAAGAGGTCGGGTATGCCGAAGGCTTCGGACGCGAAGCAGCCCGGACTCGGGGTGTGCCGGGGGGCCAGCAGCCCGGTGTCCCGATGTTCATGCCGACGGGGCCTGCACGGGTGATGTTCAGCGCCACCAGCCGAGGAAAATGCCACCGGAATTCGATGAGTACAGGGAACGGGGTGGCCGAGTCGGCGACACCACGTTGTGTCTGACCCAAGTGCATCACTAAGGGCCTGCCGTAAGTGATCTCCACACTTGTTGCGATCAGAAGCCTCCCGCACACGGGTGGCCAAGCCCTGATGGCAGGATGGTCGTCCGGCGATTCTGAGGGGCCATGTCCGTGCATACGCTTGCCGACTACCTCGAACTGGCGCGTGTCGAGAACGACAGCTCCGTCCTGCATCGACTCGCGCGATGCCCGTACCCCTTCGTCTGGCATGCACTGGCTGCCAATCCCCATACGGCGCCCGCCACTTTGCTGGAACTGAGCACGGCCCAAGACAGCGCCTGGAACGACAACAGGCTCCTTCGTCTGCTGGCGGAACATCCCCGCGCGGACTACTCAGTGTTGCGAGCCGTCCGTGATGCCGCGGCGGCGAAGCTCGCCGAGGGGGAACGACCTTATGCCGCCGTGCTCGCACTGGCAGGACGGCGGGAACTTGCGACGGAAGTGGTGCGACAACTCGGCGCTCTCCGTGGAGCTTCTGCTCGTCTGCGCAGCCAGCTCGACCGGCAGCTCGCTCTTCGCGCCTGACTCACTGCCCACCTCGGTTGGTTCCGGATGGAACGATCTTGGTGGGCAGTGAGGAGCAAGGCAATGGGGAGGGCGGCGATGAACAGGTCGGGTGCGGACTCCGACAGGACCGTCCAGTCGGGTGCCAGTCGGAGGCCGCGTGGGTCGAGGAGGTGCGGTCCCTGAGGTCCTTGTGCGTGCGGTCGGCTTCGCTCATGGACTTCGAGGTGCGCCGGGGCAGGGACTCGACACCCAACGGCCAAGACTGCGGCCGGAGGGTTCGTCGTGCGTGCGCCCTGACGGTGTGTGCGCCCTGACGCGAGGGAGCGTCTACGCGTGGTGCGTGCCACCCTCGGGGTTTGTGCCGGTGAATTCCAGGTCCACCTCGCTGGTGGCGGTCTCGATCTGTACATGGAATGTGAGCACGGCGTCACGCACCAGGGAGATCCACACGGTGTGCTCGTTCCAGTCGTCATCGAGCAGCAGCAACTCCTCCGCGGTGATGTAGAAGTCCGCCTTCTGCATGAAGCCCTCAATGGTGATCTGCACGTCCACGGTCAGGTCACCGACCGTTGTGCCGTGTTCGTACGCTTCGTGTGCGTTCCAATGCAGGCTTGCGAGATCCGGTGTGACGTCCTGCACCGTCATGGTTTCCACATCCGTTGGTACACCGATGCCGCTCAGGCCCAAGCCCCGGGTCTGGCGCTCATAGTCGTCGAGAGGTCCGACAACCTCCTGTCCGACCAGGTTCTCGCAGGCGGATACCACGGCGTCGCGCACGGCCATGTCGAGAGAGACCGGCAGTTCGTAGTCCTGATCGTCGAAGGGGTTGTCGTCCGGACCGTCGAAAGGATGGTGGTCCGGGTCGTCGAAAGGATGGCGGTCCGGGTCGTCGAAGGGATAGTGGTCCAGTTCACCGAAGGCGTTGCGGTCCAGTTCGCTGGACGGATTGCCGCCGGGGCGTACGTACGCCTCCGGCTCGTCGTCCGGTACGTACGCCTCCGGCTCGTATTCCTCCGGCTCGTCGGGCAGGCTCCACCCCTCGGGGAACAGGGCTTCGGGCGCGATCGCCGGCTCGACGGGTCCGGAGTCCGTCTGGCGTGCGGGGAGCCGCAGGACGACCACGCAGGATTCGGCGGCGTTTGGGCCCGGGCGATCGGTGCCGGCCACCGAGACACAGCGCGACAACGGAGGGAGCGTGAACTGATCCTCCGTGAGGTCGAGTTCGAGGAGGAAAGAGACGGGGGAGAGTGCGCGGCTTTGCGGCTTGGTGTCGTGCTGGAGCATGCCGGCCTGCCTTGGCCACATCGCGTGGGTAGGCCTCGGCCCGCCACGGTTGACGGCCACCTCAAGTGGTGCACCGCTCCAGCCCGGAGCGGATCCGCAGTAGAAATCGGGGCCGCGATCGACCTGTGAGGCCTTGAGGCTCAGCCCGTCCGCTTCGAGGAACGTCCGCAGGTCGGTTGCCAGTTCGCGCTCAAGGGCTTCGTAGGTGTCGGGCGCATCGCTCCGCAAGTAGTGCGGCCGGCCGGCCGCTGTCCAGGCCGGGGCAGGGATACGCGCGGCCAGGAAGCGTACGAATGCCAAGATCAGGCGTTCGTTCTCGGCGCGTATACGGCCCTCGTACACGTGGGGCGGCAGATGATGCCGAACGCGCCGGCGCACCATCTCGTAGACCGTCCCGGCGGAGGAGCGGCGGCGTTCCCCATCGGGACGGCTGGGGTCGAAGCCGATGACAGGTGTCGCCATCGGGCGCGGGCGCTTCGTCGCCCACGACACCAACGCAATGATGCGACCGGAGGAGTCCAGGACCGGAGAGCCGGACGAGGGCGATGGTATCGGTGGGCCGGATTGCCGCATCATGTTCTTCATCAAGGGGAAGCGGTAGCGCGACGTCATTCCTGAGAACGGGCCTGCGACCCGCAAAACATCGGTCTGCCCCGAGGCAGGTGGGAAGCCCAGTACTTCGATTTCGGCGCCTGGCTCCGGGGGACGGTCCGCGAAGACCGGAGCCTGGGCATTGCTCATGGCCGGCTCCGGGGCGTCCAAGACGCCCAACAGTGCGAGATCGCGCGAGTGGTCGGACCAGACCACGTGGGCCGTGCAACGGCGGTCCGTGGAAGGGAAACTCACCGTGATCTCCGCTCCCTCGTCCACGGATGCTTCGCAGATCGGCCGGGCGGTGGTCAGCACATGGCCGTCGCCTGTCAGCACGCCCGTACCCGTGTGTGCCCCGTTGTGGATCCGCACGACGGCCCCTGCGGCTGGTGAGGTGTCAGGCCGCAGGGTGGCGACCTCGGCCGCACCGCTCAGGAAACGGGTGATCGCCCCATCGGGCGCCTGCTGCAGGGCCGTGGCAATCCGCGGATCGGACAGGGCCGCGGTGCGCAGCGCCTCCTGTTCGTCCTCCCTGAAGACATCGGGTACGTGAAGGGCGTGCCCCGAAGGGTGCCTGTGGTACTGCTCCGGCCACTGGCTGACCAGGAACACCACGGGCGACCGGGCCGGGTCACGCACGACGGCCGCGAAGTCGTCGGCCCACCCTTCGTACGAGTCGCGGGGCTCCAGCGAGACCACCGTGCGCGGCCCCACTCGGCGCAGACCGTCCCGGGTCTCGGCCGCGTCGCGCGGGCTCCACAGGCGCCAGCCCGGCGGCAGCCGGCGCACCGCCTCCCATGCCGCACGCGACTTGCCGGCACAGCTGTGGCCCACCAGAGCGACGATCAGGCTCTCGCCGGCGGCCGCCCGCGCCAGCAGTGCGCCCAGTGCTCGGTCGTGCTCCCGTTCCACGTAGGTGGGCAGTACCGGCAGCCCGGGAGTTTCGTCGGGCAGTGCCGGATGCACGCCGAACGCCAGCGGGTCGGTGACCTCATCCAGTGGCACCCCGATCCCCGTGTCTGCTCCCGGCGTGGTGCGCCGCGCGAACGGGATCGCGCTCGGCTCGACCGTCCGGTCCTGTGGCACGTCCGCGCCGACGCGCGTCGCCGGGAAGTCTCCGCTCGGCCCGCTCTGCCGGTCGACGTACGCCGCCACCTGACGCCGGACGAGTTCTTGGACGGTCGTGATGTCCCGCCGCAGCTGGGAGCCGAGGAGCGCCGTGCGTACGCCGGGCAGGAAGTCGAAGGTGAAGCGGTCCGCATCGAAGTCACCGAGGCCGTCCTGCCACGGCTTGAACAGCCCGCCCAGGGCGACCTCCGCGAGGTGGCCGTGCTCCGAACGCGGGAGCATCGCCCGGCGTACGAGCGTCATGACAGGCAGCGTCAACGGCACCGCGGAGAGATAGCCCGCGAGTTCCTGGGCCGTCGGCGAGGCACTCGCCTGGAAGCGGCGCACGGCCCGGTCCGGAGTGCTCTCCCGGAGGTCGGGCGTGGGAGTGGTCGCGGGACGCGGCGGCAGTTCCTGCTCCGTCCGGTCGATGAGCAGGCAGGACATGCGCTGCCACCGGCCGCCTCCGGCCACCAGCGAGGCCAGGGCCGAGAACGCCGCCGGTGATGCCTCCAGGACGGGAAGCGCGAGGGTGTCCGTCAGCTTCCTGCGGCCGCGGTGCTTGGTACGCGCCAGACGCCACGTCGCGTTGGGCGCGGCGGGCCTGGCCGCGCGTACCAGCAGGCCGGACGACTGAGCGGCGCCGCGGTTCCACAGGCGGCGGGGGAGGACGTTCAGTACGGCCGTGGGGCCGTGGGCCGACCACTGGCGAAGCATCGCTGCGACGCCGGTGCCGCCCCAGCCGTCCGCGACGGTGTCCGTGAGGACGATGACCAGGCGGCGCCCTGATGGGTCGGAGATCTCCTGGGGGCGGCGCGGCGCTCCGTCCGCCGACCGCGACACGGTGGGCGTGCCGCCCGCCTCCGTGCCGCTGAGGAGCCAGACCCGCACATCGCGGAAGATGCCGGTCTGGGTGACGGCGCGGCACAGCTCGGTCACCAGGTCGTGCCACAGCAGCATCGAGTGGTGGGTGTCCACCACGAGGGCCAGGTCCAGCCACCGTCCGCGCAGGGGCTTGAGAACCGGGACCACCATGCGCTGTTCGATGCTGCTCCGGACGCTCAGTTCCTCGTCGAGTTCGGTCCGGCCACCCTGCGCGGAGCGTCGGCCGAGCGGGCGCAGTGCCCGCATCACGCCCAGTGGGTCGTCGAGCGCCCGGGCGCGCCGGACCAGAACGGCCTCGCCGCGCCGTGCGGGCCCGTCGTCGGGCTCCGACGGGCCCGGGGCGGTGGCGTGGTACAGCTCCTCCGGCTCGCCGGCGTGTGTACCGGCCGGGCGGGACGGTCCGGTGCCGGGCGCGGGAACCTGTTCCGTGGCTGCCACCGGCGGTCCGTCGTCGACGACGGCGGGTCGATTGCCGCTGTCGTCGATGCGCGCCGCGAGCCACAGGATCTCGGCCAGTTCCTCGGAGCCCGCGTCGGCGCCCGAGTCCGCCAGGGCGCGCAGCAGATGCTCGATCATGCCGTGGCCCTATGCGGACGGCGTGCTGGTGAGCCGCTGCAGGACGGACTCCAGGAACTGCTCCCGCTCCTGCGGATCCGGCCAGGCTCCGCCGAGGCGCAGCTGTACGGCGTTGAGCAACTGATCGGTGGCGAGGTCGCCGTCCAGCCTGCGCTCGATGAAGGCTTCGACGAGATCGCGGTAGCGGTCATCAGCGCTCGCGTCCAGGCCGAGCCGCTGTCGCACGATCTGGGCCAGCCTTTCCTTCCCCGGCGGCTCCATGTGCAGCCGGATGCAACGCCGCAGAAAGGGCGGTGGGAAGTCGCGTTCCCCGTTGCTCGTCAGGACGACCACAGGGAACGACCGGCACTGCACACGGCCCCGCTCCACCCACACCTGCGGCTCCGGGTCGTCGTGCGTGCCGATGCGGACGGCGGGCTCCTGTCCGGCGATCCGGGCCAGCTCCGGAATCTCGAAGGAGCCCTCCTCGAAGACGGTGAGCAGGTCGCCGGGCAGATCGATGTCACTCTTGTCGATCTCGTCGATGAGCAGGACGCGCGGCCGTTCCTGAGGCAGGAGGGCGGTGCCCAGCGGCCCGAGGCGCAGGTACGGGGCGATGGACCGGCTCACGGGGGCCGCAGTCGGCGTGGCGGCGTGCAGGTGCGCGAGGTTGGCGTCGTGCAGCCGGCCGATCGCGTCGTACTGATAGAGACCGTCGCGCAGGGTGCTCCTGCTGGTGATCGGCCAGTGCAGTACGGGGCCCAGCTCCAGATCGGCGGCGACGCTGTACGCGAGCGTCGACTTCCCGACTCCGGGTTTGCCGGTGACGAGCAGCGGACGCCGCAGGTACAGGGCGGTGTTGACGGCGTCCTTCTCCTCGGTGTCCGGTACGTAGCCGGAGCCGCGCCGCCGTGTCTCCTGCCATGCCGGGTCCGAGCTGCCCGGAGGGGCGTACTCCGGGTCCTGGGTGCCGGTGAACTCCCGCCATGGCGGCTGTTGTGCGGACAGCCGCTCGCACCGCTGTGCGGCCGCGCCGGGCGCCTGGTAGATCCACCAGCCCTTGGCGCCGGGCCCCGTTGGCCCGGCCTCGGTGGCCTCCGGCGGAGGGGCAGGGTTCGGGCTCATGACAGCGACCGCCTTTCGGGTACGCGCTCGGGGTCGTCCCACAACAGCACGAGGGACTGCGGGGACGTGCGGACTTCCTGCCGTTCCGGTCCGGGGATACGCAGTCTTTTCAGGACGGCCGGCAGCCGGCGTACGTCTATGCCGACGTGGCGGCCGTCCACCCGTCCCGCCGCGAGCACCGCCGACAGCCCGGCATCGTCGGTGGCGCCGCCGCGGGGCCAGACCGCGATGGGCACGCCGGCGTCGAGCAGCGCATCCAGGGTTTCCACCAGGAGCCGGTCGGAAACCTCGGCCAGTACACAGACCGGCGGACCGGGTTCCTGCAGGGAGACGGCGAGTTCCGCGAACACATCGTCATCGCACAGCTCTCGTACCGCCCGCGGGTGCTCCCCGCCGTGCTGCTTGAGCCACTGCCACTTCCGGCGCCATTGGTCACGAGTGATACCGGTGCGTTCGTCGGGGCAGCGCACCAGCACTTCGTACTGGCAGCCGAGTTCGATGGTCTTGCCGCGCCGGCCGATCGGCAGGCGCCAGCACTCGAAGGCCTCGGTCAGCAGATCCTGCGGAACGTGGAACTCGATCCGCCCGGGCAGGTCCGCGGACCGGGCGAGCAGCTGTTCCCCCAGGCGCGTCCGGATCTCTGCCATACGCAGCGGGTGTTCCGACTCCCACACCGCCTCGAACGCGGCCCGCCGGTACAGCCACATGCGAACCCAGAGAACGCCGTCGGCTTCTGAGTCCTCCGCGAGCCGCACGTGCAGTGAGGTGCCCTCGGGCGCGGGGGCCGGGGGAGCGGGCACGGGCGCGGCGTCCAATCGGCTGCGGGTGGCGTCCACCCAGGTGCGGGCCTCCTCGGCCCACTGGGCGTCATCGGAGCGTTCCGCGAGATGGCGTACGAAGGGCAGCGTCAGCGGCAGATCCGGCCGTCCGCCGTGTCTGTTGTCCAAGTCGCGGGCGATCTCGGTCAGTTCGCCCGCGGGCAGGCTGCGGTGGGCCGGGGGAGCACAGCCGGTCACCTCGAACGCCCAGAGATAGGCGTCGTAGGTGAACGGGGGGATGTCCCGTCCCCGTAACAGAGTGCCCAGGTCGGTCCAGGCACGCTGATCCAGGCCGGGGGCCCGGGGGCCGTGGTCCCCTGGGTCCTTCCAGCGGTCGCCGAAGATCGCGGAGCCGCTCCAGTCGCGATCGATGATGAACTGGGGCTCCTGCCATGCCAGCCCCTGCTGCCGCAGCAGTTGGAGGTCGGTCTGGACGGAACGGGCGATACCGGCCAGGTTCGCCACAGCCGCTTCGAGCGTCTCCTCCTGCAGATGCTGCAACAGCGTCTCGGTGAACCGCCCGGCGCCCCGGTCGGCCAGATTCTGCGCGGCCTCGCCCGCGTGGGAGGCGTAGAGCCGGAACTGCCGCCGCTTCGGATCGGTCCGTCCAGGGCCGTACTCCGACGGTCCGAAGGCGAGCTTGGCGGCCCCGGCGGCATCCACCCGGCAGGCGTCACCGATCGCTATCTGACGGTGGAAACGACCGTTCGGCAGCCGGTTGCTCTTCCACCAGCGCAGCGCCGCCTCCAGGTTGAGATGCGAGGTGAAGTTCTGCGTGGCGTCGGCGTAGGGGAGCAGCAACTGGTGGGACGCGTCGAGATAGCCGTGTCCCGCCCAGTAGAGCCACAGCAGATCGCCGTCGCAGGAAGGCAGTTCCTTGAACAGGGCCCGTTCGACGTTCTCCTGAGTCGGACGCTGGTGCTTCCTGCGGGCCCGGTCCCCACCGGGCCTGCCCAACGGCGACAGCAGAAGTCTCACATTGCCGGCGGGGACCCCTGCGGGACCGGTGAGCCACCCGGCGAACCGCTCCGCGTCCCGGGCGGCGCCGGCCAGGTCCCATCGGTGGCTGACGTCGTATGTCTCGATGCCCACGACAAGGGCGAACACGCGGCTCGGGTCGATCGCGGCGCCGGTGCCGCACCGGTACGTCGAGAAGCGGCCGGGGTGCTGCCCGGCCGGGTCGTCCACCGTGGTCATGCCG
This sequence comes from Streptomyces sp. NPDC048637, assembly GCF_040650675.1. NCBI lineage: Bacteria > Bacillati > Actinomycetota > Actinomycetes > Kitasatosporales > Streptomycetaceae > Streptomyces > Streptomyces sp. NPDC048637. The sequence continues at coordinate 54,611 of NZ_JBEZHQ010000003.1, forward strand.
GGGCCTCGATCTCCTCCGCGATCCGGTCGTACACCGCGCCGAGCTTCCAGTACGCGCCATGGCTCATCGGGAACGGCTGACGGCTGGACACCTCGTGGTCGACGACGCGCGGGTCATCGGGGAAGACGGGCTCGGCGCGGAACGCCAGCAGATCATGACGGTCGAAGATGTTGAGCCAGCGCGGGAACCCGCCGGGCAAGGCGTCCGCCGTCGGGGGAAGCCCGGTGAGCGCCCCGAGTTCGTGGAGGAACGGGGCCTGGGAACCGACGGTCACCAGCAGCAGCGGCTGCGGCAGTTCGATGCCCTCGGCGGCAGCCAGGGCGCACAGGTCCACCAGGGCGATGCCGCCCAGGCTGTGCCCGATCAGCACCGTGGGCCCGTTCGCGCTGCCGGGGCGGCTTCCCGCGGTGATCAGCTGGGTCACGAAGTCACGCAGGAGGCCGCCGCGTGCCTGATAGCGCAGAATGTCGCCGAGCTCGGGGGCGGTTCCGCGGGTCAGCGGACCGCGTACGACGCGGAGCACGGGCTGTGTGGTCATCCGCAGGGCGAGCGATGCGAGTACCGCAGCGGCCCGGCCGCCCGGGAAGCGGGCCGAGCCGCCCAGCCGGTCGCCGACGAGCTCGACCAGCCGGTCGCGCTCGTCACCGGTGCACAGCGCGTCCTCCCCGGCGGTGGCCAGTGCAGCGGCAACGACCGCACGGCTTGCGGCGGTTGCGACCTCACGGCCCGCAGGAACGTCGGCAGCCGCCGCGCAGGCTTCCGTGAACTCGGTGGACCCGGCGACGTCCTTGAGCGCGGGGGAGTAATGCGGGGCAAGTCCGGTGTCCTGGAGCAGAGCATGCAGTTCGTCGGAGCGGGCGGGTTCGTCCTGGAGGGCGGCGAGCTGGTCGGCCACCTCTTCACCGGCAGCCCGTACACCGGGCAGGCCGAGCCCGCCATCGGCCTCGGACGGGTGTGCGAGGACCCGCAGTTCGCACAGTGGATCGGTCGTCAGCAGCATCCACTCGGCCGCCTCCTGCTCCAGGGGCCCGGCCGTCCCGGCGGTGAAACCGTCGTCGGCCGCGGCGCGCGTCCCGAAGAGGGGCGGAATGGATCTGCCCTCGGCACTGAGCGTTGCCCCATATGTGTCGCCCCAATAACAGGGGACGAACTCGGCCTTGGGGAAGCGTTCACCCAGCGCCTTGGTGAGCAGCCCGTACTGCTGGTCGTACTTCTTGCGACGCACGCCGGTCCCATGGACATAGATGAACCGCATGCAGAACAGCTCCCACCCCGTTGACACTGCGAGGAAGGATATCGCCTGACACACCGTCGACCACAGGTGGACCTGTGTGCGAGTGGCGCGCTTGCAGGGCCGTGCCTCTCGTCGGCCGAACACTGTGGGCGGGGCCCGTGACGGGCCGGGACGGTGGTGTCGCCTCGGCCCGGAGCCGGCAGCCCCGGGGCCGAGGCTGCCGGTCAGATGGCCGGTCAGGTAGCCGGTCGGGCCGGAGGCCGGTGCGCCGAAGGCGCGGTCGTCGGGCCCGGCTTGGCGGCGCAGGCGCCGTTGGCACAGGCGGTGAGCCAGGAGTCGAAGTCGGCGTCGTAGCGTGTGCCGATATCGGTGTTGTAGACGGCGTAGCCGCCGGCGTAGTCGCCGGTCCGGAAGTGCTGGAGCATGGTGGCGATGTCCTCGGGGTGCTTCTCGAACATGTAGCGGACCGCGAGGTAGCCCCAGGGATAGGTGCGGGTCACATCGCTGTTGTCGTAGGTGCTCTGGAACAGCGTGCTCAGCTTGTAGGTGTGCTTGCCGGCCTCGGTGACCGCCTCGTCGTCGGTGATCTTGCGGTAGCTGTACGAGACGTACTCGCCGAGGCCCTCGATCCACCAGACGTCCGGGACCGACGTCTGCTGGCCGAAGTCGCCCTTCATGTCGTCACGGGCGTCGAGGTAGTGCGTGTACTCGTGGTTGAGGTTCCAGATCCGGGCCGGGAAGCCGTTGTCGTCGCTCCTCTGGTACATGAGGGACATGGGCTGGTTGTCGGGTTTGGTCGGGTCGCCGATCATGGTGATGCCGCCGTTGTTGGTGTCGACGCCGTAGATGGCCCCGGCGTAGGTCTGGTAGTCGTTGCGACTGCCGAACACGACGAGCTGGATGGTCGATTCGTACTGGTTGGGGATCGGGCCGTCGTTCTTCACCAGGTCGCGGACGTACGGGCCCTGGCCCAGGACGCTGGCGCAGGTGGTGTTGAGCTCCTCGGGCGTCAGCGACTGTGCCTTGACGGTGTGCGTCGCATCGCAGCTGTGGGTGATCGGCAGTGCCGCCTTGATCAGCTGGTCCGACAGGTCGCAGACACCGAAGTACGAGCAGTTGGCCTGGTCGTAGGCGTCGGCCTGGGAAGCGACGGTGACCCACAGGGGCGCGGTCGGACCGGCGATCTTCGAGGCGTCCAGCAGGCCCTTCATGAGCGGCCGGACCTTGTCCCGGAGGGCCGGGTGCTCGACGTACCGTGCGACGTTCATCCCGGCGTTGGAGTCCAGGTAGGAATTGTCGGTGCCGAGCATGTCCAGGTGGTCGAGCGCGAAGGTGTTGAGGGTGTCGATGATGCTCGGATCGGCCGTGACCGCCGTGACGTAGGCGGGGTTCCAGTTCCCGCGCCAGAGAGGGGTGTAGACGTTGTTGACGGCGGCCAGCATGCTGGGGATGTCGTCGTAGGAGCTGTTGTAGCCGCTGAGCACCTGCTTGTAGGTGTTCAGATAGCGGGCCTGCTCGTTGGCGCTGTCCGTGAGGATCATGACCTCGCTCAGGACGTCGCCGTTGCCCGAAGTGACCTCCTTGGAGTGCGCGTTGGCGAAGAACGCGTCCAGGCTGCCCTGGCTGGCCGCTGCCAGGGTCGGGCCGTAGTCGCCGACATCATCCGGATGGTTCGACTGCACGTAATAGCCGGCGCGCAGGAACAGCACGGTCTGCAGCACATTGTCCGCGTTGTCACCGGGATACGCCGTCGCCCCGCTCTGGAAGGCGTTGGCCATGGTGACCATCTGGTCCTCGCGGAAGACGTCGCGCGCGTCTGTGCCGGTGATGCTGAACAGGGTGTTGACACAGTCCGTGGTCGAGGCCTTGACGAACGTGACCAGCTCGGCCCCGGTCCGGCTGCCGAAGTCCGACGGGTTGCAGGAGGCCGCGGCGCCGTGCTCCGCGCCGTCCTTCCGGTGCGCAGTCGAAGAAGTGGGGGGATTCTTCGCGCTGAGCGGGGGGAGCTGGGCGGCGCCGAGCGGTCGGCCCTGCAGTGCGGGCCTTTCGTTCGCGCCGGCTGTCGGGCCGGTCGGCGGTATGGAGTGGGGGGTGGTCCGGGACGCGGTGAGGGCCCGGTCGGCTGCCGGCGAGCGTGGCGCCGCCAGGGCCGGCGCGGTCAGCAGACCGGCCGTGGCGACGCAGGCGGCGAGTCCGCCGGCCAGACATCTGGGCAGGGGGAGGCGGTAGCGCATCCATGCTCCTTCGTGGACAGATGCGCCTCGGGATCGAGCTGAGGCGTGAGTGGCACCATCTCAGCGCACACTGACGGGCGACAATAATGTGTGACATAGCACCTGGGCCGAGTACGCCATAACATCCGGGCCTGAAGGTCTTGGCGGTGAGGCGGTGAGGCAGTGAGGCAGCGAGGCGGTGCGCGGGGCGAACGGCGGTTCCGTGCGGTCCGGTTGACCAAAGGCATGGGTGGGGCCGCCGGATAACGCGCCACGGCCCGGTCGCGCTCCAGGTTCCGCGTGCTACGGCCCGGTCGCGCTCCAGGTTCCGCGTGCTACGGCCTGGTCACGCTCCAGGTTCGGGAGGCCCAGGTCCGGAAGTGCGGAGACTGCGCGATGAGAGACCGGTATGCCGCGGCGGCGGAGCCGAAGAGCGCTTCCGCTATGTCGTCGGCAACGCTCTCGCGTCGCCAGGCCAGCACATAGCGGCACCACAACGGGGTGCCGACCAGTGGCTTGACGAGGACGTCGGGAATCGGCCGGAGCGTCGCCTGCACGATGGAGACGCCGATGCCTTCAGCGATCATGTTCTGTAACTGCTGCTGGTCGCCCAGGAATTCGTGGACCGCCGCCGGGGTGAAGCCGGCTGCCCGGCACGCCGCGTAGAACACTCCCGGCCAGCCGGCCCCGTCGTCCGGGGTCAGAAACCACGCGTCGTCGGCCAGGTCGGCGAGCGCCACCTCAGGGCAGTGCCGGAGCCGGTGCCCGGCCGGCAGGGCGACGAAGGACGGCTCGGTGACGATCCCGCGGTGCGCCACGGCGGCCGAATGCCGCAGTTCACGTCCGGGGTAGTCCGCGGCGATCGCGGCGTCCACCTCACCGTGCTCCAGGAGTTCGACGCTCTCCGAGGACGGATACACACTGCTCACCGTGAGCGCGAGATCGGGCAGCCGGCTCCGGAGCCGGATGAGCATTCCGGCCAGGACCGGCGAATTGGTCGCGGCCAGGCGGAGCGAGCGGCAGGTTCGTGCATCGTCCGCGGCCGGCCGGCGCCCGATCGCCGCCGCACGGGCCAGGACGTCACGGGCCTGCGCCAGGACCTCCGTGCCGTACCGCGTCAGCTCCACCCCCGAGGTGTTCCGCTCGAACAGCGGACTGCCGAAGTGCTGCTCAATCCGCCGGAGTTGGGTGCTCATTGCCGGCTGTGAGTACCCCAGGTCCGAGGCGGCCCGGCCCACGCTCCCGGCATCGGCGATCGCACACAGCACTCTCAGGTGCCGAAGCTCCAACTCCATGCCCGCAGTCCTCCCGTCCGCGCTGCTCCGGTCCGAACCGTCCGGTGCCACCGCGGGGCGGTGCCGGGCACGCGGCCCTCGTCCGGTGGTTCGGCGTCGAAGCCCACCTCATCGTTCTCTGCCCGCTCGCGCCAGGGCCGGGTGCGCTTCGCAGACCTCCGATGTTCCGCAGACGTTCGAGGTTCCGGACTCAGCAGGACGGCCCCCGCCGCGATGGTGGTCGATATGGCGGAATCGGGTGTCGGCGCGGGCCGCGCAAAAGGGGGCGGCCCGCGCCTGCGAGCCGCCCCCCTTGGTGGGAGCCGTCAGTCCGCGGTGAGCGCCCGGGGGGCCTCGACCAGGCTCTTTTCACCATCCGGGCCGGTCACCACGAGCCGCGGCAGCCAGGGCCCCTGGTGGTCGTAGGTATGGGTGACGGCCGCCTCGTCGGTCTCCTGCTGCGTACCGTCGCCGAAGTACCAGTGGTAGCGGTACCCGGCGGCCGGTGGCTTTCCGTCCACCGTCACCGACAGGGGCACCGCACTGCCGACATGCGCGTTCGCCGGGACCTTCAGCTGCGCCCGGGGTCCCTGCCGGGGGAGGTGGAACCACTTCCGCAGGCTCGGGTTGAGGAGAAAGGCTTCGGCGTACTGCTGGGCGCCCTCGATGTCGGGGTGCCCGACGGCCGCGCTCAGACACTGCGCCGGAGTCGAGCTGAGCTCCGGGCAGGCCCGTGTGCGCAGCGGGAACGCCGGGTCGGTCACCGGAGTGCCCCAGACCTTGGAGTCCCGGGTGAGGAGGGCATTGTCGACGGTGAACAGTCCGTCCGCCGCGGCCGCGTACGGACCGTCCGAGGACGCCTTGTTGGCGGCGGCCGCCGCCTGGTGGTAGGCGGCATTGGCCAGCTGTGTGTACTGCTCGTAGCGCTCGGCCACGCTGCCGAGGGCGCCCTTGCAGGAGGTCAGCCGCGCACCGGCGACGCCCGGGGTCGAACAGTTCCGCACCGGGATCGGAGAACTGCTGCGGCTCAGCGCGTAGTAGAAGTCGGCCACGATCACCTTCGGCCGTCCCGGCAGGGAGTGCGCCTTCTCGATCGCCGCCTGCATCCCGCGTCCGCCGTATCCGACCTTCGCGCCGCTGAAGTAGGGCACGTCCTTGGCCGGGTTCTCCGGTGCCGCGCCGACGCCGGAGCACTCGCGCTGCACGGCCTCGGGCAGGTTCTTCGAGCCGGGGGTGATGCCGACGCCGATACCGAAGAACGGATCGAGGTCGTTGATGCATCCGTTGACCACGACCAGATCGAGACCGTAGCCGCCCGCCCGCGCCTGTGCTCCGGCCTTTTCCAACTGGCAGAAGACATCCGGCATTTGCTGGGTGACCTCGCCGAACTCCATCTCCCCGTCGCCGTCCGGATCCTGCTTCTCCGTGGTGTGCAGACAGGCCGCGTCATCATTGCCCGCGGGCAGCCCGGGTGCGTCGAGCACCGCGCCGGAGATCGAGTAGTCCATGAGCTGATGGCCCCGGCCGGTCTCCCGGCCGAGCAACTGCCCGGTCTGATAAGGGAACTTCTGGTCGTGGTCCAGGCCCTGCCCCCAGACCACCGAGTCACCGACGGACGCCACCCGCACCGGGTCGCACCCCCGGCGTACCGTGTCCCGCCACACCTTGCCGTAGCGGCCGGGCGCACGGTCCCCGGGCGAGGCGGCGGTGCGGGCGTCGATCTGCAGGGCGGTCTCGGTTGCCGGCACCTTGTCGAAGGGGATGCGGAACTCCGCCGTGCCGACCGGGGAGTTCATGGCGACGCGCCCGCCGGCCAGCTGCTCCGCACCGGCGCGGACGCGCCACTCCACGGTGGCTCCGGCCTTCGCCGCGGCCGGGTCGTAGACCTGCACCCGGCCGTGCACATCGCCGCTGCACACCGGATTCGGCGTCAGGTCCACGTCGAGGACGAGGGGGAACGCCGACCCCGGCAACGCGCCGGTCCGTGCCGCGGCGGGGGACCCGCCGAGGAGGAGCTGACCGAGGAGTACGGCGGCCGCGCCGGCCGCCGCGAAACGCCGCGCCGCCACCGGGCGGCGGGCCACCCCCGGCCCGCTCGGACCGGAACCCGCACCGGTGTCCGCCCGCCTTCGCCCGGCCCGCCGCGACCACGCCAATCTCACGCCAACACCCCTGTTTTCGCTGTTGTTTCGGTCTGTGCGGAGTCAGCTGAATTCCGCATCGGTAGGGATGATGGCAGCCGGGAGGGCGGTATGGACCGCGGGCGGGGTCCCATACCGAGTGAAACTGATCACTTACCTGTAGTTACGGGCCGTGGGTGCAGGTCGGCAGGCCGCCGGGCGAGCAGCCGGCCCGCCCGGACGGGTCCGGGGAGTCAGCCCGCCGCGGTGTCCTGCGCGCGGGACAGGGCGACTTCGAGTACGACCAGCAGCGCATCCCGGACCGAACCCGTGTTGCGTGCGTCGAAGACGACCAGCGGTACGTGGTCGGAGACGTCCAGGGCCCAGCGCACCTCGTCGAGGTTGTGGTGCACTTCGCCGTCGAAGGCGTTGACGGCGACGGCGAACGGGATGCCCTTGTGCTCGAAGTAGTCCACTGCCGCGTAACAGTCGTCCAGACGGCGGGTGTCCACGATCACCAGGCCGCCGAGCGCGCCCTCGACCACGTCGTCCCACATGAACCCGAACCGGTCCTGGCCCGGTGTGCCGAAGAGGTAGAGCTTCAGCGTCGGGTCGATGGTGATGCAGCCGAAGTCCATGGCGACCGTGGTGGTGGTCTTGCCGGGGGTGTGCGTGAGGTCGTCCACGCCTGCCGCGACCTCGGTGATGGCGGCCTCCGTGGTCAGCGGCCGGATCTCGGAGATCGCGCCGACGGCCGTGGTCTTGCCGACGCCGAAGCCGCCGGCGATGACCAACTTGACCGGTACCGGCGGCTGTTCAACCACTGTCACGGAGTGTCCCCCGTGAGTCGGGGACGGCACGGAGACCATCGATAACCCTTCGCAGTACGGAAATGTCCTGGGTTGTGCCGGCGTTCGGGACGTGGACCGCCAGATGTCCGGCGGCGCGCAGGTCTTCCGCCAGCACCCGGACCACGTTGAGGTGGAGGTGCAGCCGCGCGGCCAGTTCCGCCACCGACTGTGGCCGTCGGCAGGCGGCCACGATGTCGTGTTGTTCGAAGGAGAGCGAGCCCAGGACGGAGAGCCCGGACGAGGTCGTCACGACCTGGGCCTCGACCGGCAGCGGTGGGCCGGTGCCGCCCCCCGCCACCCGGCCGGCGGTCAGCAGGAAGGGCCGGATCGCCGGAGCGCGGCCGGCCGGCTCCGACGGACCCAGGTCGCTGCCCTCCCCCAAGCTCTCGGCTCCTCCCCCACTCTCGGCTTCGCTTGAGCGGGGGGACCCCCATGAGCAGGGGGGACCTCCACCCTCGTCCGGTCCTGGTTCACCGGCGGCCATCTTGATCCTCTTCTCAGCGCCTGTATCCCTGCCTCTGTGGTGTGGGGCGGGTCAGCGGGCCGGTGCGGCTCCGGCGTTCTTCTTGAGCTCCAGCACCAGCTGGGGGGTGAGCGCGCTCCCGGCCCGGTTGGCGAAGAGGGTCATCTCGTAGGCGATGTTGCCGAGCTTGGCCTCCTTCGAGGTCACCACGCCGAGGACGGCGCCGCAGCCGATGGCCGAAACCAGTACATGGCCGCCCTCCAAGTCAATGATGACCTTGTTGAGGCCGCCGAGGCCGTAGTTGCCGGACGCACCGGCGGCCAGACTTGTGACGCCCGAGACGATCGCTGCGAGCCGCTCGGAGTCGGCCTGCTCGCGCAGTTGGGAAACGGCGATCAGCAGACCGTCGGAGGACACCGCGATCGCGTCGACGACGCCGGCGGTCTGGGTGGCGAACCGGTCGAGCAGCCAGGTGAAGTCGGCCGCGGCGGCGGTCAGATCCATGGGTTCTGCCCGCTCGGAACTGCTCTTACCTGTCGGCGTCGTCACTGCCCGACTCCTTCCGGGGTTGCTGGTGTGACGAGGGCGCTGAGTCCCTCGGGGCAGGAGCACTCTCTTGCTCCGCCCTGTGTACGGCGGCTTCGAAATCGTCGAGTTCCGCACGGACCGCGTCGGCGTCGACGGGCCGGCGCACGGCCTGGTCCCCTCGGTCGGCCGCGGGGGTGGTCCTGTTGAGCGTCGCGCCTCTTACCCGCCGTCGCAGCGGGCGGGCGGAGGAGTCCGCCGGCGGCGGCTCGGACGCGGCGGCGGTCTGCTCCGCGTCCGTACGCTGCGGGAGGCGCCGGGGGAGTGCGCCCGCCCGCGAGGGGGCGGCGGCGGGCCGCCGTTCGGGCGTGGTGGCGGGGGTCCGCACCGGCAGGGGCGTGGCGGAGACCGGCTCGGGCGCGGGCACGGTGGGCTCGTGCTCGGGCGCTGCCGGGCGCTCCGGCGCGGGCCCGTCCCCGGGCACGTCCGCTGCCGGGGACGGTGTGGCGGCCGGCTGCACGGCCAGCAGCAGCGTGGCGGGGAGCCAGACGGTGCCGGTCACCCCGCCGCCCGGCGTACGGCTCAGGGTGACCCGGATGCCCGAGCGCCGGGCGAGGTTTCCCACCACGAACAGGCCGAGGACCTTGGTCGGTACGAGGTCGAGCCGCTCCCGGCGGACCAGCCGGGAGTTCTCCTCGTCGAGGCGTTCCGCGCTCATACCGAGGCCGTGGTCGATGATCTCGATCAGGGCACCGCCGTCCGAGGTGATGTCGGTGCCGGGCCGGACGACCACCTCGACGGGGGTGTCGGACGGGGAGAACGAGACTGCGTTCTCCAGCAGTTCGGCGAGCATCAGCGTCAGATCGTCGACGATGTCGGGCCCGACGGTGACCTCCGTCTCGGACCGCAGGGACACCCGCTGGTAGCCCTCGATCTGGCCGAGCCCGGCCCGTATGACGTTGACCAGGGCGGTCGGCCGGGCCTCCACCTCGGGGTCCCGGATTCCGGCGAGCAGCATCAGGCTGTCGGCGTTGCGCTGGAGGCGTACGGCGATGTGGTCGATGCGGTACATCCGCTCCAGGACGTCGGGGTCGGTCTCCTCGCGTTCCACGGCGTCGATCAGCATGAGCTGGCGTGAGGTGAGGTTGCTGACCCGGCGTCCGACGTTGCCGAACATCTCGGCGACGTTGCGGCGGCTGAGCACCTGCCGTTCCAGCAGGGCCGCGGCGGTGACCTGCACCTGGTTGAACGCCTCGGCCAGGTGGCCGATCTCGTCGTGGACCGGGACGGGGATCGGCCGCGGCTGCAGCGGGGTGCTGTCCGGCGACGCGTCGTCCTCGACCTTGGTGAGTTCCTCGCCGGCCACGTCGACCACCTGCTGGGCAGCGTCGGTCAGAGCTGTCAGGGGACGTACGACCGAGCGCCGGACCAGGACGGAGAAGGTCAGCCAGGAGGCGAAGCCGAGCAGGGCGAGGCCGAGCATCGCCAGCGCATTGCGCAGGGCGCTCGTGGAGAGACTGTCGGCCCGGACGGCGATCTGATCGATCAGCGACCGGGTGATGTCGAGGCGGGCCTCGGCCTGCCGGGTCCCGGCGGCGATCGCCTTGCGCAGCTGATCCGGGGTCTGGCCCTGGAGGGAGCCCGGATCGATCTGGAGCTCTGCGAACTGGGACTGGACGCCGTTCTCCTCGGCATCTCGCTCGATCCCGCGCAGGCGCAGGACCTGTTCCGGGTCGGCGATCCTGCCGAAGCGTTCCGCCTGTTCGTCGTAGAGCTCGTGGGCACCGACCGCACGGGTGTACTCGGTGAGTGCGTTGGCATCCCGGGTCTGGGCGGAGAACAACCCGCTCTCGAACGCCGCGTGGGCGGCATCGGCGCGCAGGACGGTGTCGAGAAGAGTGATGACCGAGGACGACGAGGTGCCGATGAAGCGGTCGAGGCCGATGCCGTCGATCAGGTAGCCGACCGCGGCGGCGTACGCGGGGTCGATGCCGGAGGCCGGAACCGAGCCCCGCTCGACCTTGTCGCGCAGCACCGCAAGGCCCCGGATGTACTCGAGGGCCCGCGCCTCCTCCTTCGGCAGGTCCGGCCCGAACGCGGAATGCACCGCGGTGACCTGCTCATCGGTGGCCTGCTGCATCCGGCGGTAGTCGGCGGTGGACGGCAGGGCGGCGCCGGGCCGGGCCGACTCCTGCTCCACGGACAGCAGCAGCGCCTGCCGTTGTTCGGCCTGGACGTCGTTGATCAGCCGCGTGACCTGCTCGCTGTCGCGCACCAGCGCCGCGGTCCGGTCGGCGTCCAGGGCCTTGGCCATCTGCGTGTTGACGCCGATGGCCAGCAGCACGCCGACGACCGCGACCGGCGCGATCACCAGAACGTTGAGTTTCCGCCGGAACGGCCATCGGTCCAGGAGGGCCTCCGCCTGCTGACGGAACCGTGGCCTCAGCGATGAACGCCGGGACCGGTCCCCTTCGTGTGGCGGGTCCACTGTGTCCGCAGACACCCAGGCCTCCTTACGACGTGCTCCTGAGCGGTGACCGAGGTGTTGTTGTTGCCGACCGCCGACGACGGGGCGGAACGTGATGCTTGCGAAATTCGCCCCGAATGCGAGCGAAAGGATTGCGCCACATGTCCAACCGGCCGTGAACATTACCGCCTGCGCACGCGCATGCAACACATGACCATCAATGGCCAAGCGCTATTCAACTCTTTGTCATGTTTGGCCCGTTACTCCTGTTGTGGAGTGCCCTACCGGCCGAGGGTCCGGTGCCCGTAGGGGCAGGCCTGGACCGGCCGGTTCCGTACCGGGCCCGGGTTGCCGGTGGTAGGCGCCGTATCTTCCCGAAGGTGGCTGCACCGCCGGGGACCGCCACCCGTAATCTGTCTCCCCCCACCCCCACCCGTATGCTCATCCTGCCCTGCGAGGAAACCGTGCACCCCACCCGCAAGGCGGTCGTGACAGCGGCCGCACTCCTGGTCATGGCCACCGCCGCCGGCTGCGAACCCGGCGCCGGCGCCACCGCATCCCACCGGAGCTCCGCCAAGCCCGGATGCCCCACCGTCCTGTCCAGGGCCAAGCAGGCCGTCAAGAAGGCCGAGGCGGTCAACGCCCCCTGGAGGGGGCCCACCACCGGACCCAAGGCCGTCCACGGCAAGAGCGTCGTCTACATCGCCCAGACTCTGAGCAACCCCGGTGTCGCCGGTGTCGCCCAAGGTGTCCAGGAAGCCGCCAAGATCGTCGGATGGCAGGCCCGCACCCTCAACGGCCAGGGCACGCCCGACGGTCTCCGGGCCGCCTTCAAGCAGGCTCTCCGCCTCAAGCCGGACGGCATCGTCATCAGCGGTTTCGATCCCGGTACGGCCGCGGCGGAGGTCAAAAAGGCCAACGCGAAAGGGATTCCGCTGATCGGCTGGCACGCTGCCCCGGCTCCCGGCCCGAGCAAGGATCCGCAACTCTTCAGCAACATCACCTCCCGGGTCGAGGACGTCGCGAAGATCAGCGCCGACTGGATCATCGCCCGGTCCAACGGACGCGCGGGCGTTGTCCTGTTCACCGATGGCTCGGTACCCTTCGCGAAGCGCAAGTCCGATCTGATCAAGAAGGAACTCGCCACCTGCTCCAGCACCAAGCTGCTGAGCTACACCAACATGCCCATTCCCCAGGTCAACAGCCGATCCATCGGGGAAGTCCGCTCCCTGCTGTCCCGTTTCGGCCGTAAGTGGACCTATTCCGCCGCCATCAACGACCTGTACTTCCAGCACGCCGCGCCCGCCCTGCGCGCCGCGGGCAAGGACGGTGCCGGCGCCCCGTTCAACATAGGTGCCGGTGACGGCGACCCGTCGGCCTTCCAGCGCGTCAACGGCAAGGAGTTCCAGGCCGCCACCGTGCCCGAGCCCCTCTCCGAACAGGGCTGGCAGATCATCGACGAGTTCAACCGCTCCTTCACCGGCGCCCCGGAGAGCGGATACGTCGCCCCCGTCCACATCGCCACCGTCGCCAACAGCGGCGGCGCACTGTCCTGGGACTCCGAGGGCTATCGCCAGGCATACCGCAAGATCTGGGGCAATTGACGTCCCTCGGCCGGCGCGGCCTCTCGGCCAGCACTCATGTCCCGTCGGCGGACGGTCACTTGAGGACTGGTCACTTGGGGACGGTCGAGGCCACGTCGTCGAGGGTGGCGTCGGTGACCAGTCCAGTGTCCTCCAGTACCTCCATGTGGTCCTGGACGGTGTTATTGGTCTGGGTGGCCAGTCGCCGGATCAGCGAGTTCTTGGTGGTGGCGCGCACCTCACCGATGGTGATGAAAATCTTGCCGTGGGAGGCGCGGAGCAGGTCCACGAAGAGCTGGTCGAATTCCCGGCCCCGGGCGTTCTCCAACTGGTCCACCCAGCCCTGCTGTTCGGCGGTGGCCTGGTCGGGGATGGGCACGTTCAGCGCCTCGGAGTCCTCACGGGCCAGCTGGTCGAGTTTGCTGTGCCCTTCGAGCAGATGCATACCGGCGCGCTTGATGGCTTCGCCCGACGCGTGCGTCTGGGCGAGCCGGCCCGCCGGCATCTCCCACAGCCCTGCTTGCCGGACCTTGGTGAGGAAGGTCTTGTCCAGGGCGCTGACTGCACCCGTATTACCTCCCTGAGGGCCGGCCGCGGCTGCTCTGGCGGCAGGGAGGTGAGCGGAGTGGGACTCGTCGGCGGAGCTGTTCCGTTGTGCGAGCCACACGGATACGGTCGCGATGACCGCCATGAGAGCGACCGCACCGGCTATCAGACGGCCACGGCTCGAAGTGGACTGCGGTTTCCGTGCGTGAGACTTCATCATGCCTCCTGGAATGCGCGCGAGGGTCGCCGGAGCGCTGTCGCCCATGGGGCTGCTGGGCACGGCCACGCTAACCTTTGCACTGAGCAAAGAAGTCGATTCAGCGGCGATGCACAAATCCCAAGGGCGGATGACGGCGATGGGCTACGATGCCGCGCTTTACCTGCATGGAGGAGGCGCGGGCGTCCCGGTGGGCACGTCGGGACATCAGGGCGGTAGAAATAGGGGATGGCGGAGGGTGGAGCCCCGACGAGGGCCACGGACGATGTGGATGCGGTGACCCGAGCGGTGCTCACTGCGTCGCGGCTGCTCGTTGCGGTGTCAGCGCGGTCACTCGGCGAGGTCGAGGAGCGGGTGACACTGCCTCAGCTGCGGATGCTGGTGGTGCTCTCCACACGAGGCGCCACCAAACTCGTTGCGCTCGCCGAACTGCTTCAGGTCGCTCCGTCGACCGCGATGCGCATGGTGGACCGACTCATCACAGCGGGCCTGGCGCACCGTCAGGCCAACCCCGACAACCGGCGCGAGACCTTGCTCCAGCTCACCGACGAGGGGCGGCGGACGGTCGAGGAGGTCACCGCCCGCCGCCGCGCGGAGATCAGCGCCATTGTCGAACGCCTCGCCCCCGAGCAGCGGGCCTCGCTCATCGAGGCACTCACCGCCTTCAACGACGCCGGTGGCGAGCCGCCCGTGGACGCGCCGGAGACGCACCCACTGGGGTGAGCAGACCTCACTGCGGCCGTCGATCCTGAGCCGGTCCTGAGCCGGTCCTGAGCCGGTCCGAGTCGATCCTGAGGGGGTCCTGCTCCTGCCCGCAGCTTCGGCCGTGCGCCGACCGACCAGCCGTGGCAACAGGTGCCATGGGCCCGCGTGTTCACGCCCGGCCGCGTGTGACGGGCGGTTGCCGTGTGGGCAAAGCGCCGTCCGGGTTCTGTCGTCCCGGCCCCGCGTGCCGCTGGCGGAAGAGCATCACCCGGCCGTTTTCGATGGTCGACGCCCGCACCCCGGACGCCTACTCTTCACAGGATGCGCATGACCAAGTACACGCATTCCTGTGTCCGGTTGGAGCGTCCGGGGGGTGGGACGCTGGTCATCGACCCCGGTATCTGGAGCGAGGCGCGGGCGCTGCACGGTGCCGACGCGATCCTGGTGACGCACGAGCATGCCGACCACGTCGATGTGCTGCGGCTCAAGGGACTCGGCGCGCCGGTCTATGCGCCCAAGGGTGCGGACTTCGGCGGTCTCCTGGACGTCATCGAGGTGGAGCCGGGCGAGGAGTTCCGTGCGGCGGGCTTCCATGTCACGGCGCACGGCGGGCGGCACGCGCGTATCTACGGCGATCTGCCGGACTGCGCCAACCTCGGCTATCTGATCGACGAGCGGCTCTACCACCCCGGCGACTCGCTCCATGTGCCCGGCAGGCCGGTGGAGACGCTGTTCGTGCCCGTGCAGGCCTCGTGGCTGCGCATGTCCGAGGCCATCGACTTCGTCCGGGCGGTCAAGCCGGAGCGCGCCTACGGCATCCATGACGCGCAGATCAACGAGCGGGGCCTGCACAGCGTCAACGGCTGGCTCGGCGAGGAAGCGGGCGGGTGCTACAGCTGGGTGCCGCCGGGTGGCCTGTCGCCGTGCTCGGAGCGGTGATCACCCGCTCGGAGCGGTGACCGCCCGCTCGGAGCGGTGACCGCCGTGCCTCGGCCGGCGCCACCCGCCTCGTCTCATACCGGCCCACCACGTCATCCCCATCCCACCCCCTGAGCGGGACAACGCCCGGACCCGGGCTGCCGGATGACGGCGCCCGGGGCCCGGAGCCCGGGGCCGGAGCGCCCAGAGCACCTCAGTTCACATCCACGTGGTCGAAGAGCGTGAGCATCTTCGTGAGCACCCGCACGCACGCACTGACGTCGGCGTCGGTCAGATCCCCCTCGACCTGACGGAGCAGCGCATGCTCGCGTGCGAGTACAGCGGTGATGGCGGCCCTGCCCTCATCGGTCAGCCGGATCAGGGACGACCGCTGATGGGCCGGGTTCGGACGGCCGCCTCGCCTACCGCGACATCGGTTCCGGCCGGCCGCTGGTACTGCTGCACGGCGGCTTCCTGGACAGCGGTATGTGGGACGACCAGTTACCGGCCCTGACACAGAACTTCCGGGTGATCGCCCCGGATGCCCGCGGCCACGGCGCCTCCTCGAACGCGACCCGCGCCTTCCGGCACACCGACGATCTCGCCGCGCTGCTGCGCCACTTGGACGTCGGCCCCGCGGTCCTCGTCGGACTGTCGATGGGCGCGGGCATCGCGGTGGACACCGCGCTGGAGCACCCCGGGCTGGTGCGCGCGCTGGTCGTCAGCGGCGCCGGGACCAGTGAGCCGGAGTTCCATGACCCCTGGGTCAAGGACATCGAGGCCGAGCAGGCCCGCGCTGTGGCGGCCGGTGACGTCGCGAGCTGGATCGAGACCTTCATGCTGTACGCGGCCGGCCCGCACCGCACACTCGACGAGGTCGACCCGGACGTCGTACGACGACTGCGGAAGATGTGCGAGCGGACGCTCGCCAAGCACACCAGCACCGAACCCGACCGGCAGATCCCCGTGGCCGACACCTGGGCGCGGGCGGCGACGATCCCCGTTCCGGTGCTGGCCCTCAGCGGCGCCATCGACGCCCACGACATGATCGGCATGGGGGAGCGCCTGGTGCACAGCGTCACCCGCGGCCGCGCCGAAACCGTCGATGGCACCGCGCACTACCCCAACATGGAACACCCGGAAGCCTTCAACGCGATCCTGGGGGAGTTTCTGCACACCGTGTGCGCGCAGGAGCGCTGACGAGGCGCCAGGAACGCCTGCCGCAGCGTCTGCGGGGCCCGGCACGGCTGATATGCCGGGCCGGGCCCCGCACGGCTGATATGCCGGGCCCCGCAGCGGGCAGGGATGCGGTCATGACCGTCCTCGTCGGAACCTCCGGCTGGCAGTACAAGGACTGGCGCGATGTCCTCTACCCGCAGGACCGGCCGCAGCGACGGTGGCTGGAGGAGTACGCGCGGCACTTCGCCACCGTCGAGAGCAACGCCGCCTTCTACCGGCTGCCCGAGGAGAAGACCTTCGCGGACTGGCGGGACCGGACCCCCGACGGGTTCGTGATGGCCGTGAAGGCAAGCCGCTATCTGACCCACATCAAGCGGCTGCGCGATCCCGGGGAGCCGGTCGGGCGGCTGATGTCGCGGGCCGCCGCCCTCGGCCCCCGGCTCGGGCCCGTCCTGCTCCAACTGCCGCCCACGCTGCGCAGGGACGCCGGGCTGCTGGACGACTGCCTCGGCTGCTTTCCCGCCGGTACCCGGGTGGCCGTCGAGCCCCGCCACCCGTCGTGGTGGACCGCGGAAATCCGTACGGTGCTGGAGCGGCGGGGTGCGGCGCTGTGCTGGGCGGACCGGGGTTCCCGGCCTGTGACGCCCCTGTGGCGGACCGCCGACTGGGGGTATCTGCGCTTCCACGAGGGCCGCGCGGAACCCTGGCCGCGCTACGGCAGGCAGGCGCTCACCACCTGGGCGCGACGGATCGCCGACACCTGGCCGGACCGGGCCGACGTCTACACGTACTTCAACAACGATCCGGGCGGGGCGGCCGTCCGCGACGCCACCCACTTCGCCCGGGCCGCCGCGGCCGCCGGGCGCTCCGTGAGCCGTGTGCCGTCCGGGCGTGGCTCCGCCCGGTGACCGTGGGGCCGGGATATATCTGCGCTCGTACCGACGGGCCGGGGGAACGACGGGCCGGGGGAACGACGGGCCGGGCGAACGACGTGACGACGTGACGAGGTGACGAGGTGAGGCACGGGGTGATCCGCAGACGGGTGGTGGTCTCCGGAGAGGTGCACGGCGTGTTCTTCCGCGACACCTGCCGGCGCACGGCCGACGGGCTCGGAGTGGCCGGCTGGGTGCGGAACGTTCCGGACGGCACGGTGGAGGCCGTGTTCGAGGGGGAGCCCGAGCGCGTGCAGCAGCTGGTGGACTGGGCGCACCAGGGGCCGCCCCTGGCCACCGTCGACGCCGTGTCCGTGCGGGAGGAAGAGCCGGAAGGGCTGACGGGCTTCGAGATCCGGTCGGCATCCGGAGGATTCTGACCGGGCCACGGGTCGCGGCCCTGCTCCTGCTGCGTCACGGGCTTGCACCCGGGGCGCCCCGGGCACGATGAGCGAGCGCGTCAGCTCATGAGGAAGGCCGCGTCCCAGCCGTTCACCTCGTCGAGGGCGACTCCCCGGCGGGCGTCGGCGTAGTCGGCCAGTACGAGGGCGATTCCGGCGGCGCCGTCCAGCAGACCCGGGTGGTGCACCCGGTGCGGTGCGGGCCCCGAGAGGGGGGTCGGCGGCAGAACCTGGCGGTAGCCAAAGGGAGTTCGGAGGTCGCACTCCGCCACGAGCTCCCGGGCGAGAGCGTCCGCCGCCGCCCACCACTCGGTACGCCCGGTGGCGACGGCCATGCGGCTGACAGTGTGCAGGATGCCCGCACGGCCATGGCAGAAGCCCGGGTCGGCGGACACGGCCGCATCGAACGGTCGGCGCACCAGGCCGTTGACCGCGTCCTCGGCCACGGCCGTCAGCCGGGGGTCGCCGAGTGCCTGCCCGGCCAGATACAGGGTCCAGGCGATCCCGGATGTCCCGTAACACCATCCCGGCCTGCTCCTCGCCCCCGCCTCCTGGGGTGCCTGGGCCGACAGCGGGGGCTGCGACGACCGCCGGGCTTCCTCCGGGCAGGCGATACGGCCGGGCCACCGCATGCCCAGGTCGTCCGTATACCCCACGCTCAGCACCCAGTCGGCCATCCGGCGAAGGGCGTCGCGCAGGCCCGTCACCCGGTGTCCGGAGCGGTGGGCCAGCGACATCAGGGCGAGGGGGCCGCACACCCCGTGGGCGGCACCCACGTTGAAGTCGCCGTGCGGGAACTCCGCGCGGTCCCGCGGGACGAGGTACCGGTCGGGGGCGCACCACCACCCCGGCACCTGGCTTCCGTCTCCTGCCGGGGACTTCAGGGGATGCGTCATCCCGACCAGAAAGTCCAGGACGTCGCGGAGCGCCTGCGCGCACCGTTCGTCGCCGTGGTCGGCCGCCAGCAGGAGGGCACGGCCCTCGCCCGCCAGGCCCGAGATCGCGTCGTAATCGCCGACCGCCAGCCCCGGACCGTGCTCCTGCCGCCGCGCCACCAGCCGGGCGACATGGGCCCGGACGTATCCGGCGTGCACCTCGGCGCAGCGCGCCAGCAGCCGGGCATATCCGCCGTGCGCACGGGCGTGCAGCCGTGCGGGCAGCAGGAGATCACCGACCGCGGCCGGGCCGGCGTCGGTGGCCGCCGCGACGGCCGCCGCGAGGTGGGCGTGCCCGACCGCCGCATGCCGTGCCTCGTTCCGGGCGCACCTGGTGTGCAGCAGCGCGATACCGGGGTGCCCCAGCAGCAGTGACGCGGGCTGCCAGGCGGGCTGCAGCAGTTCCGGTGGCAGCACGGCGAACGCCTCGTGGGCGGTGCCGGCCACCTGCTCCGGTGAACTCAGCAGACCGGCGACGCGGTGTGCGAGGTCCGATGCCGCGTCGCACAGCGCGAGGGGTGCGGTCATCTGTGGTGCCTCTTCCGGCCGAGCCAGAGCGCCAGCGCCTCACGGGCCGTCACATGCGCCGTCAGTTCCTGTTCGGGCTGCGGGCCGAGCAGCCGGTTGCAGTGCATATGGGTCAGGCTCAGGGCGATCCGTGCCGTCCGGTCATGGTCCGTCGCACCGGCGGACAGCACCTCGCGCAGGCCGGCCAGCGCCGGGCCACGGGTGCTCCATCCCACGCCCCAGCCGTCCGCCGCGGCCGGTGGCCGGGGACGGGCGTGCGCGTCCAGCAGCGCGGCGACCTCCTGCTTCCGGGCCCGCGGAACCTCGCCCCGGCGCTCCAGCACCTTCGGGCTGCTGAGCCAGTTGAGTGCCTCCTCCGGGGAGCCGAGGCGGGTGACGATGTCGAGGATGCCCAGCGCGGCCGGCAGGGACGGATCGCCCAGCTGGTCGGGGGCCATGGCCAGCAGTGTGACGACGGACTCGCTGTCGGCGTGGAAGACGCGCTCGGCGGGCCCGATGGCGGCCGGTCCGCCGTACCGCTCGACCTCGGGCTCGTAGCTGTCCAGGACCACCTTCCCGAGGAGCCCCGCCTCCGCACGCGCCCGCGCCCAGGAGTGCAGCTCGGGCAGCAGCACCGGCCACAGGGATTCCGGCTTGCCGTGGAACCGCAGCCGGATGTGCGGTACCGGATCCTCGTAACGGAGGAAGAACCAGAGGTCGGCGCCCGCCCTGCCCAGCAGCTCGGGGCCGGTCAGTGCACCGAGGTGACGGGCCAGCACCTCCGGCTGGCGGGCGTGGGGCACATAGATCTTCGCGTAGAGCCACTCGCCGCCGGGCAGGTGGGTGCGCGCGCTGCGGCCGCTGTCCGGGCCACCCGTCGGGAGCGGGGCCGGCGCCGCCACGGGCAGGGCCTGCCGGGTGCTGTGCTTGGTGTTCCGGACGGTGGGCCGGGCGAAGACGGGGAAGACGAACTCGGCGGCATGGGCGCCCTCGGGACCGTGGAACCACTGCCGTTCCGCTCGTCCTCCGAACTGCTCCACCAGCGTCAGACCGGCCGCCCGCCGCACCTCGTCGCGGAGGACCAGGAGATGCAGCGGGTCGTCGAGATCGACCGCGACGCGGTGGTCGGCCCTGGTGAGCAGCACCCGCCGGGGGACGTCCCAGCGCCGCCGCCACTGCCCGACCTGCGCACCCCACTCCTCGTCCCCCTGGTCGGCCGCGGCGCGCAGCGCCCGGTCCGGCAGCCACCGCGCCGGGGAGAGCACGGTCCGGCCGTGGCGCACCCGCGGCAGCGCGGGAGCCGAGGCCCAGCTTCCCCAGCTCCAGGGTGCGCAGAAGGACCGGCCTTCCTGCCCGAGCTCCAGCAGGAAGCGCGCCACATACGGAAGATGGCCGTTGCCCGGGTGGAGCATCGAGTACGAGAGCGGCCGCACCCTGCGGCCGGTCGGTCCGTCGACGAGCCGGAGGCACTCCGCGTCCGCCGACACCGCCAGGTTCTCCAGAAGCAGATCGTGCGCCGTCTCCGCCGCGGCGGGGCCGACACCCAGGGGGATGCGATGGGAGAGCCACTGCGGAACGGCGGACACATTGCCGGCTCGCGCCACCCTGGGCCGGTAGGCGACACAGGCAGGGATCTCGTCGTCCGGTGCGCTCTGCTCCGCGTGCCGCGCCAGGTCCCCGATCCGCGCGCCCGACCGGCCGAATACCGGCGCGAACCGGCTGAACATCGCCCCGGCCAGCGGCGACACCGCCTGAGGCGCGAGGACCAGATGGAAATCCCCGTCGCACAGAGCCTCCCAGCCCGGTGC
Source organism: Streptomyces sp. NPDC048637 (assembly GCF_040650675.1). Classification (NCBI taxonomy): domain Bacteria; kingdom Bacillati; phylum Actinomycetota; class Actinomycetes; order Kitasatosporales; family Streptomycetaceae; genus Streptomyces; species Streptomyces sp. NPDC048637. The sequence continues at coordinate 75,489 of NZ_JBEZHQ010000003.1, forward strand.
CACCAGCTCGGCCCCCACCTCCATGCTCAGGGGGGCCGGCCCGCGCTCCGCCGGTTCCAGGGCGCGTACGGTCTCCTCGTCGAGCACCACTTCCCGTGCGCCACGGCGGGCCGCGTCCATCAGCAGCTCGCCGAGCACCCGGTCGCGCGCCCCGGACTCGGGGGCGGGCACGGCACCGGGCTGCCGGTAGGCGCGGGGCAGCCCCAACCCCCGGGCGTCGTCGAGCAGTTCCAGGACCGGGACGGGCCGGTCGGTGCCGTAGCGTTCAAGGAAGGCCAGGTGGTAGTCGCGCAGGTGCGGAGTGCCGCGGTGGACGGGGGACGTCCGCCACAGCACCGTCGCGGCATGCGCCGCCTCCCGGGCCACGTCATCCGGCAGTGTCAGCCGCACGTCCAGGGACAGGTCCGTCTGAAGGACGTCGGCAGCCGGCTGCACCGCCCGCATCCGTGCGGAGACCGCGGTCAGCCGGGTCCGCCGGTCGCCCGGCGGTGCGGCATCCAGGGCTCTCAACTCGGCGTGGATCGCGCACAGTTCATGGGCCGCCGGATGGTCGATCCCGTGCAGCCGGTCGCGTGCGTGGTCGAGGGGGGCGGTGCAGTCGGGCGGCGGCGTCAGGTCGGTCAGCAGGAAGTGGCCGCGGACGAGCTGCACGATGCTGCCCTCGACCGCGCCTTCGGGTGCCTGCGGGAACTGTCGTTTCCCCTCCGCCACCAGCCGGGGAAAGGGCACGGGGCGCGCCGCGGCCGTCAGGAGGTGCCGGACCACCCGGGTGTGGCGCACCGATCCCGCCAACTGCCGTTCTCCGGTGCGGTCATGGTGGTCGACCAGCACCAGCCGGCCGTCCCGTACGGTGTGCAGGTTGTTGGCCGTGAGCCGCGAACGTTCCAGTACGGCGGGGACCTCGCGCAGTGTTTCCAGCACGCCGTCCAGCCAGGCCGCGTCCGGCCGGGTCACGCTGCGGCTGCCACCGACCGGTTCCCAGGCGGGCGCGGGCCCGAACCCGGCGAGACCGACCCCCGCGAACAGGCCGAACGGGGTGGGGCGGTGGGCCATCCGTGAGTGGTACTTCGTCAGCGACATCGCGATACGGCGAAGCGACTTGAGTCGGAGCCGTTCCCCGGCGACGGCCCGGTCCACCTCCGCCGCCAGGCTCGCGCTGGCCAGGCTCACCGCCTCCATGAGCCGTGGGTCGGCGGCGAGTTCCGCAATCTGCCGGCGCAGCCGGTCTTCTTCGGGCGGGGCCCCGCCGGGTTGCCGGGGCTGCCGGGCGGGGCTGTCGTCCGAGGGCAGCGGGAGGGCCGCGGCCCGTACCAGAGCCACTTTCCCGCACTCGAATGCCACCTGCCCCGTACCGACCACGCTGGCTCCCCGCCTCGTTCCCCTGACACCGCTTCGTCCGACGACGGTGCGGGGTGGTGCGGACGTCGGCCCGCACCACCCCGCACCCGTGTGTCAGCAGTGCCAGGAGGTGGGCGGGCAGACCTGCGTCATGAGCTTCGCGTCCTGCGCCTTCACGGCGGTCGCGGCCGACTCCATGATTTCCATGTCCAGGTCGAGGTCGAATTCGTCCACGTTGATGGTGACGTTCTCCATGGTCCCCTCCAAAGAAAGTTAATTTAATTCCGGAGTATTTCCGGTCGTTGCGGAGATATTGCGCAACCGCCGAAATATTTCATCCGAGGCCGCGTGCCGCGTCAAGCGCATTGGGTTCTTGATCCCGGAGCAACACCCCTGATCCGGCCCCGTGTTCAGCCGTCCCATGCGTCAGTGGAACGCCCCCGCGGGGCGGTGGGCCGACTCAGAGGAAGTCGAGTTCGGAGGTGAGCCGGACCCCCGTGTGGCGCAGCACCTCCTGGCGTACGAGTTCGATCGCCCGGGTGAAGCCGGCGGCGGTCGCCCCCTCCTCGGCGACCAGTGTGTAGTGCAGGGAGGAAATGCGAACTCCCGTGACGATCGGGGTGCGCAGTGCGAAACCGGCCTGCCGGATGAGCCAGCTTGCACTCACCCGGGTCGAGCCGTCGGGGAAGTGGTTCACCGGCGCGTTGCGCGCCCGCAGACTGTCGGCCTGTGCGGGGGAGATCTCGGGGCTGAGGAACACACTGCCGACCGATCTGTCGTCGGTGCCGCTGCAGCCCAGCACCATGCCCTTGCTCCGTCGGACAGCGAGCACCGCCTGGGCCACCTCGTCCAGCGGAACGCTGCTCCCGACCGGGACATCGAGTGCGGCGGCGACCGTCCGGTAGGTGACCGGCGCGCTCAGCTCGGACCGGCGCAGCGCGAAGACCAGGGTCAGCAGGGTCCACCGGCGGGAGCGTTTGAAGACGCTGGTGCGGTGGCCCAGCCCGCAGGCCGCGGTGTCCAGGGTGACCATGCGGCGCAACTCCCAGTCCCACGCCGTCACTTCCACCAGGCAGTCGGCGGTCTCCTGACCGTAGGCGCCGACGTTCTGAATCGGTGTGGCGCCGGTGGTCCCGGGGATGCCCACGAGCATCTCCATTCCCGTGAGGCCCTCGGCGATGGTGGTGTCGACCAGGTCGCCGAGGAGGTGACCGGCCTGGACCTCGACCAGCACCCGTCCATCGGGGGTGCTCCCGGTCATGCGGACGCCCTTGGTGCTCATCCGCAGCACGGCGCCCTCGCATCCGGCGTCGCTGACCACCACATTGCTTCCTTCGCCGAGGCAGACCGGCTCGCCGGGGGAGGCGTCGGCCAGCGCGACGAACTCGGGGAAGTCCGCGGGGTCGAACAGCTCGAAGAGGACCGCCGCCGGTCCTCCGATGCCCAGCGTCGTCATCGGGGCAAGCGGTGCCTCATGGGTGACTCGCATATGTTCCTGCTTCTCCTGGATGCCGTTCCGTGTCGAGGGGTCGTGTCAGGGAAGATCACGCGGTGGTGAGGTCACCCCTCAGTGTGCGCCGAGCGGGACGCGCTCCCGCGCCACCGCACGAGGAGACACGAGGAGAGGGGCGGCGATGATCCGCTGACGGCCGCGGAACGGCACGGCCGGCGACGGGACTTCGCGATCACGCCTCAGCCCGCCGTCCGCGCCCGCCCGTTGCCAGCAGATCGTCGGCCCGTTGCGCGATGTCACGCGCCACCGCGCTGTCGTACCGGACGAACCGCCGCCGCAGCGCCATCAGCCGCGCGTGGGCGCGCTGCGAACTGACGTTCTCGGCCAGGGCCAGTGCGTCGGTGGCGGCCTCCGCCGCGCCGTCGAGCTCACAGCGCGCCAGTCGCGCCTCGGCCAGCGAGGCGCTGTGCAGCAGCAGGTTGCGCGGCTGGCTGCCCTGGAGCAGCTCGATCCCGCGCGTGAGGTGCCACTCCGCCCGCTTGGGGCGCCCCAACTCCAGCCAGGCCCGTCCGGCATCGGCCACCATGACCGCGGGGGTGAGCCAGTACGCCCAGGGCGGCTCGGCCGAGGGCCGGCCCGCCCGGCTGAGCTCGGCAGCATCGTCCAGGGCCCGTTGACAGGCCGCCTCGTCGCCGAGACTGGCATGCGCCCTGGCCTCGCGGGTGGCCAGCAGCGCCTGGCCGATGCCCATGTCCTCGTGCTCCGCCCCCTTGCGGGCGATACGGATCAGGCGCAGTGCCTCCTCCGCCCGGCCGGCCCAGCCGGCCCGGTAGCTCATACAGGAGATGATGTACGCGGCGAGCGGCCGGTCGCCGGCGGCCCGTGCGGCGCCCAGGGCGGCCAGGAAACGGGAGTTGCTCAGTTCGTCCATCCCCTGATCAGCCGTCAGCCAGGCGGTGAGCTGGCCGAGTTCGGCGATGATGCGGTGCAGTCGCCGTCCGGTCGAGGCATCGTAGGAGTACTTGGCGGCCAGCTTTTCCGCCCACCCAAGGTCCTGGAGCGCCCAGTCCAGTACGAGCCCGCTGCTGCCGCTGTCGTCCAGCTGGCGCAACTGCTGGATTCTGACGGTCAGCACCTCGATCGCGACCCCGGGGATCTCCTCGCCGCGCGACCGCGAGGGCGGAGGCAGTGCTTCGTCGGCCACCAGCCAGTCCACCGACGCGGTGAGCGGATCGAGGGCGGCCGGCCGCTGGACGGGCGTCGCGAGGCGCCGCTGAGCGGGGATCCGCCGGTATGGTGCCGCGGTGGACGGGAAGTGCGCGGGCCACAACGCCTCGACCGCGATCGGCTCGCCGAGGTGGTCGGACAGGATCCTCGCGATGATGTACGGCAGTTGGCGCCGGGGACACGCGCCCTTCAGCCAGTTGTACGGGGCCTTGCTGCTGATGGTGCCGTTGCCGCAGCGTCTGTTGATCTCACGGGCCAGCCGCTCCGGCGGCCAGGACAGTCGCGCCAGGCAGGTCGCTAAAACAGACGTTTCGTTCATCGGCGGAGCACCTCGGCCGCGGCGGCGCTCGATGCGGAAGGGGCGGTTTCCGGGGTGGTATCCGGGGCGGGACCGGTCAGCTCCGGCGACTGCCGGGGGCACTCCCGAGTCAGCTCGGACCGGAGCGGAATCGGGCCGACGGTGTGCATAGCCGCTTCCACGCCCCCCTGCCGAGAACTGCCCAGCCACAGTAGGGATTCCCTGGAGCGGGACGGCGAATCTGTGATGACTGACACAGCTATTGCACATCGTTTGCAACTACCCTGGTCGAGTATGAGGTGACGCACCCGAGGCCTCAGACCTTGTGCAGCTGCCGGGCCGAGCCCTGGTCCCGCACCGCTGCCGGGCGCAGCGCCCGCCAGTAGAGCGCGACCCCCACCGCCAGCACGGCGACCGCGAACAGGAAGGGCGTGTCGAACGACCCGGTCACCTGCGCCAGCCAGCCGGTGAGCAGCACACCGCCCGCGGTGGCCGCCGTGTTGAGAAAGTTCATCAGCCCGCTGACCGCCCCCACCGCTCCCGGCGGGGCGAGCAGTCCGGGCAGCCCCCAGGCGACCGGCGCGGCGATGGCCAGCCCCGACAGGGAGACCGACATCCAGCAGACCGCGATGGCGGGGGATCCGGCGCTCCCCGCGGCGCCGATCGTGCCGCCCAGCGCCAGTCCGCAGGTCAGCACGGTTCTGCGGACCACCCACGGGTCGCGGCCCCGGCGGATCAGCCGGTCCACCAGCCAGCCCCCCACGGCGAGTTCGGCGACCGTCGCCATCGCCCACGGAACCATCGAGTAGAAGCCGGACTGCAACAGCCGTACGTGGAACTGCCGTTGAAGGAACTCGGGCATCCAGGTCAGCACGATGTTGATGGTGTAGCCGTAACAGGCGAAGCCGCAGGCCACGATCCAGACTCTGCCCGAGCGCAGCGCCGAGCGGAACTGCCGCAGCCCGCCCCGGTCGGAGTCCCGCGCCCCGCCCCGGAGAATGAACTCCCGCTCCGCCGGGCGCAGCGAGCGGTACTCGGACGGGTCCCGGTAGCCCCACCACCACACGACGGTGAACAGCAGGCTGACCGCGGCGCTGAACAGGAACCCGGCCCGCCAGCCCCACTCGCTCATCACGAACGCCAGCACCGGGAACGCCACCATGTTGGCCAGCTTGGTGGCGCCGTCGAACAGCGCCGTCGCCATACCGCGCTCACTGACGGGGAACCACGCCGCGGTCGCCTTGGAGGCACCGACCATCGAGGGACCCTCGGCCACCCCGAGGAGCAGCCGGGCCAGGATGATGGGGCCGACCCCGCCGGCCACCGCGGTCAGCAGGCCCGCAACGGCCCACAGCGCGGAGGCGATCCGGGTGAGCCGCGATACGCCCAGGATGTCCACGAGCATGCCGGCGGGTAACTGCACCAGGCAGTACGACCAGGTGAAGGCCGAGAGCACCACACCGAGTTGCTGAAGGTCGAGCCCGAATTCGTCGGCGATCGAGGAGCTCGCCACCGATATCGCCGTACGGTCGAGGAAGTTGACGACGATACCGCCGGCGAGCAGTCCGCCGATCGCCCATCGGGTGCGTCCACGGGGTTCCACGAGGGTGCGCCAGCCTTTCCAGGTGAGGCCTTGCTTGCGCTCCTGTCCGCCCGTCGGCGGGCAACGCGTGAGGGTGCCGCCGTGCGGAGAGGAGCGTGTCGAAGCCGATAACGGGCGGACGCTACTCCTGTCGCCGAGGGGGCAGCCGTCGGGCGTGTCGAGAAATGGCGGTGGCGCGCCAGGAACGCGCCACCGCACGGCCCCGCCCCTGTGTGCGGGCCCGTGGACCGGTACCCCGAACAATGGCTGAAATTCAGGAAGGAGTGCGTCCGCGCGGCCGGCGGGTGCCGTTACGACACGATGTCCCGCAACGGCTTGCCCGCCATATGGTCGATGACGTTCTGCACGGCCGCCAGGGCGATCCGGACCAGCGTCTCGCGGGTGACGCCCGCGACGTGCGGGGAGAGGACCACATTCGGGGCCTTGAGCAGACGCAGCGCCGCCGTGGGCGGTTCGGGGTCGAAGACATCCACGCCGGCCCCGGCAAGGGTGCCCGCCTCCAGGGCGTCCGCGAGGGCGTCCTGGTCGATGAGGGCGCCGCGTGCGGTGTTGATGACGAACGCGGTGGGTTTGAGGAGGGCGAGGCGCTCCGCGTCGAGGAGGTGGCGGGTGCGGTCGGTGAGCGGGGCGTGCAGGGTGATGTAGTCGGAGGTGCGGAGCAGGTCGTCGAGGCTCATTTGGCGGGCGCCGCCGAGACGGGCCTCGGTCTCCGGTCCGGCGGACTTCGGTCCCGTGTAGACGATGGTCATGTCGAACGCGACGGCGCGACGGGCCACTTCCTCGCCGATATGGCCGAGGCCGATGATGCCGAGGGTCTTGCCGGACAGCTCGGTCAGGGACTGCTGCAGGCGCGGCAGTGCCCAGTCGGCCTCGACGAGGGCCGTGTGGGCCGGGACCAGCTGCTTGGCGAGGGCGAGCATCAGGGCGAAGGTCTGTTCCGCCACATTCTGCTTCTCCGCGCCGCTGGAGCCGATGTTGCAGACCGGGATGCCCCGCTCGCGGGCCGCGTCCAGGTCGACATAGTCGAAGCCGTGGCTGGCGCACTGGACCAGCTCCAGCTGCGGTGCGGCGGCGAGATGGTCCGCGGTGACCGGGCTCAGACCGGTGATCAGGAGGTGGGCGTCGCGCAGCGCCGCCGGGTCCTCGTCCGCCGACTCGACGACGGTGACCCGGGCCTGGCCGGGGAAGAGACCGGACAGCGCGGCTCCGGCGGTACGGCCGCCGACATGCGGCGAGACGATGGCGAGCACGTTCTTCACGGAGTGCGGCTCCGGGAGCGGGTCCGAGTGCGGCGCGGTGGTCATACGAACTCCTCGATGAGGTCGTCGGCGGTCAGGGTGGTGGGGCGGGAGTGCCCGGACAGCGCGAGAGTGAGGTCGAACTCGGCCAGCAGACAGCGCAGAACATGCTCGACGCCTGCCTGGCCGTCGAGGCCGAGACCGTACGCGTAGGGCCGCCCCACCAGCACTGACCGCGCGCCCAGGGCGAGCGCCTTGAAGATGTCGTCACCGGTGCGGATACCGCTGTCGAAGAGGACGGTGAGCCGGCCGGCGGCCGCCTCGACGACACGCGGCAGCGCATCGGCGGCGGCGACGGAGCCCGCCACCTGGCGGCCGCCGTGGTTGGAGACGACCACACCGTCCACGCCGGCCTCGGCGGCCCGCAGTGCGTCATCCGGGTGCAGAATGCCCTTGAGCACGATCGGGCCGTCCCAGTTCTCCCGCAGGAACGCCAGGTCCGGCCAGGTTTTGGCGGGGTCGGCGAACATCCCCACGAAGTGCCGGACCGCCGCGTTCGGGTCCTCGTGGACCGGCTTGGCGAGCCCTGCCTGGAACGCGGGATCGCTGAAGTAGTTGGCGGTGCCCACCCCGTGCAGGAACGGGAGATAAGCCTGGTCGAGGTCGCGCGGCCGCCAGGCGAGGAGCGGGGTGTCGAGCGTGACGAACAGTGCGGTGTAGCCGGCCGCCTTCGCCCGGTTCAGGAAGCTCCTGGTGACCTCGCGGTCCTTCGCCCAGTACAGCTGGAACCACCGCTCCCCGTCACCCATCGCCTCGGCGACCTGCTCCATGGGGGTGCTGGAGGCGGAGGACAGGATGTACGGCAGGCCCTGGTCCGCGGCTGCCCGCGCGGCGGCGGACTCCGCGTCCGGGTGCATGATCGACAGCACTCCGACGGGCGCGAGCGCGAGCGGCGCTGGCAGTGTGCGGCCGCACACCTCCACGGACAGGTCGCGTTCCTGCACATCGCGGAGCATCCGCGGAACGATCCGCCGGCGGTCCAGTGCCGCCCGGTTGGCGTCGGCGGTGCTGCCGGTGCCCGCGCTGCCCGCCACATAGCCGACCGGTCCGGGGCCGAGACGCTGCTCGGCGAGCCGCTCCAGCCGGGTCAGATCCGTCGGCAGCCGCGGTACGGCGCCCGTCATGCCGTGGAGATAGATCTCGTACTGGAAGTCCGCCCAGTGCTTCGCCATCCGTACGTCCCGCCTCTCGTCGCTGAGACTGCGTGCTCACCCGAGATCCTGGCGACAGTGACAAGACCCGTCCACCGCGCTGCGCACAACACGCGGGTGGAATCATCACCCTGTGACAGAGGAACGGGAGCGCATCCGGCAGCAGCTGATCGCTGACCCACGGGTCGTCGCGACGATCGTCGCCGCCGTACGCGAGCAGGTACCGGCCTACGCCGTGCTCGACGACAGCCGGCTCCACGAGGTACGTGCCATCGCCGCCTGGGCACTGGACCGGCTGCTCCATCTCTGGGCCACCGACGGCGCACTCACCCCGGCCGATCTCCGGCGGTTCCGCGGGATCGCGGCGGCACGGGCCGCGGACGGCCGCCCGATGCCGGCGGTCCTGCGGGCCTACCGGGTCGCGGCGACGGTCCTGACGGACGAGATCGCGGCCGCCACGCCCCCGCCGACGGCACCGGACGCCTTCGCGCTCACGCGCATGGCGCTGACCACCCTCGACACCCTCTCCGAGGAGATGGCCACGGCGTACACCGCCACCAGCGAGGACCTCGCCGGGGACCGCGACCGCGCACTGCGGCTGCTCCTCGACGACCTGATCACCGGCCGGCACGCCTCCATCGGGGCACTGACCGACCGGGCAGCCCGGCTGGGCGTCCAACTCACCGACCATTACTGCCTGTTGGTGGCGGAGCCCATCGATGAGGCCGGACCCGCCGTGACCCAGGAAGCCGCCCTCGGGCTCCTCGCCGCGCTCAACGGTCCCGGCGGTGCGGGCACCTTCCCGGCGACGGTCCGCGGCTCGCGCCTCGTCCTGCTGCTGCCCGCCGCAGCCGGCGGGCGGGCGCCGGAGGTCCTGCACGAGCGGGGCCTGCGCGGCTGTGCGATCTCGGGGGAGAGCCTGGACCGGATCGCCGTCGCCTATCGTCTCGCGGCCGACGCCCTGGACACGGCGCCCGCACACGCCCACCACCCCGCGCGGGTCCTGACGGACGGGGACGCCCAGGTGCTGGCGCTCCTCGGCGGCCGCCCCGCCGCCACTCCCGAACACCTCAGCCGCCTGATCCTCGGCCCCCTCGTCCAGCCCGGCCGCCACCACCTCATGGCGGCGCTCACCACCTACCTCGACATGGGCTCCGCGAACGCCGCCGCGCGCAAGCTCGGCCTCCACCCGCAGTCGCTGCGCTACCGTCTGCGCCGTATCAGCGACCTCACCCATCGCGACCCACGCGACCCCTGGCAGCGCCTCACCCTGGACATCGCCCGGACGATCGCCCACTGAGCGGCCCGGCAGCTCCTCGCCCGGCCACCGGGCTGCTCATGGTCACCCGGCCAGGGCGTAGCGAGGCACCTCCCGCTCATCCCCGGGCACCCAACTGCCGTGCAGACCGAGCGGCACACGCACGGGCAGATGAATACGGGCGATCGGCTCACCGCTGAAGTCGCAGGCCGACAACAGCACCAGATCGGTGGCGCCGCGATCCGGATCGAACACGTAGGCCATCACATATCCGTCGTCCTCGGCGGTGGGCGACCCGGCGGAGACGAACACGCCCTCGCTGACGGCCCCGAACCGCCCGAACTCATGCGCCTCGGACGTGCCGCGCAGCAGATCGTGTTTGAGCAGCGCGTTACTGAACCCCTCGTCCGGCCGGGTGTCGCCAGGCCCGGCGGGTGGCGCGTAGAGCTCGACCGCGGCGGTGTACCCGTACCGGTAAGGACGCCCGGTGTAGTGGGAGTTGAGCCGTGGGAACTCCTGGACGCGGTCGTCGAGCCGGTCCTCGCGCAGCTTTCCGGCCGTCAGGTCGACCGTCCAGCGGTCCAGTGTGGGGCGGCTGGTGCCGACGTCCCTGATGTCGAAACCCTCCGGGTGCCGGACGACGTCGATGATGAGTTCACTGCCGTCTTCGTAGGCGTTGAGCGTGTGCCCCACCAGGCTCGGCGCGACCTCGAACCAGCGCACCGCACCCCCGGCACGGGGCATCACGCCCACTCGCGCCGGGCGGTTGCCGTCCCAGACGAACGGGATCCCGGTGGGCAGATGAGCGGCGCTGAACACCACGGGCGAGTCGAAGAGGAGCACATGGCGGTCGGTCAGGGCGAAATCGTGCATATAGGGGTTGCCCGGTACCTCGATGGTCGTGGCCCGCAGGACCACTCCGGTCTCGTCCATCACGATGTGCTGGACCTGGTCGGAGCCGTAGCGGAACGCCAGCGAATGCAGCTCACGGGCGCGGGGGTCGAAGAGGGAGTGGGCGTTGGCGCTGTAGCCCTGCGGTGTCGCCCCGAGCGCGCAGGGGCCGATCGTGTCCAGGTCGTAGGTGAGTTGGTACGGGCGTATCCCGCCCTCGATGAGTGCGAAGGTGCGGCCCGCGAGACCGACGACCTGCACGTTGGGGGAGATGTCCATCAGTTCGTCGACGGGCGTGCCGCGCCGTGGTTCGCCGAGCCGGTCGGCGATCGCGGTGGAGCGGACCCAGCGGTTGCGGTACCACTCGGCGCGGCCGTCGCGGATTCGGACGCCGTGGACCATGCCCGCACCGAGGGTCCAGAGATGGGTGGCGGCGTCCTCGATGCCCAGTGGGTTGGGCCCGTTGCGCAGGTAGCGGCCATTGAGATGGGCGGGTAACCGGCCGGTGACGGGCAGGTCGTAGGCGGTGATCTCCTCGGTGACCGGAGCGAACGACCCCGAGAGATAGCGGTTGCCGGTCATGAAGTCTGGCCCTCTTCGGTGGGGGAAGCGGAGTCGGTGGTGGCGGTGGCGGGCCGGGCGCTGAAGGCCTGCGCCACCGCCGTCATCAGCGTTTCGTAGCGGTGCGCGGCGGTGTCCGGGGGGAAGTGTCCGGCGATCTCCAGGCTCACAGCCCCGTGTGACGCGGCCCAGAGGATCTTCGCGATCTCCTGGGCATCGCCCGGCCGGAAGGCCCCGGAGTCGATGCAGGCGGTCACGGCAGCGGTCGAGGCCTCAAATGCGGTCTCGGCGACGGCCAGTGCCCCGGCACTCGGCCGGAAGCCGGGGACGGCCTGCTCGAACATCACGCGGTAGTAGGCGGGTTCGGCCAGTGCGTGATCCCGGTAGGCCGTCCCGAGGTTGCTCAGTCGCGTCAACGGGTCGGCCGCGGCAGGAACGCGCTCCTGCGCCCGGCGCAGCCGGGCGAACCCTTCCCGGTACAGGGCGTCGGCGAGCCCTTCCTTGCCTCCGAACATGGTGTAGAGAACCTTGGTCGACGAGCCGACCTCGGTGGCGATCCGTCGCATGGTCAGCGCGGCGGGACCCTCCGCGACCAGCAGGCTGATGGCGCGGTCGAGGATCGCGGTGCGCACGGCTTCCTGGCCGGCGCGCTGGGCATCCTGATAGAGCGTGCTCATGGGTAACAATGTATCCGCTCGGGAATCGCTGTTACCCAAGCGGGTGGCTGTTACCGCTGCGTGCCAATGCTGCGCCGTTCCTGCTCGCCGTTCCTGTGCCGGCGCTGGTGTTGCCGCTCACACCCGGGGGAGTCGTCCGGAGTCGTCGATCCCGCCCCCGGATCCCGCTGTATCAGCCGTCCTTGTTGGCCTTGAGCTTCTGCCACACCGTGCTCAGCGCTTCGAGGTCCTCCTGGTCGAGGAGGTCGGTGAACACCGGGGCCAGGCAGGCGCGTCGGGTGGCGTCGGCCTCTTCGAAGAGCCGGTGGCCTTCCGGTGTGAGGGACACCTCGACGGAGCGGGCATCGCGGGCCGAGGGGGTGCGGGTGACCAGTCCGCGGCTCTGGAGGGCGTCCACGACGCGGGAGACCTGGCTGCGGCTGAGCATGGTGCTGTTGCCGAGTACCGAGGCCGGGACCGGATCCGGGCTGGCGGCGAGCCAGAGCATGACCTCGAACCAGGAGACCGGCAGGTCGTGGGCCTTGCTCAGGGCGCGGTCCACGCGTTCGGTGAGGACGGTTCCGGCCCAGACCAGCCCGTAGAAGGCGTGATCGGCCACGGGCATCTCGGCCTGGGTGAGCTTCCTTTTCGCCATGCAGCAAGGCTACCGGTTGCGTGTGTGCACACATAATGCTTATGGTGTGTGTACACGCACTTAAGTCAGCCGCTTCGTCGGTCCGAAAGGTTCACCATGTCTTCCTCCTCGTCCAAGGTTGTTCTGATCACCGGCACGTCCTCCGGTATCGGCCTCGCCGCTGCGGTCGCCGCGGCCCGGGCCGGCTGGCGGGTGGTGGCGACGCTGCGCGACACCGGCCGCTCCGGTGCGCTGCGCAAGGCGGCCGAGGAAGCGGGGGTGGAGCTCGACGTCCGGCAGCTGGACGTCACCGATGAGGGCTCCGTCGCCGCCGCGGTCGACGGGGTGATCGCCGATCACGGCCGCCTCGACGCCGTGATCAACAACGCGGGTGCCGGACACCTCGGCACCCTTGAGAACGAGAGCGTGGCCGCGGTGCGTGCGGTGATGGAGGTGAACTTCTTCGGTGTGCTCCATGTCTCGAAGGCGGCACTGCCGCATCTGCGGGCCACCGGCGGCCGTCTGATCACCGTCACCAGCGTCGGCGGGATCATCGGTCAGCCCTTCAACGAGGCGTACTGCGCGGCCAAGTTCGCCGTCGAGGGGTACATGGAGAGCCTGGCGCCGGTGGCGGCCGGCCTCGGTGTGACCGTGTCCGTGGTCGAACCCGGCGCTGTGGCGACCGAGTTCGTCAACAACATCGGGGTCGATCTGGCGGCCGAGGTGGCCGCCGCGGGCCCGTACGCGGACGCGCTGCAGGCGTACCTGGACCGCACCGTCGCCCAGTTCCTCGGCAGCGCGCAGACTCCCGCCGAGGCCGCCGGGGCCGTGCTGGAGGCGCTCACCGCGGACCGGCCCGCGTTCCGCCTCCAGACGTCCGACTGGGCATGCGAGTTCACCGGCACCAAGCTCACCGACCTCGACGGCTCGGCGGTGCTCGGTCTCACGGGCGGCTGGGTCGGCTGACCCGGCGGGCGGGAACCCGCGGCGCGCCCCGGGTGCCGGACGGCTGGCTGTGCGGTATCCGCCGCGGTGGGCGCTTGCGCCTCGTTCGGCGAGAGGGATCGGAGGGAATCGGCGGCAGAAAATCAAGCCGAAGAGATTCCCAGGGGGAAATCTCCCGGGAGTGATTCCCGGGGAATTTCCATTGGTGTCGCTGTAATTGACCGCGGCGTGCGGCCGGGAAATGGTCAGTTCGGCGGCAGTTCGCCATCGGGGCGACGGCGGTCGGCGCATCGACTGTCCTGACCGGGGTGTCCGGGGCTCGTCGGCTCACCGGCCACTCCGGAAAGCTGCGCGCAGCACCTATTTTCCCTCTCTCCCTCGTGGTGGTCCGGTACGTGAGAGGGAAGGCGCCTGCTGTGCCGCTCGCGAGCGTGTGGTCCGGCGTGGTCGGGCAACTCCGTTCAGATATGCCCTGGTTGACGGGTCGTTCGACAGGGAAGGGGTGGGTGTTACCCCGCGTTACACTTCGGGATTCGAGTCCGGGCGCCCGGCCGGGAAAGGGAACGTTCCGGAGCGATACGGAACTAATTGAACTTTTCGGTACTGTCCGGAACGCCCGTCGACTGACGGCGGTTCAGGGAGTCAACTCACAACTCACTTTCATATCGTTGTGGCTTTGATTCTTGACGGTAGGGCCGCAGGTGGCGTTCACTTCAGCCGTTCTGGGCCGGTCAGGCGGCCCCTTTGGAGGTACCGGAAATGAATGCAATAATGCGGCGTGCCCTCACCGGCGCAATGGCGCTTTCGCTCACCGCACCCTTGGCGGCCTGCGGAAGCGATCAAAAGGATGCCGGTGCCGGCCAGGACTCCATAGGCCTGCTCCTCCCGGAGACCAAAGCGGCCCGTTATGAGAAGTTCGACCGCCGTATCATTTCTTCGCGTATTGCATCGCTCTGCCTCGAATGCAAGGTTGACTACCACAATGCCGAGCAGCAGGTCGGCACCCAGAAGAGACAGTTCGACGCGCTGGTGAAGAAGGGCGTCAAGGTCATTATTCTGGACCCTGTCGATGCCGCGGCGGCCAAGAGCTGGGTGGATTCGGCCGCAAAGAAGGACGTCAAGGTCATCGCGTACGACCGGCTCGCCGAGGGCGATGTCGCGGCCTATGTCTCCTACGACAACGAGAAGATCGGCCGGCTCCAGGGGCAGGGCATTCTCGCCGCTCTCGGTTCCCAGGCGGCCGCCTCCGACGTCGTCATGATGAACGGCTCACCGACCGACCCGAATGCACCGGCCTACAAGAAGGGCGCCCATGACGTCCTCGACGGCAAGGTGCGGAAGATCGTCTACGAGAAGGACATCCCCGACTGGTCCGCGGCGATGGCCAAGAAGGAGATGACCGACGTCATCAACGCCCAGGGGGCGGAGGGCTTCGACGCGGTCTACTCGGCCAATGACGGTATGGCGGGCGGCATCGCCGCGGCACTCAAGTCCGCCGGTATCAAGAATGTGCCGGTCGGCGGCCAGGACGCGGAACTCCCTGCGCTGCAGCGGCTGGTGGCCGGAACCCAGTACTTCACCATTTACAAGGAAGTCAGGCCGGAGGCCGAAACCGCCGCCGAAATCGCCTTCCGTCTGCTGCGCGGCAAGAGCATCAAGTCCCTGACGACGACCACCGCCGACAGCAAGAGCAAGTCCGGTATCCCCGCTCAGCTGTTCAAGGCGCAGATCGTCACCAAGAAGAACATGAAGAACACCGTGGTGCGTGACGGCGCCGTCCGGACCGACCTGCTCTGCGAGGACCTCGCCGACGCCTGCAAGTCCGTCGGCCTGGAGTGACCATCCCTCAGTGAGCTCTGCGGAGCAGAAGTACCTGTCGGTGGCCGGTGAGCGTGACCGGCCACCGACCGGCACGGCGGTCGTCCCCCTGGCCACCCCGGCCAGGCATCTTCTCAACCGCCGCGGTTCCTCATCGTCGGAGCCAGTCGTACGCGGCGCGTGCCGTGAACTCCCCCTGGCCGCCCTTGAACAGCAGCCCCGCGCCGGCGAACGCCGGGTCATCGGCGGTGCCGGCCACATACGGGACGGCGATGCACCGCATCCCCGCCCGGTGAGCCGCGAGCGCACCGGGCGCCGCGTCCTCCAGCACCACACAGTCCGTGGGATCGACACCCAGCCGGCGCGCGGCCTCCAGGAAGACATCCGGCTCCGGCTTGCCGTGCGCCACCTCCTCGGCCGACACGACCGTGGTCAGCAGCGCATCGAGCCCCGTACCGGCCAGCACCGCCTCGATCGCGGCCGGCGACGAGCCGGACGCCACCGCCATCGGATGCCCGGCCGCCGACAGCCGCTCCACGAAGACGCGCATCTCGGGGAAGACCTCGGTGTGCGCCCGCGCCAGCTCCAGATAGGTGCGGTTCTTGCCGGCCAGCAGCTCCTCGACCGGGGCGTCGAGCCCGAACTCCCGGCGGAGCGTCTCCAGCGTTTCGCGGGTGCCGATGCCGATGAAGCGGGTGTGATGCTCCCAGCTGAAGTCGCGCACGCCGTAGTCGGCCAGCAGCCGGCGGCCCGCCTCGTAGTAGTTCGGCTCGCTGTCCACCAGGGTGCCGTCGAGATCGAAGATCACCGGAGCGGGCGGGGCGGACGTGACCGGGGAGGCGGCGGAGGTGCTCATGCCCACCAGGATGCCAAGCGGCGGCTCATTGCGGCCCGGCGGTGCCGCCCACCGCCTCGACCAGCGGCAGCATCCGGTGCGGCACCCGCTCCCGCAGCGCCATCTCCGTACGGGTGCGGACCACGCCCGGCAGGCTGATCAGCTGCTGGATCACATCCTCCAGATGTGCCGCGTCGCGTGCCACCACCCGGGTCAGCAGATCCCCGCCGCCGGTCGTCGAGAACGCCTCGATGATCTGCGGCACCTCCGCCAGCGCGTCGGCCACCTCCTCCAGATGCCCCTGTGTGACCTCGATGTGCACGAAGGCGAGGATGGGGTGGCCGAGCGCGGCGGGGGACAGCCGGGGGCTGTAGGCGGTGATCACACCGTCCCGTTCCAGGTGGTCGAGACGTGCCTGGACGGTGCCCCGGGCGACGCCGAGGAGCCGGGCGTACTCCCGGACGCTGGTGCGCGGCTGCTCCAGCAGCAGCCGCAGGATCTTGGCGTCCAGGGCGTCCACGGCCATGTCAATGATCTCCTCACGAGTGGCTGAAAACGAGCTGTCACCCTCGGTCACGCTCCTGCCCATTGGCCTCCTTCTGGAGGCAGGGGAGGCCCTGGAACTGTACCAATGGCACAGCGTTCACGACCTCTGTTGAGCAACCTGCCGCAGGGATGCTGTGATGGCCCCGTCGATGGCGCTGCGGATCCCGCGGCGCCTTTTTCATGCGGGCATGTCGAAGGGGCGGAAGCTGTGCTGAAGAGGGTGTTCGTGGCTCCGGATCCGGGTCTGCTGCGGTTGCGCAGCGCCACCCGGGCGGTCCTCGGCATCGGCCTGGCGGTCACGGTGTGCGCGCTTACCGGCCATTCGCTCGTCGCGGCCATCACCGGCGGGCTGGCCGCGCTGCTCGCCCTCTTCACGGTCACCGACACAACGGTCCGCGGCCAGATGGTCACCACCGCGCTGCTGCCGGCGGTCGGCTTCCCGGTGCTCGCCGTCGCGGCGCTGCTGCACGATCATCCGGTGGGCCGGGACGCGGTCTTCGTCGCCGTCGTGGGCGCGGGGGTCTACGCCCGCCGCTGGGGGCCGCGCGGTCACGCCCTGGGCGTGTTCGCGTTCATGACCTTCTTCGCGACGCAGTTCCTGCACACCGTGCCGGACCAGCTGCCCGAGCTGTACACCGCGGTCACCCTCGCGCTGCTCGCCGCCGCCACCGTCCGCTTCGCCGTGTGGTGCTACGAGCTCCGGCTGCCCGCGGCGGCCGTGCCCGCCCCGTCGGGAGCCAGGGGGCTGGCCCGGGCGACCACCCGCCAGGCGATCCAGGCGACCGCCGGCAGCGCCTTCGCCCTCCTCGTGGGCCAGCTGCTCTCCGAGCAGCGGTGGTACTGGGCGGTGGGCGCCACGTGGTGGATCTTCGTGAACACCACGTCGCGCGGCGAGACCCTGGTCCGGGGCTTCCGCCGGGGCCTCGGCACGGTGCTCGGCATCGCCCTCGGGCTGGTCGTCGCCGTCCCGCTGCACGGAGCGCTCGTCCCCTCGGTCGCCCTTGTCGCGGTCAGTGTGTTCGGGATCTTCTACACGGCCGCGGTCTCGTACACCTGGATGATGCTCGCGGTGACGCTGATGGCCGGGCTGCTGTACGGGCTGTTGGGTGTGCTGGACCCCGCGCTGCTCGCACTGCGTCTCGCCGAGACCGGCGTGGGGGCACTCGGTGCGGCCCTGGCGGTGCTCCTCGTGCTGCCCGTCACCACCCACGCCACCACCGACGCCTGGATCCAGCGCGCCCTGCGCTGCGTCCACCGCTGCACCGCCGAGGCCGCCGCCCGCCTCGCCGGCTCCACGACCGCCGACCCCGCCCCGCACGTCGCCGAACTCGCACCCCTGCTGAGCCGGGTACGGCTCTCGCTCGCCCCGCTGGTGCACCCCCTCAGCCCGCTGCGCGCCCGTAAGGCACGGGCCCGTCAGGTGCTCACGCTGCTCGACGACTGCGCCCGTGAGGTCCGCGGACTGGCCTCCATCGCCGCCGACCCGGAGGCCTCCCACGACGCCCGGCTCACCGCCGCCTGCCAGCGCGTGGAGGCCGCCGTCGAGGCCCTCACCACACCGCGCGGCGCACGCCACACGGCGGCCACCGCCGTCGCGGTGTCGCAGCCTCCCGCGGCGGAACCCGCGCTCGTCCATCTGCACGGCCTGGAGCGGGCGCTGGCCGAACTCTCCGCGCCCCTGCGAAGCTCCCCGCGCTCCCCGCTGGTCGACGCCTGACCCACGGCGCAGCGCGCAGCCGGCCCGCCCACGCGCCCTTCGCGGAGTCTTCAGCGCCCGCCGGAGCACGTACGGCCACGGCCCCGAAGGCGGGAACCGGCCATCGCCCGGGACGCCCCGCCCATGACTGTTAGCGTCGCCGCAGCACCTCAACGGGCAGGCGGACGAAGGGCGGACCAGTGGGGACGAGCGTCAACGGCCGGCGGGCGTACATCGGATCGTTCACCACGGCCGGCGGCCTCGGCATCACCACCGCGGCCGTCGACCCGGAGTCCGGCGCCCTCACCCCGCTGCACTCCACCGGCGTCGTCCCCAACCCCTCCTACCTGGCGCCGAGCCCCGACGGCCGGTACCTCTACGCGGTCAGCGAGATCCCCGACGGCGCCGCGGCCGCCTTCGCCCTCACCGCCCGGGGACCCGAACTGCTCGCTCCCGCCGTCCCCGTGGACGGCGCCGATCCCACCCACCTCACCCTGGCCGACGGCCGGCTCGTCACCGCCAACTACAGCTCCGGCAGCGTCAGTACGCTCCCCGTACGGGACGACGGCACGCTCACCGGCCCCGCCACCGTGCTCGCCCACCACGGCAGCGGCCCGCGGACCGACCGCCAGGAGGGCCCGCACGCCCATGCCGTGGTGCCCGACCCCAGCGGCCGCTGGCTGCTCAGCGCCGACCTGGGCACCGACTCGGTGCGCAGCTGCGCCCTCGGCGCCGGCGATGGGCCGCTGACCGTACACACCGAGGCGGGCCTGCGGCCCGGCAGCGGCCCGCGGCATCTCGCCTTCCATCCGCGCGGCGACCGTGCCTATGTCATCAATGAACTCGATCCGACGGTGACGTTCTGCCGCTGGGACGCCGACCGGGGTGTGCTCACGCCGCTGGGGGAGACCGGCCTCCTCCCGGACGGCGCCGCCACGGAGGGCACCTTCCCCTCCGAACTGGTCATCTCCCGGGACGGCCGGTTCGCCTGGGCCGCCAACCGGGGCCATGACAGCCTCTCGGTCCTCTCCCTCGGTACGTCCGGCGACACCGCGACGCTCGTCACCACCGTCCCCTGCGGCGGCCAGTGGCCCCGCGACCTGGCGCTGCACCCCGACGGACGGCACCTCTACGCCGCCAACGAGCGTTCCGGCGACGTCACCTGGTTCACCGTCGACCCGGCGACCGGCATCCCGGCCCGGGGCGGATCCGTTGCGGCACCGGCCGCCTCCTGCGTGGTCTTCGTCTGACCTGCCCGGGGCCGCCTCACCCCTGCGGGAAGTTCCCGCCGAAGTACACCTGGGTCTCGGTGACCCGGCCGTCCCGCACCGTCATCACCTCGACATTGCGATGCTGCTCGCCCGTTTTCAGCTCGTACGCGTACCGGACGAAGACCTGCTCGCCATCGAGGGCCACGGCATCGAGAATCTCCTGCCGCCGGAGCCGGTCCACCGTGGGGAAGCAGATTTCGAGGAACGCGGCCTTGCCGATGTGATCGTCCTGCGGGCTGGTGAAGACGAAATCCTCGGCGAGCAACCGGTCCATGGCCGCGCGGTCCTGAGCGAGATAGGCCGCGAAGGCGGCGCGGACGACATCGATGTGTGACATGAACTTCCCTCCTGGGCGGCCCGCTCGCCCACGAGAGACGAGCGGTCGGCGCATGGTCTTTACAGGACGTTAGACCTGGCCGGATTCCCGGACTCATCGGTCGGCGCGTCAGGGGGACGGCAGGCGCCTTGTGTGCGCCTCTCGCGGCCGTACGGCCATTCGCCCGCCCGCACCACCCGTCGCCCTGCCGGGCCGCCTGACGGGCATCTGCGCCGCTGAGGAGGAATCGGACGCATCGCCTCCGCCCGGACACGGCGAAGGGCCGCCCCGCGCGCTGCGCGACGACGGCCCTTCGGAGAACGGCGTCCGGTCCCGGAGTGACTAGCGGACCGGAACCCCCTGCGTCTGCGTCGGAAGGGTGATGCCCACCGCCGCCGCGTAGTTCGAGAGCACCAGCCGGCCCACCGTGCCGTAGGCACCCAGCGCCTCGGCCGAGGCACAGCCCGCCTCCGCCGCGGCCGCCCCCAGGAGGCCGTCGGTGATCTCCGGGCCGATCAGGTACGGGGCCAGCGCCAGCTGCTGCGAACCCGATTCCCGCAGCTGCTCGGCCGTACGGGAGATGGCGCCCTCCTGGTCCAGGGCGGCGGCCAGCACCGGCACCGCGAGCCGCGCGGAGAGCAGCATGCCGGTGATCCCGGCGGCCTGGACGGCCTCCTCGCCGCCCACGGTGGCCAGGATGATGCCGTCGGCCGCCGTGGCGACCGTGAACAGCCGGGCACGGTCGGCCCGTGCCAGACCGGCCTCGGAGAGCCGGACGTGCAGCGCCTCGGCGAGCAGCGGGTGCGGGCCGAGGACATCGGTCAGCTCGGCGCCGGAGCCGCTGTTCATCATCGCCTGGCGTATCCGGCGCAGCAGGGCGCTGTCCGGTCCGGCCAGCAGCGGCACCACCACCGCGGCGGGGCCGGGGTCGGGCTGTCCGTCGGCGCCCACCCGGTCCTTGTGCTCGGCGGCGGCACGCGCCAGCACGGCCTCCAGGGACGGGAACTCGTCGTCGCCACCGTCGACATAGCCGATCCGGGCGTCGAGGCCGGGGAGTTCGGAGCGGGCGATGCTGGAGACCTCCTCCGCCAGGCTGCGCGAGGCGGCGGAGGGGGTGCCGGGCACGGCCAGTACCAGGGCGGGCGCGCCTTCGGGCGCGGCGAGCGGTTCCGGCTTGCGGTGGCGGCCGGACTGCCTGCGCGGCATGCGTACCGGCAGACCGGGTGCGGCTCCCGGGCTCGGGGAGGCGGCGTCAAAATCGGGCGAGCCAGGTGCGGGCCCAGTGGGGGAACTCATGGCGTCGCATGCTAACGCCTCGGACCACCCCCGCGCGGAGGGAGGGTTCGGTGGAGCGGTATCCGTCCCGATTTATCCCGCGCGTCACCCCGGCGCAGGCCGTGTGATCTGCAACAACTTCCGATCGGTGGGCAGTGCCAGACGGTCGCCGGCCAGTGCCGCGGCGATGGCCAGCGACCCGTCGAGCGGGCTCCCGGCGGCGGCTGTCGTACGGGCGTCCGGCAGCCGCTCGGCGAGTGCCGTACGCAGCGGGGCCAGCAGGGGCTCACCCATACCGAACAGCCCGCCGGTGCAGGCCACCGTGGTGCCGGCGCCCGGCGGGCAGGCCGCGGCCGCGGCGTCGGCGATATGGCCCGCCGCGGCACGCAGGACGCCGAGGGCCACCGTGTCGTCCTCGGTGGCGCAGCGGGCGACCTCCGGGGCGAACGAGGCCAGTACGGCGGGCCGGTCGGGGCGTGGATAGAGCGCGCCGGGCAGCCCGGTGACCGGCCCGAACACCGCTTCCGCGCGCGCCAGCAGGGCGGCCGAGCCGCCCGGCCGTCCGTCGTACGCCCGCAGCGCGGCCTCCAGCCCGGCCCGGCCGATCCAGGCGCCACCGCCGCAGTCGCCCAGCAGATGGCCCCAGCCGTCCGCGCGGCGCCAACCGCCCGCCGGGGTCAGGTCCGTGCCCAGGGCGATCATGCCGGTGCCCGCGGCGATCACCGCACCGGGCCGCTGGCCCAGGGCCCCGGCGTACGCGGTGACGGCGTCCGCGGCGAGCGCGAGCTGCCGCAGCCCGAACGCGGTCGCCAGCGCAGCCGGCAGCCGGGCACGGAGCTCCTCGCCCAGCGTGGCCATACCGGCCGCCCCCACGCACACCGCGACGAACCCCTCGGCCCCTGTTTCCCGCGCCAACTCCGCTGCGGCGGGCAGTAGTTGGGACAGCAGATGCTCCGCGTCGATGCCCGTGGGGCCGGTGCGTACCGGCCCGTCCGAGGTGCGCACGGCCAGCGGCCGGGCCTCGGCGTCATCGGCGCGTGCGACGGCGATCCGCAGGCCCGAGCCGCCCGAGTCGACGCCGAGGACATGGCCCGCCCCGAGGGCGTCCGGGCCGCGGCCGGCCGGCTCACCCAAAGCCGCGGGCGTCCTGCTTGAGGGCGGTGTCGACGGTCAGGGCCGTGGCGACGACCAGGCTCAGCAGCGGGTCGGGCAGCTGCTGGTGGATCTGCAGGACGTAGTTGTCCGCGCTCGTGAACATCGTCTTGGCGAGGCCTTCCCAGGTCTTGGTGATCCGGGCGATCTCGGTGTCGGCGTGGTCGACGATGGCGAAGTTCCAGGCGCGCCAGTTCTCGGCCTTGATGGCGCCGATCTGCTGGCCGTTGACCATCATCGCGAAGTTGATCTTCCCGATGGCGTTCTGCTGCACGATCTCGCCGACCGGCGAACCGTCCGGACGCTGCACGACCACCTTGGACTTGATGATCTTCGCGGGCCGGGTCAGCACCAGCTGCGGCTGGCCGAACGCGTCCCGGATCTCCAGCTTGTGGGTCATGTACTGATCGAGGCTGGAGACGACCCGGAGCACCTTCTTGGCCGTGCTCTGGCCGACCTGGACGACCGCGCCCAGGGTGTTGCCGTGCTGGTCGAAGACGCTGTACTCGTTGGTGACCTCGATGAGCTTGGCCTTCTGGCTGACCACCAGCACCGGTTCGGTGAACAGGGTGCCGGCGCCCGGACCGCCGGGCGCCACTCCGGCCTGCTGCGGCACGGCGCCCGGGTGCGCACCCGGCTGCCCCGCCATCGGCTGCTGTCCGTACGGCTGCTGCATCGGCTGGCCGGTCGCCTGCATGGGCTGGCCGGGCGCCTGCTGGGGGTAGCCGTAGCCCTGACCGTGCTGCGGTGCGCCGCCCTGCTGCGGGCCCGGATACGGGGCCTGGCCCGGTGCCTGCGCGGGCTGCTGCGGAGCGAACTGCTGCTGCGGGGGCTGCTGCGGAGCGAACTGCTGTGGCATCTGCTGCTGCGGGGGCTGCTGGGTGGCCTGCTGCGCGGGCGCCTGCTGCAGGCCCGGCTGCCCTGTCCGGCCCTGGTCCGGCGCCGCGGCCTGTTGTCCCGGGTGGGTGTGCTCCGTCCACTGGGACCCGTCCCACCAGCGAAGTTGGTGGGGGGTGCCCTGCGGGTCGGCGTACCAACCCGCAGGGATGTTCGCATTCGTCATGCCAGGCACACTATCGCCCGGTGTCAGGGCAGCCTCCAGTCGACGGGCTGTGCGCCCTGGCGCACCAGGAGGTCGTTCACCCGGCTGAAGGGCCGCGAGCCGAAGAAGCCCCGGTCGGCGGACATGGGGGAGGGGTGGGCGGACTCGACGGCCGGCAGATCGCCGAGCAGCGGCCGCAGATTGCGCGCATCGCGCCCCCACAGCACCGACACCAGTGGGCGTCCGCGCGCCACCAGTGCCCGGATGGCCTGCTCGGTGACCTCCTCCCAGCCCTTCCCGCGGTGCGCGGCGGGCTTGCGGGGAGCCGTCGTCAGCGCCCGGTTCAGCAGGAGTACGCCCTGTCGGGTCCACGGCGTCAGATCGCCGTTCGAGGGGCGGGGGAGCCCGAGGTCGGAGTGCAGCTCGCGGAAGATGTTCTCCAGGCTGCCGGGCAGCGGGCGTACGTCCGGCGCCACGGAGAAGCTGAGCCCGACCGCATGCCCCGGGGTGGGGTAGGGGTCCTGTCCGACGATGAGGACCCGCACCTCGTCGAAGGGCTGCTGGAAGGCGCGCAGCACATTGGTGCCGGCCGGGAGATAGGTGCGTCCCGCGGCGATCTCCGCCCGCAGGAAGTCACCCATCGCGGTGATCCGTCCGGCAACGGGCTCAAGTGCCTTGGCCCAGCCCGATTCGACAATGTCTTGGAGAGGTTGTGCAGCCACGGGATCACCCTACTGGCCGCGGCCCCCTCCCCTTCAACCCATGGCCCGGGCAACCGGCCGCCCGGAGCGGCGGGACGCCCCAACTGTCCTGCCCCACCGCTCCGTTCCCCGGCGCGCCGGCCGTTTCCTCGCCCTCCGCCTGGCTCCCCCTCAGGCAACGGCGGCCGCCCGTACGCACAGCACATCCGGCAGATGGGAGGCGAGCTGCTGCCAGCTGTCGCCGTCGTCCCCGCTGGCGTACACCTCGCCGTTGCGATTGCCGAAATACACCCCGGCGGGGTCGCTGTCGTCGACGGACAGCGCGTCCCTGAGCACCGTGCCGTAATGGTCCTCGTCCGGCAGTCCCGCGCTCAGCGGCTCCCAGAACCGGCCGGCGTCGCCGGTGCGGTAGACCCGGCAGCGGTGCTCGGCCGGCACCCGGTCGATATCGGCGGTGATCGGGAAGAGGTAGGCGACGTCCCCCGTGCGCGGATGTGCGGCGACCGCGAAGCCGAAGTCCGAGGGGAGGCCGCTGCCGATGTCCGTCCACTTCGCGCCTGCGTCGTCGCTGCGGTAGACGCCCCAGTGGTTCTGCAGATACAGCCGGTCGCGGTTGACCGGGTCCTGCGCGATCTTGTGGACGCACTGGCCGAACTCCGGATGCTGATCCGGCAGGAAGACCGCCTTCACGCCCTTGTTCGACGGTGCCCAGCTGGCGCCTCCGTCGAGGGTGCGGAAGACCCCGGCCGCCGAGACGGCGACGGTGACCGCGTCGGCGTCCCGCGGGTCGGTGATCACCGTGTGGACGGCCAGCCCACCGCCGCCGGGCACCCATTCCTCCCGGCTCGGGTGGTCCCACAGCGCCCGTACGAGCTCGAAGGTCTCGCCACCGTCCTCGGAACGGAACAGACCACCGGGCTCGGTGCCCGCATAGACCACATCGGGGGCCGCGGGCCCGGCCGGATGCAGCTGCCACACCCGCTCCAGGGAAGTCCCGGTGTCCTGCGGGTACTTGACCGCGGGGCGGGAGGGCTCGTGCCAGGTCTCGCCCAGGTCGTCGGAGTGGAACACCGACGGGCCCCAGTGGGCGCTGTCGGCACCGGCCAGCAGCCGGGGCGTCGCGCGGCGGGTGTCGATCCCGAGGGAGTACACCGCCTGCGCGGGGAAATGCGGACCGCTCAATTCCCAGTCACCATGCCGCCGACGGCCGATGAAGAGCCCTTTGCGCGTGCCCACCGCGAGTAGTACGTCAGTCATGCCGGAACACCTCCGGGACGCCGTTGTCTCAGATAGTGGCAAGTCTGCACCCGACCACTGACAATGGCGTCCCGGTGTATATCCGCGCAGGTCGGACGGTGCGGCATCCGCTCCCGTCGGGATGGCGCACGCCCTTCCGGCGGCCTCAGACGGCCGAGCGGTACGGCTGCGGCGCCGTGACCTCCGCACCCAGTTCCCGCGCCGCGTGCTGCGCGAAGCTGGGGGAGCGCAGGAGCTCACGGCCGAGCAGTACGGCGTCGGCCTGACCGTCCGCGATGATCTTCTCGGCCTGCCGCGCCTCGGTGATCAGACCGACCGCGCCCACCGCCAGGCCGCTCTCCTTCTTGACCCGCTCCGCGAACGGCACCTGGTAGCCGGGCCCTGCGGTGATCTTCGCGTCGGGTGCGTTGCCGCCCGTGGAGGTGTCCAGCAGATCGATGCCGTGCTCCCGCAGATCGTGGGCGAAGCGGACGGTGTCGTCGGCGGTCCAGCCCTCGCGCGCGTCGCTCTCGTCCTCGGTGAGCCAGTCGGTCGCCGAGATCCGGAAGAAGACCGGCAGTTCGTGGGGCCAGACCGCCCGTACGGCGTCCACGACCTCCAGCGCGAACCGCGTCCGGTTCTCGTACGAGCCGCCGTACTCGTCGGTGCGCCGGTTGGTGAAGGGGGAGAGGAACTCATTGATCAGGTAGCCGTGCGCACCATGGATCTCGGCCACCTGGAAGCCGGCCGCCAGCGCCCGCCGCGCCGCCGCGCCGAACTGCGCGACGCGCTCACGGATCTGCGCCACGGACAGCTCCGCCGGGGTCGCGAACCCGTCGTCGAACGGCACCGGGCTCGGCCCGACCGGCTCCCATCCAAGCCGCTGACCAGGGAGGATCGGGGCGCCGCGGTTCACCCAGGGGCGCTCGGTGGAACCCTTCCGGCCGGCATGGGCGAGCTGGATGCCCGGGACGGTGCCCTGGGCCTTGAGGAAGTCGGTGATGCGCCGGAACGCCTCGGTCTGGGTGTCGTTCCACAGCCCGAGGTCGTACGGGCTGATGCGCCCCTCGGGGCTCACCGCGGTCGCCTCCGCGAGGATGAGGCCGGTTCCGCCCGCCGCTCGCGCGGCCAGGTGCTGGAAGTGCCAGTCGCCGGGCACCCCTTCTGCCGGGCCCTCGGGGGCCGCGGAGTACTGGCACATCGGCGCCATCCAGAGGCGGTTCGGGACGGTCAGCGAGCGAAGGGTGATGGGCTCGAACAGTGCGCTCACAGCAGGCTCCTGTACCTGAGGATGAACGGGTACCGGCCGGAACCCGCAGTCATACGATAGGCGTCGTACTACGGCGGATGTCAAACTACGACGCTTCTCGTACAATGAGCGGGCGGGCCGGCGCGCCAGGCCATACCGCGACCCGCAGAAGGAATCAGGAGCCGCCATGCCGACCGATACGACCTCCCCGCGTACCCCGTCGGGTGCCCGCTCGCTGGAGCACCCGGCCCGTGAGGACATCCGGCTCGCCGACGTGTTGCATGCGCTCTCCGACCCGATGCGACTGCGGATCGTCTGCGTCCTGGCGGCCGCCGAGGGCGAGCTGAACTGCGCGGACGTCGAACTCCCGGTCAGCAAGTCGACCTGCACCCACCACTTCAGGGTGCTGCGCGAGCACGGCGTGATCCAGCAGCTCTACCGGGGCACGGCCAAGATGAACCGACTGCGCCGGGCCGACCTGGAAGAGCTCTTCCCCGGCCTGATCGACGGCGTCCTCCGGGGGGCGGGCCTGCAGGCCCGCCGCCTCGGGGAGGAGTGAAAGGGCCGGCCTGGGGGCGGCGCCTTCAACGGCGCACGCCCGCGCCCGCGCGCGTGGCCGGCCGATCGGCCTGGCCACGTCCCCGGGCGACCGGCCCACCCGCGCCCCAGCTGACCGGCTTACCCGCGCCCCCAGCTGACCGGCCCACCCGCGCACCCAACTAACCGGCCCGCCTTCGTCCCCGGCTGACCGGCGCGCGGTTCAGCTGGTCCGTCGCGCCGAGTGCGCCGCGTCCAACAGTCCCGTCCAGTCCGGCAGCTTGACGGTGCCACGCCCCAGTCCGCGGCCCCACTCCGCCTCGGCGGCCTCGATGGCCAGCCATCCCGGCCACGGGACCGGCCGCTGCCCCGCCCGGGTCAGCGCCTCCACCGGGTCCCCGGCCGTACCGCGCTCCGCCAGGGCGGGGGCGTCTGCCAGCAGCGACAACGCGGTCTCCTTTGCGCACGGCCGGTTCGTGCCGATCACCCCCGTGGGGCCCCGCTTGATCCAGCCCGCCACGTACACACCCGGGAGCGGCGTCCCGTCTCGCAGCACCCGCCCCGCCAGGTGCGGCACCGTCCCCGTCGTCTCGTCGAACGGCAGACCGGGCTGCGGCGTCCCCCGGTAGCCGACCGAACGCAGCACCAACTGCGTCTCGATGTCCTCGAATTCACCGGTCCCGGAGACCCCGCCGCGCCCGTCGGGCGCCGTCCGCTCGAACCGGACCGCGCGCACACCGTTGGCGTCCCCCAGCATTGCGACAGGCCGCAGGAAGAACCGCAGATGAATGCGCCGCCGACGGCGCCCGGGGGACGACGCGGGTCCCGCGTCCGGGCTCTCCGGGCCGGCCACCGGCCGCTCCGCCCAGCCGCGCAGCACCTCGACGTTCCGCCGCACCGCCGCGGGCAGCTCGCCCGGGTCCCGGTACGCCGGATCCTGTGCCAGCTCTTCGGGCCGTACCAGCACGTCCGTATCCGGCAGCGAGCCCAGCTCCCGTAGCTCCTTGGTGGTGAACTTGGCCTGGGAGGGGCCGCGTCTGCCGACCATCCAGACGTCCTCGACGCGGCTGTCCGCGAGCGCGCCGAGCGGCCCCTGCGGCATATCGGTCGCGGCGAGTTCGGCGGCGCCACGGGACAGCATCCGCGCCACGTCCACCGCCACATTCCCCACCCCGATCACGAGGGCGGACCTGGCCGCGAGGGTGAAACGGAGCGCGGCCGCATCCGGATGTGCGCTGTACCAGGCGACGAACTCGGTCGCCGGATGGCTGCCGGGCAGCTCCTCGCCGGGGATGCCCAGATGCCGGTCGGTGGCGGCGCCCACACAGAACACCACCGCATCGAAGATCTCCCGCAACTCCTCGACGCCCAGCCCCGGCGCCCCCACCTCGACGTTCCCCAGGAAGTGGGTCCTGGGATGCTCCAGTACCGCGCGCAGATTGTTCTGCAGCGACTTGATCTTCTCGTGGTCCGGTGCGACGCCGTAGCGCACCAGTCCGTACGGGCAGGGCAGGCGGTCCAGGACGTACACCTCGATGTCCGGTACGGCCTGCTGCTCGATCAGGGACTGGGCGGTGTAGACGCCGCTGGGTCCGGAACCGATCACTGCGACACGAAGCACGAGTGGCCCCTTCCGCGGAATACCCCCAGGATCGCACCGGCGGGCCCGCGACGGGAGATGCGCTATCGGGGTTGCTCCCCGTGGGATGAGCGTGCCGCGCTACTGGGCCGGGTGAGCTGGGGGCTAGGTTTTCAATGTGTCGGAAAGTGACTTTTATACCGTTAATCACCGATATGAAGCCCAGGGCGCGCCCTTGGAGTGGCCCACGTGGGAGCTGCAGGCGCACGGCTCCGCCGCGCCCGCCCTCGACCCCGCCACCCCGGACGAACCGGCCGGCTCCCACGGTCCCGGATGCCCGCTGCCCCGGCTCGACCCGCTGGGGCCCTGGTGCAGCGCCCGGCTGACCTTTGCCGACGGCGCCCGGGTCGATGTCCTCGTGACGGTCTCCGACGACCACATCACCGTCGAGGACGTACGGGCCGATCCGCCGCTGACGCTCGACGGCCTCGCCGATCTCGCCCGCTGGATCGAGGGCCCCCTGGACGATGCCTTCCGGTCGGCCACCGGTCGGCCGCGGAAGGCCCGGCCCACACCCCGGCAGCCCGGTCCGGCGGACGCTGCCCCGGAACGGGCCGGGGGACCGCAGGCCGGGGCGCGGCCGGCTCCGGTACGCGGCACGGCACCCGATCCGGTGCGCGGTGCGGCATCCGATCCGGTGCGGGGCCCGCGGTCGGAGTCGCCGAACGGGCCTGCCCGGCACACCCGGCCCGAGGCCGGACCGGTTCCGGGGCGCGAGCCGGCATCGGAACCGACGGCCGCCGGAGCGGGGGCAGCGGCAGCGGCGGCGGCAGCGACGTCGGAGCGCGCGACGCATCCGACGGGGGAGGGCGCGACGCATCCGACGGGGGAGGGCGCGACGCATCCGACGGGGGAGGGCGGCGCGACGCATCCGACGGGGGAGGGCGGCGCGAGGCATCCGACAGGCGCGGCGGCGGAGGCGGTGCCGGGAGCGGGGCCGACGGGCGCGACGGGCCTCGCCCATGGCGAGGGCGTACTGCACCGGACGACAACGGGGGCCGGTATCGGCCACCCCGCCGACCCACCTGCCGCCGCGCCCGCCGACTCTCCTGCTGAGCCGACCTGTGAGCCGACCTGCCCGGAGGCCTCCGGGCAGGCCTCCGAGCTGACCTCTGGGCGCACCGTCCCCGCCGCGCCGTCCCCACCCGCCGCGTCGTCGCCGCCCTCCGACGCGCCGCCGCCCTCCGACGCCGCGGCGCCGTCAGCCCCGCCCGCCGCCGCCGGACGGGCCGAGCGCGCCCGCTCCGCCGTCCTCGCCCGGACGCGGGTCGGTGAGCGCCGCAAGATCGCCGCGGACGCGTACCGCCAGGCGCAGCGGGAAGGGCGCGATCCGGTACTGGCCGTCATGCTCGCCACCGGCCGTAACCGCCGAAGATCACTGCGGCTGATCGCCGGGGCCCGCGACGAGGGCCTCCTGACACCGCGGCACAACAAGCGTTAGGGCCTGTCTCCCCGCTCTCCGTGGGCCGGCCTGTGGTACCGGGTGCCGGACCGCGGGCCCACGGGGGCCGGGGAGGCAGGCCCTGGTGGCGCGCCCTCAGGGCGCCGGCTTCGCTGGCTTCGCCGGTATCCGCCGTATCCGCCGCATCCGCCGCATCCGCCGCATCCGCCGCATCCGCCGCATCCGCCGCATCCGCCCGAACTCGGCGCTCCGCTGCGCGAGTTCGGGCGCTCGACGTCCGGACCCGGCCCGGCTACCGCTCTACCGCTGACCGCCCCGCAGCGGTCCTGATGTCCGCGTCCCGCCGGGCACCCCTTCGCCCGGCGGGACCCTCAACTCCCCTTCGAGTCCAGTCCGTACCGCTGGAGCAGTTCGGCGCGCAGCCGCGCCTGCGGCAGGGCCGCTCCCGGCAGCAGCATTGCCACCACCGACCCCATCAACAGCGCCCGTAGCAGTGGATAGTCGGCATCGGGATCGGGCGATCCGTACGCCACGATCGTCTCCCGCAGCAACTGGGCCAGCCGTTGCTGTTCGGGGCACTGGATGAACCCCTCAGCTGTCAGAATCCCTGCCATATGCGTCCGCATCAGCAACGGGTGATCATGCGCCAGCCCCAGGATCGCGTCGATGGCCCGCGTCATCAGCTCCCGCCCCGCGTCCGGTCCGCTCGGCCGTGGCGCACGCTCCAGCGCCGCCTGCAGCGTGCGATGCATCAGCCGGTGCACGGCCGACTGGAGCAACTGCCGCTTCCCGGGGAAGTAGTACGAGACGAGCCCCCGCGCGACCCCGGCCCGACGGGCGATACCCGCGAGTGTCGTCGCCTCATAGCCGTGCTCGCCCACCAGCTCGACCGTCGCCTGCAGCAGCCGCTCGCGGGAGCGCCGCCGCAATTCTTCATTGACCGATGCGCTGCGGGGGGACATCCTGTAACTCCTGCGTTGACTGGCTGGGGGCCAACACACTCAGTATGACTCCGGATCGCCGCCCCTGGAACGGATCCGGTCAAGCTGCCCGATTCGGGCGACGCGGGGGATCGCCCGAATCGGGTGACGATGAGGCCGGGGGTGGCCTCTTGGCCTGTGTCTTCCCAGGTCAAGAGGCCACCCCCGACTCACGTCGGGATGCGGGCTCGATCATCCATCCCCGGTCACTTCTGACGGCGTACTTCTGGTACTCCTCCTGACCCTTTGCCGGGCATTCCTGACGGTGTATCAGGATGGCCGGCCAGGAGAATCCGGCAGATCGATCCGCCGGCGGTGGTGACGGCCTGTCGGCCGGTCTGGGCGATGACGATGCACTGTCCGTGGCGCGCACGGCCCGCCGGCCCGCGATACCGGATCAGGATGCCGACCAGGGGCCGCCGCCGAGCAACTGGCCTGCCCGGTCAGCGCCATCGCCAACAGCCTCGTCTTCGAGGCCGACGCACACCACTGCTCGTCGTGGCCATGTTCCGCACCACCTTCGAAGAGCTGGTCGCCCTCACGGTGCCCGGGGGGAGGCGCCCGCCACCGTCCCGGAGCGGGAGGGCTATCGGGCAGCAGCCGCAGGTGATCAGGCATGCGGGCGGCCGGCCGGCGCTGGGTGAGCCGCGGGGCGTGGCGTTCGGGGGACGGCCGGGTGTCGCAGAGGGGGCCCGGGGGGCGCGGCTCGTACGTTCGGGCGGCATGACGTACGTATCGGCTGATCGCGCTTCCGGCCCCACCCGCCGCACCACGTTGACCGGGCTCGTCGGTGGGGCCGGGGCCCTCCTGGCCGCCGGGTGCAGCGCATCGCCCGCGACGCCGCCCACTGCGCGTCGCACGGCCCGGGCCTACGCCTCGGCGAGCGACCCCACGCCCGGCGTGATGACGCTCTTCAAGGACCCCGGCTTCAACTTCAACGGGCTCTTCGCGCTCGGCGGATCCGGTTACGGCGCCGCTGAGGTGGGCGAGGTCCTCACCGCCGTGAACACGATCAACAGGGCGGGCCTCTCCGCGCAGACGTACACCGAGACCTTCAAGAAACTCGGCGACCAGTTGAGAAACCCGCCCGGCAGCGGCAAGCCCGGGACGGAGACCACACGCTTCCGTGCACTGCGGGCCGCGCAGTACTACGCACAGGCACTGTTCTTCGTCCTCGGCTCCGACACCCCCGGCAGCGAGGAGGAGCTGTACAAGGCGGGTCGCAGCTCCTGGGACGCGTTCTGCGAGCGCTGCGACCCGGTTCCGGTGACGGCGCGCATCCCGTACGGGAAGACCCCGCTGCCCGTGTGGTTCTTCCGGCCGGACGCCTCCGGTGAGCGGCGCCCCACCGTGATCCTCACGAACGGCAGCGACGGGCAGAACGTCGACATGTGGA
The DNA here is from genome assembly GCF_040650675.1 of Streptomyces sp. NPDC048637. NCBI lineage: Bacteria > Bacillati > Actinomycetota > Actinomycetes > Kitasatosporales > Streptomycetaceae > Streptomyces > Streptomyces sp. NPDC048637. Next base: position 107,893 of record NZ_JBEZHQ010000003.1, read on the forward strand.
CCTACGGCGTCCAGGCTGCTCTGCAGCGCGGCTGGAACGCCCTGGTCTACGACGGGCCGGGCCAGGGCCAGTTGCTCTTCGTCGACCAAGTGATCTTCACGCCACGCTGGGAGACGGTCGTCACCCCGCTCGTCGACTGGCTGTCCGCCCGCCGGGACGTCGACACCGGCAAGATCGCCCTGACCGGACTGAGCATGGCCGGGGATCTGGCCCCCCGGGCGGCCGCCTTCGAGCACCGGATCGCCGCTCTGGTCGCGATGCCCGGTGTGCTCTCGCCCTGGCTGGGATTCCCTCCGGAGATCCGGGAGATCCTCACCCCGGACAAGGAGAAGACCAACACCCTCTGGAACAAGGAGGTCGTCCCGGAGCTGTCGCCGTCCGCCGCCGCGACAATGAAGAAGCGCATCGAGCCCTTCTCGGTGCCGGCGATGCTCGCGGCCCGCGAGGGCAAGATGTTCACCGACTTCTACACCCCCGCCACCCTCATCAAGTCACTGGACATCACGGACGTCGTGGGCCGCATCAAGATGCCGACGCTGGTGCTCGACTACGACTTCGAGCAGTTCTATCCGGGACAGCCGCGCCAGCTGTTCGACAAACTGACGGCTCCCAAGGACTACGTGAAACTGACCGCGGCCACCGGTGCGCAGCTGCACTGCTCCCCGATGGCCCCTCAGCAGCACTGCGAGGTCGTCTTCGACTGGCTGCAGGAGAAGCTGTCCGGCAACTGACCTCCGCTGCGGCGTCCTCGGCCGACCCCCGACCCGGCCATCGGTCCGGTCCGGGCGGCACCCTGGCCGATGGGCGGCTCCCCTTCAGTGGGTGGGGCCGCTCCAGTAGGCGTCGTTCCACTGCATTGCGTCGGGGCTGAACTCGACCTCGATCCGGTCGGCGGCATCGGGCGGCAGCGAGAAGGCGTACTTCCCGACGGCTTCCTTGCCGGGGAGGACGTAGCCGGTGACGACCTTCTGCCGCCCGCTTCCGTCGATCACCAGCTCCGTCGACGCTCCGTCGGCGTCGCTGACTTCGGGCAGCCCAGTGTCCACCTTGACCCGCTCGGTGCCGGTGTTGACCACCTTGACCGTTACCTGGATGGCCTTGTTGCCCTTGGCGTGACCAAGGACGTAGTCGTCCGGGGTGAACGGTTCCGGCTTGGTGACCGTGACCTTCAGCCCGTTCTCGAACGTGTATGACTCGCCGAATGACAGGTGCCGGGCCTTTTCCGACGCCGACGCGGAGGCCTTCACCTCCTTGACCTTGGCACGCGCGCCGTCGGCGACCTTCTTCACCGCGGTGACGGTGAGGATTCCGCCGCCGAGCGCGGTCAGCAGGCCGACCCCACCCAGGACCACACCGGCCAGTGCCATGCCCTTGTTCGTCGCCCGGCCCGTGCGGGCCTGGCTCAGGCCGACGGAGCCGAAGATCACGGCCAGCAGGGCCGGCAGCCAGGACAGCCAGAACAAGATGATGAGCAGGCCGAGGACGACGCCGACGATGCCGAGTACCAGGGCCGTGATGCCCATGCCGTTGCGGGACTGCGGCGCCGGTATGGGGGCCATCGGGTACGGCGCCCAGCGGGCAGCGGGCGGTCCGGGCGGCGGCGGGCTCCACGGGTTGTGGTCGTCCGGTGTCCGGTCACCGGACTTCTGGCCGTCGGGCGGAGTGGGCACGGTCATGCACAGTCCTCGAAGTAGATGAACTGACGAGATTAGCAGTCGCTTTGCTCATTCATCACGGGATTTCGGACACGTCCGGACAGACCCGGAACCTGGAGCCGTTGATGCGCCGGCACCGAGCGCAGGACGGCATGGTCGAGGCGGCTTTCCCGGGAACAGCGGGCTGCTGGGTTGGCCGGCAGGCGATCAGCCGCCTGAAGCGCGACCATGGGACCGGAGACCGATACCCGGCCATCGGAGCGGGTGCTGTCCCGGAACGCAGAGCCGCTCCCGGCGCTGCGAGTGGCGTTCCGGTCCGGTGGCCCGGGAGCCCCGCCGGAGGGAGGCGCGTGCGCGAGTTCCTGGTCGAGAGCACCACCGGCCTCCCCGAGGGCGCCGGCCCGGCCGAAGCCGGCTGGTGCCGTGCCGCTCGGCGTCGGACGGGGTGCCGCCGCTCAGCGGCCCATCGCCGCTGATGCCCCTGACAGGGAGCCCTCCATGACCACACCGCGGGACCTGTTGATCGTTGCCATGGATAGCGAGTCCAGTCGCCCTCTGGAGCGGGGCGACCTGTCACTCGCGCTCGCCGGAGCCGAACTGATCGACCTTCTCGGCGCTCAGGCCGTCCGACTGGACGGCGATCAGATCGTCCCGGGTTACCGGCCGGCGATCCCGGACCGCCTGTTGGACCAAGCCGCGGCGTCGCTCGTCCAGCAGATGCCGTACGAATCGGTCGACGACTGGCTGTGGCGCAGAGGTCACGGCCTGGCGGCGGCCTATCTGGCCGCTCTTGAGGACGACGGGGAGCTCACGCGGCAACACCACCGCTGGCGGCCCTTCGGGGCCGGGCGGACGGTGCTGGCGGATTCGCCCGCCCGCCGGCAGGCCGAGGACCGCTGGACCTCGCAGGAGACCGTCCTCACCGCCCTCGCGTCCGCCGCCGGGATCGACGGCTCACAAACCGGGGACGAGCCGGACGTGGCCGACGACGCGGTGTCCACCGTGCTCGCCGCCGTCCACGACGCCGTCACGGAGCTGGAAGCCGAACGGCAGCGCCGCACCATCGAGAAAGCGGCCTTCGACAACATCTGGCGGGGCAACGGCGACTGATCGTCCCGGTCGCCCCGCCCGATGTGCCGCGCTCAGGCGCTGTCGGCGGTCCGCCGGTCGCGGCGCTGCTTGAGATGACCCGCGCCGGCCAGCACCGCCACCACGGCGGCCGTGCCCATGAGTTGATGACGGCCGTCCGCGCCGGCGGCCATGACGGCGAAGATGCCGAGGATGGCGGCGAACGTGAGCCAGGTCAGATAGGGGAAGCCCCACATCCGCACCGAGAGCAGTTCGGGTGCCTCGCGCTCCAGCCGGCGGCGCATCTTCAGCTGGGTGAGGCAGACGATGGACCAGACGACCAGTACCGCGCAGCCGGCGATGTTCAGCAGCCAGGCGAACACGGTGGTCGGCCAGACGATGCCGGCGATCACGGCCGCGAAGCCGAACACACAGGACGCCAGCACCGCCGCCGCCGGCACGCCCCTGGTGACCTTGCCCAGGAAGCGCGGGCCCTGGCCCCGGGTGACGAGGGAGTACGCCATGCGCGACGAGCCGTAGATGTTGGCGTTCATCGCGGAGAGCAGGGCCACCAGCACCACGATCTGCATGATCGTGCCGGCTGCCGGGATGCCGAGCTGGTCGAGCACGGTGACGTACGGACCGTCCGTGGCGACCTTCGGGTTGTTCCACGGCACCAGAGTGACGACCACGGCCATGGAGCCGATGTAGAAGAGGGCGATGCGCCAGACGGCGGTGCGGACGGCACGGGCCACGTTCCGGCTCGGATGGTCGGACTCCGCAGCCGCAATGGTGACGGTCTCCAGACCGGCGAACCCGGAAATCGTGGTCAGCAGCCCCGCGGCGAGTCCGGCGACGCCGGTCGGGAAGAAGCCGCCGTGGCCGGTGAGATGGCTCGTGCCGGGCGCGCTGCCGAACACCCCGAGAATGCCGAGCACGCCCAGCACCAGGAACGCGACGATCGCGGCGACCTTGACCGCGGAGAACCAGAACTCGAACTCGCCGAAGTTCTTGACCGCGGTCAGATTGCTGGCGCAGAAGAACACCATGAAGATCGCCACCCAGCCGTAGGCGGGGATGAACGACACCCAGGAGTGCATGATCGTGCCCGCCGCGGTCGCCTCGGCGGCCACGCCGGCGCAGAGCATCAGCCAGTACATCCAGCCCGAGGTGGTACCAGCCCAGGAGCCGATTTCCTCCTCGGCATGCACCGAGAACGAGCCGGTGGACGGCCGGGCCGCGGACATCTCGCCGAGCATCCGCATGATCAGCATGACCAGCGCGCCGGTACCCATGAAGAGGAGGACGATGGCCGGTCCGGCCGCGGCGATGCCCACTCCGGAGCCTACGAAGAGCCCCGCGCCGATGACCCCGCCGAGCGCGATCATCGACAGATGGCGCTGCTTGAGGCCGTGCGACAACACGGGCTCGGAGTTCTTCCCGGCCTCCGGGGAGTCCTGGGGTGACCGGGTGATTGTCCGACTCATGGTCGTGCCTGTTCATTGCTTGAGACGTTGGTGAGCCTGAAGAGTGTGCGGGGACGCCTTGCGCGCACGCGTGAATGCCCGCCATTCGGACTGTTCACTTACAAGTGGTGAAGTGTTTGACACGCAGTGACACGACGACCTGCCACAGGCGGTAGTCAGCGCACCCGGCGGTCCTCCAGCGGGGCGGCCCTCAGCACGTCATCGGCGGTCTGCGGCAGATGCGGGGTGTGGTTGACCAGCCGGGCCGAGTTGGCGACGACGGCGATGCTGCTGGTGTTGTGCAGCAGGGCGGCGAGGACCGGGTTGATGGAGCCGCCGGCGCCGGCGACCAGGCCCAGGAGATTGACGCCGATGGCGAGGCCGTAGTTCTGGCGGACGAGGCGCAGGGTGTGGCGGCTGAGTTCGACGACGGCGGGGACCTGCCGCAGGTCGTCGCCGGGCAGCGCGATATCGGCGGTCTCCAGGGCCACATGGGAGGAGTGCGCGCCCATGGAGATGCCTACGTCGGCGAGTGCCAGGGCGGGGGCGTCGTTGGTGCCGTCGCCGACCATGGCGACCGTGTGGCCCTCGGCCTGCAGGTCGCGGATCAGCTGGAGTTTGCCCTCGGGCAGTGCGTGCGCGTGCACTTCGGTGATGCCGAGGGTGTCGGCGACGGCCTGCGCGGTCTCGGGGGCGTCACCGGTGAGCAGTATCAGACGGGAGACCCCGAGGTCGGTCAGCTGCTGGATGACGCTGCCGGCTCCGGAACGTACGGCGTCGGAGACGCCCAGCAGGCCGATCAGTTCGTCGTCGTGGGCGATGCAGATGACGGTCTCGCCGCCGGTGCGCAGCCGCTCGGTCCAGGCCTGGGCTTCCGCCGTCAGCTCGACGCCGTGTTGGCGCAGCAGGGCGGGGCTGCCCACCAGCAGCCGGGTGCCGTCGAGTTCGGCGCGCATGCCCATGCCCAGGACGACCTCGCAGGCCTGGTGGATGGGTGCGTGCAGATGCTGTTCCTCGGTATGGGCGACGATGGCCTGGGCGAGCGGGTGCCGGGCGTGCAGTTCGCCGGAGGCGGCCAGGCTGAGGACCTGGTTGGCGGTGAAGTGGGCGCTGAGGGTCACCACGCTGGTCACCAGCGGCCGCCCGAAGGTGAGGGTGCCGGTCTTGTCGAAGACGACGGCGCTGACCCGGCCGATGCCCTCCAGGTGGGTACCGCCCTTGATGAGGGTGCCGCGGCGGGCGCCGTTGCCGATGGCGGCGCTGATGGCGGTGGGCGTGGCCAGTCCGGCCGCGCACGGGCAGGCGATCAGCAGCATCGTCATGGCGCGGCGGGCGTCGCGGGTGACGGCGTAGGTCAGGGCGGCCAGCCCGAAGGAGACGGGCACGAAGCGCTGGGTGAAGCGGGTGGCGACGGTCTGGATCGGTGCCCGGTCGGACTGCGCCTCCTCGACCCGGCTGATGATCCGGCCGACGGTGGTGTCCGCACCGACGGAGGTGGCACGGACGGTCAGCGAGCCGGACGTGACGATGGTTCCGGCGTAGACCCCGGCCCCGGCGTGGGCGTAGACGGGCAGCGCCTCGCCGGTGATGGCGGCCTGGTCGACCAGGGCCTCACCGGTGACGACCTGCCCGTCGACCGGGATGCGGTGGTGTTCGTACACGGCGACCACATCGCCCGGTGCGACCTCTTCGAGCGCCACCTCGGTCTCGACGCGCCCCGCGCCGTCCGCGCCGTCGTCCCGTACGAGCCAGACGCGTTCCTCACCGATGGTGAGCAGCTCCTCGATGGCGCGCCGGGTGCGACGGAGGGTCAGGGTCTGCAGGAATTCACCGATGTTGAGGAGCCAGAGGACGGTGAGGGCGACGACGTTCTCGCGCAGGACGAGCGAGATGACGGTCGCCGCCGTGACCAGGGTGTCGGTCCCGGGATGGCTTCGGCCGCGCAGCGAGCGCAGAGCGCCCCGGAAGAAGGGCAGACCGGTGAAGAGAGTGATCGCGCCGAGGAGGCCGGACGAGCCGGCGGTGATGCGGGGGCGGCGCAGCAGCCGACGCAGGGCCACGAGGACGAGGACGGCGCCGCCGACGACCAGCCGGGCCAGTTCGCCGGTGGAGGAGTCGGGTACGGAGCGGGTGGGCTTGGCGGGGGCGGCGGCGGGCGGGGCCTCGTCGAGCGCGGCGACGAGGCGGTCGACGTCCAGGAGATCCGGCGCCATCCAGATCACCACGCTGCCGGTGCGCGGGAAGATCCGCAGCGCCCGGAAGCCCCGGATGCCCGTCAGCCGCTCATCGACCAGTCCGGCGCTGCCGGGGCGCGCCCGCACCCAGGGAACGGTCAGCCGGGCCCGGCCCGCGGCCACGGAGCGTACGACCACCTCGGACATGGTCAGTGCTCATGCCCGTGGTCGTGCTCGCCGCTCTCGGTGGCCACCGCCGAGGGCGGCGGGACCTCTTCACCCAGTGACGTACGGGCCTCGGCGAGGACATCACCGGCCTTCAGCCGGGCTTCCTCCGCGGCCGAGGCCAGCCAGCGGCCGGCGACGATTCCGCCGGCCAGGCCTCCCACAACTGCCTTGCGGGCGGCGGGCTTTGCCTGCGGGAGCCGCTTGGCGGCGCCTCTGACGATCAGGGCCCCCACCACTCCGGAGACCGCATGGTGAGCCAGCCATCCGGCTGCGCCACCGGCAAGTGCGACGGGGTGCATAAGGACTCCTTCCGTCTGTACCGGCTCCTTCAAGTGTGCGTCTGGACGGGGGCCCGGGGCGAGTCGAGTTCGGTGTGCCGCACCCGATGGGTACGCCGTGCCTCCACCAGCCGGCACCCGAGGTAGATCACGAACGCGAGGGTCGTGACATACGGGCTGATGGGGACGGTGCTGCCGACCGCGAGCAGGATGCCGCCCTCCATCGCGCACAGCGCGAAGACGACACTCAGCACCGGCAGCAGCACCGGGGACACCGTGACACGCGCGGCGGCGGCCGCCGGGGTGACCAGGAGCGCGAGCACCAGCAACGCTCCGACGATCTGCACGCACAGGGCCACCGCGAGGCCGAGGACCAGCATGAACGCCACGGACAGCGCCCGCACCGGCACGCCCCGCGCCTCGGCCACCTCGGGGTCGGCGCCGGCGAACGTCAGCGGCTTCCAGACGAGCGCGAGAGCGAGGAGCACCACCGCCGACGTACCGAGGAGCCAGGCCATCTGCGGAGTGCCGACGGCGACGATCTGGCCGGTCAGGATGCCGAACTTGTTCGCCGCCCGGCCCTTGTAGAGGGACAGGAACAGCACGCCGAGACCGAGGCCGAACGGCATGATGATGCCGATCACCGAGTTGCGGTCGCGGGCGCGGACCCCCAGGACGCCGATGGCCGTGGCCGCGATCAGGGATCCGGCGATGGACCCGGCGACGATGTTCACCCCGAGCAACAGCGCGGCCGAGGCCCCGGCGAACGAGAGTTCACTGATGCCGTGCACCGCGAACGGCAGATCCCGCATGATCACGAACACCCCGGTCAGCCCGCCGACCAGGCCGAGCAGCACCCCGGCGTACAGCGAGTTCTGGACCAGCCCGAGCAGCTCGCCGTAGTTGTCGAAGTTGAAGATCTGATGCCAGATGCCGGTGTCCTCCCCGCCGTCGGCGAGCAGCCCGAGCCCGAGTCCGCTCACTGGCTCTCTCCCTCGTCCGCCCCGTCGGCGTGGGTGTGGCCGGTGCCGGCATCGGGCGCCCCGACCACCACGATCCGGCCTCGGACCCGGACGACGTCGACCTGTGTGCCGTACAGCTCCGACAGGGTCGCGGAGGTCATCACCTCGTCCGGCGGCCCGATCCGGTAGCCGCCCCGGGCCAGATACAGCACCCGGTCCACCAGGCCCAGGACGGGGTTGATCTCATGCGTCACGAAGACGACGGCGGTACCGGCGGCGCGACGCCGCTCCGCCACCAGACCGGTGAGGGTGCGCTGGTGCTGCAGATCGAGGGAGAGCAGAGGCTCGTCGCAGAGCAGGATCCGCGGGTCGGTGGCGAGCGCCTGCGCGATGCGGACGCGCTGCTGCTCGCCGCCGGAGAGCCGTCCGACCGGAACGTCCGCGTACGGTGTCGCACCGACCGACTCCAGCAGGTCGTCCACCCGGTGGCGGATCGCGCGGCGGGCGAGCGGCAGCCCCCAGCGGTGCCCGTCCAGACCGAGGCGCACCAGGTCGCGGGCGCGCAGCAGCGCGTGGGTGGGCTGGCACGTCTGCTGCGGGACATAGCCGATCTGCCGGCTGCCGCTGCGCGGAGGCCGCCCGAAGACGGTGAGCGAGCCGCCGGACAGCTGCTGCCGCCCCAGGAGCACCCGCAGCAGACTGGTCTTGCCCGATCCGTTCGGGCCCAGCACGGCGAGGAATTCGCCGGGCCGGACATCGAGGTGCAGGCCACGCCACAGCACCCGGTCGCCGTAGGCCAGCGCCGCGTCCCGCAGGCTGATCACCGGCGCACCGGGACCGGCACCGGTCCCGGTGGCCCGGTCCGCCGGGAAGAGCGGGGAGACGGCCTCCGTGCGTTCCATCACCTGTCCAATGCGCTCTTGACCGCAGCGATGTTGGCGGTCATCCAGCCGATGTAGTCCTCGCCCCGCGGAAGGGTCTCGGTCACCGGAACCACCGGAATCCCGTGGTCCTCGGCCGCCGCCTTGACCTTTTCCGTCGGAGGGCCGGAGGTCTGCGTGTTGTGGACCAGCGCCTTGACCCGCTCGCCGGTGAGCAGCGCGAGCGTCCGCTGCAGGCTGCGCGCGGAGACGTCGTCGCCCTCCTCGACGGCCTGGCTGAAGTCCGCGGGCGTCTCGTTCCGCAGTCCCATGGCCTCGGTCATGTACAGCGGAACGGGCTCGGTCACCGCCACGGCGGCGCCCCCGTGCTCCGCCTTGATCTGCCGTTCCTTCTTCTCCAGCAGCGCCAACTCGCCCTTGAACGCCTTTGCGTGGTCCCGGAAGGCGCCGGCATGCGCGGGGGCGGCCCTGGCCAGGGCCGCCGCGATCCGGTCGGCCAGCTTCCCCATCGCCGGGAGGTCGTACCAGACGTGCTCGTTGCGTTCCGCGCTCGTCCCCGAACCCTTCCCCGAGACCTTCACGGCGTTGATGACCGCAGGTGAGGAGTTCTGTGCACCGTGCAGCATCGTGTCGATGAAGTCGTCGTAGCCGCCGCCGTTCTCGACGACGACCTTCGCCTTGGACAGCTCCAGCCGGTTCTGTGTGCTGGCCTCGTACGAGTGGGGGTCCTGCGCCGGGTCACCGATGAGCGAGACGACCTTGACCTTGTCGCCCCCGATCTGCTCGACGATGTCCCCGTACACGGTGGTCGAGGCGACCACCGGAACAGCGGGAGCGGACGTGGCGCTCCGGACGCCGTCGCGCGAACCCGATCCCCAGGAGCCCGCAAAAGCGCAGGTCAGTGCCAGAGCAACGCCCGTCACCAGCAACGGGCCGTGTGCCGTGGACAGGTGCATCGCGGCCTCCCGGTCGACGGAGAGCCGAAACGGTTATCACTTCATTATCGGCCGGTCGGCTCCGGTCATCCACCGGAGGCGAACCCTGACCTCAGCCGACCGGCACCGTCCTGGCGTACTCCCGCTCCATGGAGCCCGCCCAGGTGCGGCGCGGCGGGCGGCCGACGAACTTGCCGAAGACCAGCGCCGCCGCGGTGGCCGCGAGGACCCCCGGCACCATCTCGTAGATACCGGACTGCAGCGGACCGAGGAGCGGATCGATGTGCTTCCACAGGACGACGGTGGCCGCGCCCGTCACGATGCCGGCCATCGCCCCCGCTCGCGTCATGCGGGGCCAGTAGAGCGACAGCAGAATCACCGGGCCGAAGGCCGCGCCGAAGCCCGCCCAGGCGTACGCGACGATGTCCAGCACGGCGCCGCCGCTGAGTGCGATGACATAGGCCACCAGGGCGACCGCTACCACCGTCGCGCGGGCCGCCAGCACCATGGTCGCGTCCGAGGCCTGCCGCTTGACGAACGCCCGGTAGAAGTCCTCGGTGAGGGCCATCGCCGAGACCAGCAGCTGGCTGTCCGCGGTGGACTTGATTGCGGCCAGCACGCCGACCAGCAGAATGCCGGCGACCCAGGGATTGACCAACTGGGCGCAGAGCGCGATGAAGACGGTCTCCGGGTTGTCCAGCGTCTGGTCGAGCGCGGCGATCCCCACCAGCCCCACGAGCGAGGCGCCCGCCAGGCAGACGACCACCCAGCTCACGCCGATCCGGCGGGCCCGGGGAATCTCGCGGGTGCTGCGGATACTCATGAAGCGGACCAGGATGTGGGGCTGGCCGAAGTAGCCCAGTCCCCAGGCGAGCAGGGAGATCACTGCCACCGCGCCGAGCGGCCCACCGGACGTCCACCGGCTGCCGTCGAAGCCGGCCTCCGCCCCCATGTCCAGCAGGGCCGGGCTCTTGCGCGTGAGTACGCCGTGCAGCGCGCCGAACCCGCCGAGCATCCCGATGCCGATCGCCGGGAGCGCCACGGCCGCGCAGAACATCACCGTGGCCTGGATCGAGTGCGTCACACTCACCGCGCGGAAGCCGCCCAGGACGGTGTAGACGACGATCACCACGGCGAAGGTGGTGAGCGCGAACTCGAAGCCGCCTCCGAAGATCCCCTCGAACAGCACGCCCCCGGCCAGGAGTCCGCTCGCCACGTAGACGGTGAAGAACACGACGGTGACGGTCGCCGAGACCAGGCGCAGCATTCTGCTGCCGTCCTCGAACCGCTCCTCCAGATACGCCGAGAGCGTCTTGGCGTCGCCGGCCAGCTCGGTGTACGTACGCAGCCGCGGCGCGACCAGAAGCCAGTTGAGATAGGTGCCGATGGCCAGGCCGACGGCGATCCATGAGGCGCCGATCCCGGCCGCGTACACCGCGCCGGGCAGTCCCAGGAACAGCCAGCCGGACATGTCACTGGCGCCCGCGGACAGCGCCGCCAGCGGTGCGCGCAGCCGGCGTCCGCCCAGTGCGAAGTCGGAGAACGTCACGGTGTCCTGATACGTCCAGATACCCACGGCCACCATGGCGAGCAGAAATATCCCGAATGTGATCATGACGGGTACGATCAGGGGTGTCACCACTGCTCCCTAGCTTCTGGCACTGCCATCGACGGCGCGGGCGCCCGGGGGAGATCTCTTGAGGAGCTCCCGGGGCGAGAAGGTTCCGGCGCGAGCAGACGATACGGATCTGCCACCGGGAGCGGCACCCTTTTGACCGATGTCCTTGGCGGCCGCAAGCCCCCGCAGCCCCCGGCCCCCGCAGGCCCGGGACGGGACCGGTCCAGGACCTTATCGTGGTGCCCGGGCCCCGGCTGTGGTCAACACCCCACAATCACACGGGACTTGGAGATTCCGGGCGGCGGGCTGGCGGGATTCCGTTCACCAGGGGCCGGTTGCGGCGGTCGTCAGGCGGTCCGGCGGCGGAGCTTCACGGTGTTGTCGGTGCGGGGGTCCGGCGTCCCGTCGTGGCCGGTCCGGAAGCTCGGGTGTTCCTCGCAGCGCAGCAGGTCCCACTGTCCGTCCGGGAGGCCGAGTGCCTCGACGACTTCGTCCGGAGTGGGGAGCCGTACGTCGGAGTCGGGTTCCCAGGCGTGGATTCCCGCATGTCCGACGATGAGCAGCACCCCGCCGGGAGCGACCGCACCGGCGGCCTTCCGCAGGATGTCCTCGCGCGGCATATCGCTGTGGGAATGCAGGAATTGGGCCGTGACGAGATCGAAGGTACCGGCGGGGAACGTCGCCCCGAGGTCGTGTTGCTGCCAGGTGATGCGGTCGGCGACCGCTGCCGCTGCCGCGTGCTCGGCCGCCCGGTCGAGGGCGACACGGGAGATGTCGACAGCGGTGACATCCCACCCTTGCCCGGCGAGCCAGATGGCGTCCGCTCCTTCCCCGCACCCCAGCTCCAGGGCCCTGCCCGGGGCGAGGTCGCCGGCCTCCCGGACCAGGGCGGCGTTGGGGCGGCCGCTCCACATCCGGTCGCTCTGCGCGTAGCGGGCGTCCCAGAATTCCTCGTCCGGGACGGTGACGTCATGGGCCATGAGTGTCCTCCTCGGTCCGTGCTCAAGGGCCAGGTGCGGTACCGCCGCTTCCGTGCGTACCGCCCTTGCCGGGATGTTCCGACGGGCACGCCGAATTGACAACGTTCCTTGCTGTACCGGCAAAAGCGGGGCGGGTGCCGGGCCGGCCGCCCGCAGCCGCCGCGGCCCGCTTCGGGAGGCAGCGTCACCCGTACGGCCATAGCGTGAAGAGAGGGCCGAAGACTTCCCCTCGATGGAGCACTGGGGTGATGCGCAATGACCGAGTTCGCAGAGCGCGGGTCGCGGAAAACCGGGGACCTGGGGCGGACGACCATTGCCGACGGTGTGGTCGCGAAGATCGCCTTTCTGACCGCCGGCGATGTGGAAGGCGTTCATGCCCTGGGCAGCGGGCTCTCGCGGTCGGTGGGAGCCCTGCGCAAACGCGTACCCGGGGGAGGAACGACCACCACGCACGGCGTCAAGGTCGAAGTCGGCGAGAAACAGGCGGCGTTGGACCTGGACATCGTCGTCCAGTACGGCGAGGTCATCCCCGACGTGGGGAAGGCGGTGCGGGAGAACGTGATTTCCGCGGTGGAGCGGATGACCGGCCTCGAAGTCGTGGAGGTCAATATCGCGGTCAGCGATGTGCGGCTCCCCGACGAGGAGGAAGAACCGGAGCGGGTGGTGTAACGGCACGGCGGGCACCGTTCGGTGGTGTAACGGCACGGCGGGCACTGTTCGTGCGGCGGGTCAGTGCGCGGGCGCCGTGCCGTCCGCGCCGGGGGGACGAGCGCTGTCGGCTTGCCGGGAGCGGCAGCGCCGTGGCGCGCAGACCCGGTGCTGTGGAACGGTCCGCCGGTCCGGCTCTCACGCCTCCGGCTTTCACGCCCGTTCCGGCCTGCCGTTCGGCACCCGGGCCACTTCGGGGGTTTCGGTGTCCAGCGGCACCGACCAGGAGCGGACCAGGCCCAGCTGGACGGCCTGGCGCGGCAGCACCGCGTCCAGGAGCCAGTCGGTGGCCACCCGGATACGGTTGCCCGGCATCGCCATCAGGTGGTAACCGCGGGTGACCACACTGGCGAGCGGGCCGGACAGCGGAACGTGCAGCGGGTTCGCCGCGGCCTGGATTCCGCCCAGATCCACCATGAAGCCCAGGTCATGGTGTTCGTAGGCGCGCGGGCTGCCCTGCCCGCAGGACGCCGCCACATTGTGCGCCGCGACCTTGCCCTGCCGCTGGGCGTGCTGGGCGGTCATCGGTGTCGTCTCGCCGGGGCGGGTCAGATCAGGAACGGCCGCGGCGTCACCACAGGCGAACACCTCCGGCCGGCCGGGCACTCCCAGGAACTCGTCGACGCACAGCCGCCCCTTGTCGGTGGGCAGCCCCAGTGCGGAGACCAGCGGATCGGGCCGTACGCCCACACACCAGATCAGGGAGCGGCTGCTGACGAACTCGCCGTCGTCGAGCAGCACCCCGTCCATGGTCGCTTCCTTGACGGAGGTACGGGTACGGACCTCGACGCCGCGGGCACGCAGTACCCGGTCGGCGGTGCGCGACAGCCGCTCGTCGAGCTCGGGCAGCAGCCGGTCGGCGAGGTCCAGCAGCAGCCAGCGGGGGCGTGGACCGTCCTGCAACCGGGGGTTCTGCCGGACCAGGGAGTCGGTGAACTGCACGCCGTGAGCGGTGACTTCGGTACCGGTGTAGCCGGCGCCCACGACGACAAAGGTGGTCCTGGCGGCGCGTTCGGCCGGGTCCTCGGCCGCAGCGGCCAGTTCGATCTGACGGGTGATGTGGTCGCGGAGGTACAGCGCTTCGGGTATACCGCGGAAGCCGTGGGCATGCTCGGCGACGCCCGGGACGGGCAGCAGTTTGCTGACGCTGCCGACGGTCAGTACCAGCCGGTCGTAGGACAGCGAGCCGTCCCGGTCCTCGGGGTCGGTGTAGTCCACCCGGCGGGCATCGAAGTCCACGTCATGGACCTCGCCGAGGACGAGCCGGACGCCCGGCAGCGTCCCGGTGAGCGATACCGAGATCCGGCGGGGTTCCAGAATTCCGGCCGCCACTTCCGGCAGCAGCGGCACATACAGAAAGTAGTCGTGGGGGTTGATGAGCACGATCTCGGCGGCCCCTTTGGCCTGCCGGGAGAGCGTGCGGGCACATTCGTAACCGGCGAAGCCGGCTCCGACGATCACGATCCGAGGACGACGGCGGTTCACATGGACTCCTGCCTGTCGAGTCGAGGAGAGTGCTCAAGCGCCGGGCCGCACGGCCGTCACGGTCGGGTGCGGGCCGACGGCCGGCGCGGGCACACCGTGGTGTTCTGCCGGCTAACCGGTGTACGGCCGGGTACACATGCCTCTCCTCTCATTCTGCGGGTGCCGGCCCCTTGGCGGCACGCTGGGGGAGGACTGTGCAGGCCGGGTCCCGCGCGGACGCGAGGCCGGCAGGCGCCCGGTGGCCACACCGCACCTGCGTCGCCGGCCGCCCCGCGCGACAGTGCGAGATGCGGCCATCGGCACGAAGGGCAGGCGGGCCGCATGGGCGCCAAGGACGGACTGACGGACCCGGGCGAGCGGTGACGACAGGGTCTAGACCTCCCGGTCTCCGTCCCCCGCGTTGTCCCGGGCGATATGCACCGCCGCCTCCTCCGCCGACGCGGCGCCGCCGTCGATCCCGACGTCCCGGGCGGCGATGTCATTGCTGCCACCGCGCCAGAACCCCTCGTCGGAGCCCACGAGCCGGCCGGCCCGCTCTTCGCCGCATTCGAGGTCGGTCGGTTCCCCCACCCCGCCCGGCAGATCGCCGATCCCGTCGCCGTCGGGTGCGCAGACGTCCGGCACCTCCACCGATAGCCGGTGTTCGAGCGATTCGCGGTCGTGCAGCTCCCGTGCGGTGGTTCCCTCGTGGTTCACCACGAAGGGCCTCTCGGGCGGCGAATAGCCCGTGTCCAGCGTCTCGTCGAGATCCGGCTCGTCCAGGGCGTCCTCCATGTCGAGGTCGTTGGGGTTGTCCTGGGGATCGGATCTGGGCGGCTGGTAGACCTCGTCGCCCATCGAGTCGTCGGACATGACCGCCCTCCCTCTTCCCGTCCATTTGCCCGGCCGCGGGGTGCGGCAGGTGCGTCTACAGCCAATTGTCCGCCACCTGGTGGCTCCCGGCAGCGCCAGGACGGGCGGACCGGCCCCGGCCTCAGGCGCGCCGGTGTTCCGTCGCGATCCCGACGGCCTCGGCGATGCTCTGCACATTGCCGAACCGCTCGTGTGCGGGCAGCCGCTCGGCCATGGTGACCAGCCGGTCCGGTGCGTTGTTGCGCCGAAGGGTCTCGATGATCGCCATTTTGTCGGCCGGGTACAGGCTCCGACCGAGGTGCTGGGCGAGTTCGGAGCGCAGCCCGACATCCTGCTCGGTCATTCCGCTCGGTGTGCCGCCCCGGAAGTCGCTCTCGGGGGACCACGCCGCCACCGGCTGGTCCTCGCCCGCCGGCTGGAGTTCATGCTCCTCATCCGTCCGCAGGGAGCGCTCCGCGGTCAATTGCCCCCGTAGTTGCTTCTTCATCATGTCGTCCCGGGCGGGGCCGGTCTTGTCCGTTCCGTGTTCCATGACCATGGCTGCCTCCGGCTCCACGAGTCATAAGACCCGTCGCGTTACTCCCAGTTTCCCTGGTCCCCCAGCCCTAACAACCCGGCGGCACTGTTTCAACCATGTTCAACCATGCACACGGAAATCGCGCGGACAGCCACGGAACGTAATGGCAGACGCATTTGTCCTTGATGCATACGCCTTTCGGGAACGGGAATTCGTAAGGCAGCCCACCGCACACCGATGACAGCCGACCGCACAACGGGAGAATCCACGGAATCCGAGGAAGCCAAGGAGGCAGCGCCATGCGACTCTCGCTCCTGCAACCGGTCATCGACCGGCCAGGCCCCTGGGCATCCGTCTACGCCGATATCTCGCACAGCACCGAGGACGCCGCAAAACAGCAAGAGTTGACGGCGAGCGCCACCACGGCGCAGTTGTTCGCGCTCGGCGCGGACGAGGCCACCTGCGGTGCGGTGCACGAAGCACTGCTCACGCGGCACGAAGGCGATCCCGGGGAGCACTCCGGGCGGGTGCTGTTCGCCGCCCACGGGGTGATCGTGCTCGACACCCCGCTCCCCGGGCCCCCGGCCACCCCGTTCGCGGCCTGGGGGCCGGTGCCCAGAGTGACGCCCTTCCTGGCCGCGGTCGGCGACGACCCGGTCTGCCTCGTGGTCCGTCTGGACCGGGCGGGCGCGGACTTCGCCGTACTCGGCGAACGGGGCACCGTGGACGCCGGTCAGGTCAGCGGCGCCGACTGGCCCCTCCACCGCACCGCCTCGGGCGACTGGTCCGAAGGGCACTTCCGCGCCAAGGTGGAGAACACCTGGGAACACAACGCGGGTGAGATCGCCGACGCGGCGCGCAAGGCGTTCGAGGAGTGTGGCGCCGAGGCCATCGTCCTGATCGGCGACGCCCGCGAACGCCACCTGGTGCACGACAAGCTGCCCGAACCGCTGCGCGCCCTCACCTACGAGAGCGAACACGGCGGGCGGGCACCCGGCGCCGAGAGTACGCTGGTGAACCGGGACATCGCCCAGGTCAGGGCAGTTCAGGAACGTGAGCACATCGCGCAGGTGGCGGACCGCTTCCGCACCGGTGCGGGGCCGGGAGGCAAGAGCGCCCCGCACGCCGCGGCCGGCATCCCCGCCCTGGTCGAAGCAGCCCGGGAACACCGGATCGACACCTTGCTGGTCAGCCCGCACGGCTCGGACATCGCCCGGCAGGTCTGGGTGGGTTCCAAAGCCGATCAACTCGGCGTACGGGGAACGGAGTTGCCGCACCTCGGCGAGACCCGTCCGGCAGCCGCCCGGGCGGACGACGCACTGGTGCGGTCGGCGGCCGCGAGCGGCGCCGACATCGTGGTGGTCCGTGACCCCGAGCGAGCACCGTCCGGCGGGCTCGGCGCCATCCTGCGCTGGACGGACGAAGCGGCACCCGGGTGACCTGCCGCCCCGGCAGGCGCTCCCGGCCCATCGACCCGGCCGAACGGCGACCCATGAGGTGTGGTGCCGGACGGCCATGACGGAGGTTCAGTCATGTTGCAGGCGATCGCAGATGTTCTCAGGTCGATCGGCGGTGCCATCGCCACCGTCGTCACCCTGCCGTTCCGGGCCGTGGCCCGGCTCTTCGGCGGGGCCTCGGACACGGCGCGCGGACACCACTGACGCGGGCGCGGACACCCTTGCCGGCGGACACCGCAACGGACCGCCCGCCGGCCGGGAAAACCGGTCGGCGGGCGGTCCGTTGCGTACGGCGGTGCCTCAGCTCTGCGCTTCGGCCGCCACCGGCTTCGGGATCAGGAAGGACGTCGCAATGGCCGCGGCCAGGATGACCACGCCCGCGATCATGCCGGCGGTGTAGCCGCCCGACGACGACGGATCCGCCGGTGACGCGGCGGTCTTGACCGCGTACAGGAGCGCAAAGCTGAGTCCCGCGCCGAGGTTGAAGGCGCCCGCGTTCAGACCGGGCAGGAAGCCCGGGTTCTCGCTGGGGGACAGGACGATACCCAGCCCGTTGAGGACGATGTTCGCCACGCCCGCGTAGGCGATGCCCACCAGGATGGACGTCACCAGCAGCAGGATCTGCGACTGGCTGTGCATCGTGAGCAGCATCAGGGCGACCGTCGCCACCGAACCGACCAGGCCGAACCGCAGGATGCGGCCGTAGCCGAAGGTCGCGGCGAGGCGGCCGGCCAGCGGGCCCATGGCCAGTCCGGCGAGCGCGTACGGCGACAGCGTCCACCACGCGGACTGCTCGGCGCTCATCCCGAGACCGGCCTGTGCGTCCTGGGCGAAGGCCGGGATCAGCCCGTTCATGACGGCGAACACACCGGTCATGGTGAGCACGGTGGTCAGCAGGGTCGCCCAGGTCGCACGCTGCTTGAGGTGCCGGGTGGCGACCAGCGGGTGCGCGCTGCGGTTCTCGGTCCGCCAGAACAGGGCGAAGGCGGCCGCAGCCGTCACGAGCAGGACGGCGATCAGCGGCCAGTCGGCGGCGGCCAGTTTGCCCGCCTCGTTGAGTGCGGTCAGCAGCGAGCCGACCGAGATCACGAGCAGTGCCACTCCGGGCCAGTCCATCCGGGTCGCGGCGGGCGCCTTCGACTCGGGGGTCAGGGTGGCGACCAGGACGGTGGCCAGGGCGGCGACGACCGCCATCGCCCAGAACACCGACTGGAAGCCGTGGCGGTCGGCCAGGTAGCCGCCCGCGAGGGAGTCGACACCGGCGATACCGCCGTTGACGGCGGTGATCACGCCGAGCAGGGTGCCGTACCGCTTCGGCTCCCGCACCTCCACCCGCAGCATGATCAGACACAGCGGGACGACCGGACCGCAGACACCCTGGATGATGCGGCCGGCGAACAGCATCGGCACGCTGGTCGCCAGCGCGGCGACGACGCAGCCGACGACCATCAGGCCGAGCATCCCGGCCAGCACCCGGCGGCGCCCGATGACATCGCCCAGCCGCGGGAGAAAGAGCGAGAACAGCGCCGCCGAGGTGAAGAACGCGGTCTGCGTGAGGCCGATCTCCGCGGAGCTGGCCCCGAGGGTGTCCTCGATGTTCTTCAGCGCGGGGCTGAGCATGCTGGCGTTGAGCTGGAAGGCGAAACAGGCGGCGAGCAGCGCGGCCACCAGCACGCCTATGCGGACTCCGGACCCGCCGCCGGTCCCCTCGACGGGGCGCCGGCCGGTGGAGGTGCTCACCTCGGTGGAAACGTTCATGCCTCGACGTCGCCGATCCGCTCGAGCGCGTCCACGACGAGATTCCAGAACCGCTCGTGGTCGAGCGTGACCGCGACCTGGGTGGTGCAGTCGTCCGGGGCGGGCGCCCGGAAGTCCGTGACGGTCATCCCGGCCGTCAGCGCGCCGCGCAGCTCGATGTCGACCGGGGCCTTGCGTACGGTCATCACGTCCGGGTCGATCACGTAGGCGACCGCGCACGGGTCGTGCACCGGAGGGTGCTCGAAGCCCTGGTTCTCGCGGTAGGCCTCGCGGAAGAAGTCCAGCAGCTCACCGACGAACCGGGCGGGGCGGGTGCCGACCGCGGTGATCTTCGCATCGACCTCGGGGGTCGCCAGCGCCTGGTGCGTCAGATCGAGGCCGACCATGGTGACCGGCCAGCGCTCGTTGAAGACGATGTGCGCGGCCTCGGGGTCGATGATGATGTTGAACTCGGCGACCGCGCTCCAGTTGCCCTCGTGGTAGCCGCCGCCCATCAGGACGACCTCACGGACCCGCTCGGCGATCCGCGGCTCCTTGCGCACGGCCAGCGCGATGTTCGTCAGGCCCGCGGTCGGGACGATGGTGATCTCACCGGGCTCGTGGGACATCACCGTGTCGATGATCAGGTCCACCGCGTGCCGGCGGTCCAGCTCGATGGCCGGCTCGGGCAGCTCGGGGCCGTCGAGACCGGTCTCGCCGTGGATGTCCGGCGCCGTCTCGATGGCCCGGACCAGCGGACGCGGGCAGCCGGCGGCAAAGGGCACGCCCGTGATCCCGGCGATCCGCGCCACGGACAGGGCGTTGCGGGTCACCTTCTCCAGCGTCTGGTTCCCGACCACGGTCGTCACGGCGACCAGCTCGACGTCGGGATTGCCATGTGCCAGGAGCATGGCGATCGCATCGTCATGCCCCGGGTCGCAGTCGAGGATGATCTTTCTGGCCAACGGAAGAGCCCCTTTGCTCTGCTGCTCGGAAATGTGGTCCCGAAGGTGGTGGGTGCGGGCCGGTATGGGCTCCGGCGCACCGCGCGCCCGGCGGTCGCCCATGGCGAGCCCGGGCGGGAAGTCAGCGACGAGCGAGCAGCATGGGAAAACGTTCTCCGGAAACTTGACCCATGGACCTGCCGGTTGTCAACGGTTCAATCTCTGCCCTACCGGGTGCTTTCGGGACGAAGTACGGCCGGTGTGACGGGGAGATCCACCTCTCACGGGACAACGTTTGCCAGGCATGCAAGGGGGCGTATGCTCCCTCCGGTTCGGGCGGACCGAGCGGAGGGAGCCGGGAGACGGTGGCCGAAGTCACGTTGAAGGATGTCGCGCTGGCGTCGGGCTGCTCCATTGCCACGGTCTCCCGCGTGCTGGCCGGTACCCGTCCGGTCGGCGTCGAGACCGCCCGTACCGTACGCGAGGCGGCCGAGCGGCTGGGCTACCGGCCCAACCAGGTGGCCCGTGCCCTGCGCAGCCGCTCCACCGGCACCGTCGGACTCGTCCTGCCGCAGATCACCAACCCGTTCTTCCCCTCCCTCGTCCGGGAGCTGGAGCATGCGCTGCACGCCGCGGGGCGGGCCGTGCTGCTCGCCGACTGCGACGACGACCCGGTGACCGAGGCGGCCCGGATCGGCGCGTTCCTGGGGCGACAGGTCGACGCGCTGCTGCTGATACCCGTCGATGAGCGGCGCAGCCGGGAGGCGGTGGCAAGTGCGGCCGCCCAGGTGCCGCTGGTGCTGCTCGACCGCGGCTGCGGCCCCGGCGTCGCGGACTCCGTAGCCGTCGACAACGCGGCCGGTATGGCCCTGGTACTCGATCATCTGGCCGCCACCGGTCGCCGCCGTCCCTGCTTCGTGGGTGCCGCCGGGACCGCGTCGGCGGCGGTGGAGCGGCGCGCGGCATACGAGACGGGAGCCGCGGCGCTGGATCCCGCGGCCCCGGGGCGCATCGAACTCGGCGACTTCTCGGTGGAGTGGGGACGCGCCGCCGTCGACCGCGTCTGGCCGTCCCGGCCGGACGCCATGATCTGCGCCAATGACCTCATTGCGGCCGGTGCGCTGCAACGTCTGCGGCAGCTCGGTGCGGACGTACCGGGCGAGGTCGCCGTCACCGGCTTCGACGACATTCCGCTCGCCGGTCTCGCCGACCCGGCGCTGACCACCGTCCGCCAGCCGGTCGGCGAACTGGCCGCCGAGGCCGCCCGCCTGCTGAGCCACCGGCCGCTCGCCGGACAGCCCGGACCGCGGCGCACGGTCCGCCTCGCACCACACCTGGTCGTACGGGCCTCCAGCGCACCCGCCGGCGCCCCCTCGGCTCACTGACCGGGGCGCATGGGAGGCAGGCAGTCAGCTGTCGCTGGATGGCCGGTCGCTGGATGCCTGACACGACGTCAAGAATGGCGCAGTCAAGGCAGGTTGGGGTCTAAAGGGGCCGGGCGTGCACGGCTTCCGCGACGCTCGCGTCCGGCTCGGCAATGCCCTGCCGCGCCCCTTGACCGTACGCGGTCAGCGAGTAAAGTCTAGACCAATCGGTGTACACCCTCGCGTCACCCACCCCACACTCAACGAGGCTTCCTCCGGGCGGACGTGCGGCGCCGCGGCGGCGTCGAGTCCCCCGTTCTCGCGTGGCGGCCTCCCTCGCGAAAGGGTTGACATGCACAGGAAAGGAAGGCTGGCCCTTGCCCTCGGTGCGGGAATCGCCCCGCTGCTCGTCGTCACCCTGCCGGTCAGCCCGGCGAGTGCGCACGGCTATGTGTCCTCGCCGCCCAGCAGACAGGCGCAGTGCGCCGCGGGCACCGTCGAGTGCGGTCCCATCAAGTGGGAGCCGCAGAGCGTCGAGGGCCCCAAGGGGCTGACCAGCTGTAGTGGGGGAAACAGTCAGTTCGCCGAACTCGACGACGACAGCAAGGGCTGGAAGGCCACCCCGATCGGCAGCTCCCAGACCTTCAACTGGCGGCTGACCGCCCGTCATTCGACCAGCACCTGGCAGTACTTCGCCGGCGGGAAGAAGGTCGCCGAATTCAACGACGGAGGTGCACAGCCGCCGGCGACGGTCTCGCACACCGTCAACTTCGGTGGCATCACCGGCAAGCAGAAGATCCTCGCGGTCTGGAACATCGCCGACACCGCGAATGCCTTCTATGCCTGCATCGACGTCACGATCGGCGGCTGACCTTCCGTCCCTTCCCGACCCTCCCTCGTCCCCTCTTTCCCTCCCGTCCCCGCCGCCTCGTCTCCCTGCGCCGGTCACCGCCGTGAGCGGCGGCAAGCAGGGCGGCGAGCCCGGCGGCGCACCCGTTACGATCGGCCCATTCATGGCCGTTGTGCGTGGCCGCTGCCGGGAGGAAGAGATGGGCCTGTTCCGCCGAGGACCGAAGCGGGATTCCCGCGACCTGGCACGTGACGGGGAGTTCAGCTTCTTCTCCGAGCGTGAGGGCGGTGTCTTCAGATCACAGGTCCGGCAGGCCTTCGCGGAGCAGGGGCTCGAAGTCACCGCGTACGCGGGCGTGGTCACCGACTCCGCGGGCCGGCAGTTCGGCCTCGGCAACCTCGCGGCGGTGTGCCACCGCGACCGGCGCGGTGAGCGCAGCTGGCCCGCGCTGATCCGGGACCACGTCGGCAAGGTGCTCCGTACGATGGACGGCCCGCAGCCGCTGGAGATCCTCAGCGAGGACGAGATCCGGGCCTGTCTGTACCCCCGTGTGGTCGCCCAGGAGACGCTGCCCGCCTCGGACTCCTTCCGCTACGGGCGCGCCCCGGCGCCGGGGCTGCGGGAAGTGCTCGCCCTTGATCTGCCCGAGGCGGTGCAGATGCTCAGCGAGGACTCCCTGACCGATTTCGGGGACGTGGCCGAGCTGCGGATCCGGGCGATGAACAATCTGCGTGCGCTGCCGGTCGAAGGACATGAAACGGTGCGGCGCGGCGACGGTTCGGCGTTCGAGGTGCTGCTCGGCGACTCGTTCTTCACCGCGAGCCGGGTCCTGGTGCTGGACGAACTGGTGCAGCGGATCATGGGCACCGAGCTCACACCGGACGGTGCGCTGGTCGCCCTGCCCTTCCGGCACCAGCTGGCGTTCCACCGTATCCACGACGCTCAGGTCATCCCGGCGCTGCAGGCCATGGCACAGTTCGCGGCGGCCGGCCACGAGGACGCGGCGGGCGCCATCAGCCCCAGGGTGTTCTGGTGGCGCCGGGGCGTGATGACCCCGCTGAGCGAGCCGGACGGTGACGGGCTGCGGGTGGTGGCGGATGCGGACTTCCAGGAGCTGCTGGAACGGCTGGTGCAGGGCGAGGCCTGAACGGTGAGGCGGACCGGACCACGCCCGGCCGCACAAGATTTCTTGCGAAATCTCCACCGTGAGGGAACCTGAACCGCCGCTCACCCGTTTCTAAGAGTGAGGCCCCACGCTCTCCCCCGTGCGTGGGGCCTCACTCTGTTCCTTCCCGGCGCGCTCCCGGCACCTCCCGGCCGCTCAGCCGCCCGCTCGCACCGCTTCAGCCGCCGAGCCCCGCGCGTTCCTCCTCGGTGAACAGCCGCGAGCGGATCAGGAAGCGCACCCCCTCCGGCGCCTCCAGCGAGAAGCCACTGCCCCGCCCCGGTACGACGTCCACCGTCAGATGCGTGTGCTGCCAGCGCTCGAACTGGTCCGCCGACATCCAGAAGCCCACCTGCTCCTGCACGCCCGCCACGTCCAGCCGGGCCAGCAGCACATCCGACGATCCCGTACGGAAATCCCCTGCCGGGTAGCACATGGGGGCGCTGCCGTCGCAGCAGCCGCCGGACTGGTGGAACATCAGCGGGCCGTGCTGCTCCCGCAGCAGACGCAGCAGTTCGGTCGCCGCCGCGGTGAGCGCGATACGCGCAGCGCCCGCCGGGGCCGCGGCGTCCCTGGCGGCCGTCTCCCACCCGTCGCCGCCGCCCATCAGAAGCCGCCCGGCTTCTTCGTGGAGCGGCTGACCGGCAGGTTCGTGGTCCCCGGTGGGTACATGTGTCGGTCCTCTCCTGACCATTCCGCTGCTGACCAGCGGAAACAGAGGTAGTTCGGCAGGGCGGGCAGGCCGCCCGGAACCCGCCGGGATCCTGCCCACCGAGCCGCCTGGGGGCGGCGGTCCAGTGAACTCCCTGCAAGGTTGCGGCATGGTTGCATGCGGCACCGGGGGGGCGACGGCAGGCGCCGGTCCGCGCGCCGGTCGTCAGGCGCGGGCCGTGGGCGGAATCTGGGCGACCGGTTCAGGCAACCGTGATGGTCGTCGGCTCGTCTCGCAGGCCAGACGAGAACGATGAGAGTTGAGCAACTGGTGACGTTCGCACATTCCCGCGATGCGTGCGGTGACGACTGGCCGTTGGTGGGGCGCGAACGCGAACTCGCTGCCATGGACGCCGTGGCAGCCGACGTGTTGTCCGGCGGTCCTCGGGTCGTACAGCTCGAAGGGTCGGCCGGCATCGGTAAATCGTCCCTGCTGAGCACCTGGTGGGAGCGTAACGAGCAGTTCCGTGTGCTGCGGGCCCGCTGCCACCCCCTTGAGCGCGAATTCGCCTTCGGTGCCGTCCGGCAGCTGTTCAAGCCGCTGCTGGCGGCAGCCTCCGAAACCGACCGGGCACGCCTTCTGGAAGGGTCCGCGGCGGCCACGCTGCGGGCCCTGGACGATGCCGCTGTCACGGATCCGCCCCCGGAGTCCGCCAATGTGACCGCCGCAACGCTGCGGGAACTCGACGCACTGGTCTCCCGGCTGTCCCGCCGGCGGCCCCTGCTCCTGGCGGTGGACGCCCTGCAGTGGATCGATCAGCCGTCACTGCGCTGGCTGGTCCATTTCGTCGGGCGGGCGGACAGCCACCCCGTGCTGATCGCCGTGACCACCCGGAGCGCCGAGGTCAGAAGACTCGATCCGCTGTTCGCCGAGCTCGTCCGGCCCGCGAACTGCCACACCCTCGTCATGGAGCCGCTGGACGTGGACGGCGTGCGACAGCTGGTGCGGACGGTATGGGGCGCGCAGGAGCCCGACCCGGCCTTCTGCGCCGCCTGTCACGCCGCGACCGGCGGGCACCCGCTGTTCGTCCGCGCCCTGCTCCACCAGGCACAGCGCAGCGGCGTGCAGCCGACGACGGAGTTCCGGGACCGGATCCCCACGGTCCTGCTGTCCACGCTCGGCGGGGAGATCTCGCACCGGCTGTGCCAGGCGTCCGACGAGGTCGTGGCGCTGGCGCGGGCGCTGGCCTTCCTGGGCGACCGCAAGCCGCCGGAGCTGCTCGCCGCGTACTGCGGGACCGGGCGGGCCGTGGTGCAGTCGGCGGCCGAGGAGCTGCGGTCGCTCGGCCTGCTGCGGGCCGACGGTGAGCCGCACTTCACCCATCCCGTCGTCCGCGACACCGTGCTGGCCACGCTGTCTCCCGAGGAGCTCGGCGTCGGCCATGCGCGGGCGGCCCAGGTGTCCTGTCTGAGCGGACGCCCTGATGAGGAGGTCGCGGCCCATCTGCTGGCGGCCGGCCCGGTCCACGGGTCGTGGGTCCTGCCGGCGCTGCGCAGGGCAGCCACGGAGGCACTGCGCCGCGGCGCACCGGAAACGGCCGTGACCTATCTGCGTGCCGCCCTGAACCAGCCGCTGGACGAGGCCGAGCGTGCCCGCGTGCTCCTGGAAGTGGGCACCGCGGCCAGCTATTACGACGCCGCGCTGGCCATCTCCTGCGTCACCGGCGCGCTCGAAGGGCTGACCGACGAGGCGGCCCGCAGTGACGCCCTGGGGGTGCTCGCCTACTCGCTGCTCCTCTCCCGCGGCTCCCGTACGGACCTGTCGAATGTGGACCGGAAGATCGCGGCGCTGTGCGACCGGCGCACGGCGGACTCCGGGGCCGCCGATCGCGAACTGACGCTGCGGATGAGTGCGCTGCGCTCGTGGATGGAGTTCGAGCGGCCGTCCGTCAGACGCCCGGCCCCGCTGCTGCCCCCCGGCACGGACAACGACCTGGCCGACTGCACCGCGGGGGAACGCCAACTGCTAGCGATCCGCGCCTTCCGCGCCCTGCAGGCAGCCCTGCCCGCCCCGTACGTCGTCGGTCTCATCGAGCGGGCGTCCGTCAATCTGCCGGCGTTCTCCCATGACCTGTTCCCGCTGCACTACTTCGTCGCCCAGACGCTGCTCTACCTCGACGAGCTCGATACGGCCGATCGGCTCAACCGCCATCTGGCACAGGAGATCTCGGGCCGGGGCATGGAACTGCTGGTCTCCTCGCTGACCGTCTACCGGGCTGTGCTGGCGCTGCGCCGCGGGGATGTCACCGAAGCCCTCGGCACAGCTCAGGACGCCGTGGACCAGGCTCCCCCTACCGGGAGCCTGCCGTACGCCTTGACCCTGGACACGATCAGGATCGACGCCCTTCTCGCACAGGGCCGGGTCGAGGCCGCCGAGAAGGTCGCGGGCGCCCATTCCGTGGCGGGGCAGCCCGAAGTGGCGTGGGAACGGCCCCGGTTCCTCATGAGCCTGGCCGGACTGCGGATCGCTCAGGGCGATCTGCGTACGGGGCTTTCCCTGCTCCGCGAGTGCGGTCACCACTGGGAGGCGGCGGGGACGGTCAGCCCGGCGATGTCTCCGTGGCGCTCCCGCGCCGTGGCGGTCCATCTCGCCCTGGGGGAGACCGACTCGGCCCATGCACTGGTCGAGCAGGAGCTGGACCTCGCCCGCCGCTGCCAGATCCCACGGGCCCTCGGGGCGGCGCTGCGGGCGGCGGGAACGGCGGCGAACGGACCCCAGGGGCTCGACCTGCTGGCCGAAGCCGTGACCGTCCTCGGCCCCACCCCCGCACGCCTCGAACTCGCCCGCACCTTGCACGACTTCGGGGTGGCCTTAATGCGCCGCGATGACAAGCGTGGCGCCCGCAGGGCACTGCGCCAAGGCCTGGACCTTGCCGTCAGGTGTGGTGCCACGATGCTTGCCACGCGGATGGGCGAGCAATTGCACCTCGCGGGCGGGCGCGTCGCCAGATCCGGGGGGCGGGGAATCCGGGTGCTCACCGCAGGGGAGGAGCGCGTCTGCACACTGGCAGTCCGGGGATTCAGCAACAAGCAGATCGCCGAACTTCTCGTCGTTTCGCTGCGGACGGTGGAAACCCACCTCACCGGCGCCTACCGCAAGCTCGGCATCACCGGGCGCCCGCACCTGGCGGCCGCGATGGCCCATGCGGACCGGTCCCACCCGGGGAGTGACCCGACAGCCTCCTGAGGGCGGGCCGGCAGACGCCCCTGCCCAACAGGCGCGGTCCTACCGCTGCTACCGCTGCTACCGCCGGTCCTACCGCCCGGTCCTGGAGCCCGCACCGCGACCGACTGGGGAAAGCCCCTCATCCTCCGATGAGGGGCTTTCGGTATGTCCACGGGCCGCCACCGGTCCTGTGGTCCGCGGGGACAGTGAGCTGTGGGCCCTCGTGGTCCGAAGCCGTGGTTCCTGTTTTCTTCCGGCATTCCTCGTGGTTGTCCCGAGGGGCGGCCTCCGGGTACCGAAGTCTTAGCCGGAATCAATTGATTCGCCGTCCCTCTCATGACTTACTCATGTCTTACGGCGTCGAATTCTTCGGACGCCGCCAGACAGTGCCAGAGGGAGTAGTAACCGTGCAGGTCAATCATCGGGCCGTATTCGGTCTGCTTGCGGTGGGTGCCGCGTGTTTCTCCACCGTACTCTCCGCTCCCGCCGCTTATGCGGGATCCGACAACTACATCCAGATCACCAACAGCGGCGCCTTCCTCGCCAACACCTGCTACAAGTGGCGTGACGCCGAGGGTAAGAACTACTGCCACAAGGTCCGGCCGGTAGGCGATACCTGGAGGGCGTATTTCCCCGCGGAAGCGACCGGCGCCAAGATCGACCTCAGTACCAGCATCGTGGACTACGCCACGGTGGACACCACCTCGGTGAGCGACACCAACAGAAACTACTGCTACACGCTGACCGGCGCCGTCGACCGGCCGAAGATCGAGGAAACGGGCTGCTGAACGCAGACAAAATGGGGAGCGTCGCCACAGCACTCTCCGCCGAATCGGTTTCCGCCAGTAACAGAATGAGGAAAACGTTGATTTCCACCACTGCATCCCGAGTGGGTCTCGCACTCGGTGCCGCCGGCATCGCGCTTGCCCTGGCTGCGCCCAACGCACTGGCCGCGCAGGGCTCCGGCCTGACCGATGTCAATGGCCACACCGACAAGTGGCTGGAGGGCGGGAGCCCCTCCGTCACTTACGACAACGGTTACAAGGTGGACTCCGCGGAAGAAGTCAAGCGCGCACTGGCACAGTGCGGTGGCAGTCAGGTGTCGTGCACATCGACGACCACGGAATCCAAGCAGGTAACAAAGTGGTTCGACGTGGACAACGCCGGTATGGGCGTCGGTCCTATTCAGAACTGCACTCCAGGGGCCGCGGAGATAAACCAGACGCTCAGCGGAACGAAGACCTTCAGCTGGGGATGGAACGTCGGCGCCAATGTCGATGTCACCCTGGTCAAGGACGTGCTGAAGGTGGGCGCCTCCGCGCAGTACAGCGAAACCAACACCGAGTCGAAGAGCGGTGACATCAGGATCACCATCAAGCCGGAGACTAAGGGGATGCTGAAGATGGGCCATGACATGGAACAGGCTGTCGCCGATGTGACCATCCAGGGGGGTGAGTTCGGCGGCGCGAAGATCACCGGTCTGCGCACCGAATTGCCTCTCAACACGTCAGCGCGGGCGGACACCGACGTGGTCGCGTGCGGCGCCACCCTGATGAACGGGCGCTGAGCCGCCGGTCCTCTTCGCACAATATCCAAGAAGGGTAATTCTGTGCGCAATGCAAAGAAGTCGGTGGCCTACGGTGCCGCCGCCCTGGGGCTCGCACTGGCCGGCGGAGCGATGACTGCACCGTCCGCCGCGGCTGCCGGCTCGGGCAAGTACATCAGCTTCACCAACAACGGCTGGTTCATCGCCGAAACCTGCTACCACTGGACGTCCTCGACGACCCCGGACTCCTGTGACAAGGGGAAGGCCATCGGCACGGACTGGCGGGTGGAAATCCCCGATGACGCCAAGGGCGTCAAGGTCGAGGTGACGGTGGACGGGCAAATAGCGGGTGCCAATGTGTCGCCGCAGATCACCGACTTGAGCCGCAACTACTGCTACGAGCTGAGCGGTTACACCTGGGGCCCGAAGCGAACCGACAAGGCCTGCTAGGGCATGTCCGGACCATCGACACAAGAGGTGAACTCCAGCATGCGAAGCACGAAGCGTTCCCTGGCCTACGGTGTTACCGCCCTGGGCCTCGCCCTGAGCGGCGCGGTACTGACGGCGCCCTCCGCCGCTGCCTCCTCGGACAACTACCTCCAGTTCGACCACAATGCGGCGACTCTCATCGACACCTGCTACGAGTGGCAAGGCCCGGAGGGAATAGAGAAGAAGAACTACTGCCACAACTACCGGCCGGTGGGCGACAGCTGGAAGGCGTATTTCCCCCCGGAGGCAACCGGGGTCACGGTCAAGGTGCACTGGACGGGCGGCTCCACACCGCTGTACATCAAAGAGGCCGACAAGAACCACTGTTACAAGATCGACGGCATCCTGCCGAGCATCCACGTCCTCGATCTGAAGTGCTGAGCAACTGACCCTGCGGGGCCCGTTGGCGTCTTCCGCCAACGGGCCCCGCGCCATGCCGCCAAATCCCCGCACCATGTCGGAAGACGTGGTGGCCGTAGCGCGTCAGGTGGTGGCCACCAGTAGGTCCTCTCCGCTTGACGGGCGGAGGCCGTCGGTCCGATCGGCGAAATAGCGTTCGGCAAGCACGCTTCCCGACACGTGCCGGGCGTCCCTGAAGCCGGCGTCGCGGGCCAGTGCCAGCATCTCCTGCGGGGAGTAGAAGCTGATGAACGGCGTTCCGGCTGCCTGCGCCCGTGGTTTGGTCGCCTCAAGTGCGGGGCGATCGGCCTCATCGACGAGGTCGGTCGGCAGCATGAACGTCATGGCGAGCGTCGAGCCGGGGGCGAGTCCGGCGAGCCGGCGCAGGGTCGCCGCGTTGGCGTCTTCGGTGAGGTACATGGTGACGCCGGTGCAGACGACGACCGCCGGCCGGCCGGGATCGAAGCCGGCGTCGGACAGCTGCTCCCACCAGTCCCCGCCCGCCTCGAAGTCGACCGGCACCAGTCGCAGCCAGTCGGGGATCCCATGACCGAGATCGATCAGGCGTTGGCGCTTCCAGGCCTGGGTGTCCGGCTGGTCGATCTCGAACACCCGTAGACGGGCGGCGATCTCCGGCCTGCGCTGGGCAAAGGTGTCCAGCCCGGCCCCCAGGACGACGTACTGGGTGATGCCGTGGCCGACCTGCTCCGCAACCAGGTCCTCGATGAAACGGGCGCGGGCCACAATGGCCGCCCGGAACCCGCTGGTGCTGCGCGGGTCCATGTCCGGGCGGCGCTGCCATCCCTCATCAGGGGCCGCCAGCTGCAGCCCGGTCTCGTCCTCGAACACATGGGGCGGCGGATCGACCTGCACATGCATCGCCCGCCAGAGGGCGACCCGCACCGCGGTGCTGTCCGGCACCTCGTTCTGCTCGTCTGCCACGGTCTCCCTCTCCTCGCTCAGTTTTTGGCCGGCGCCTGGAGGCTCCACAGGCGTCCGTCGGGGTCACGGACCGTCATCTCCGTGGTCCCGTAATGGGTGTCCTCGAACGGCGTGACCACCTCGACGGCAGGATCGGGACGGAACGCCTCCGCGTCGGGCACCTTCAGCACGATCTGCGTCCGGGGCTCCCGGTCCTCGGGGACCTCGGCGATGAACACGTAGGGGCCGTCGCCCTTGCGGAGTTGGCCGGAGTTGTGGTCGGTCGAGAACTCCAGCGCGAAGCCCAGGGCCTGGAAGAACTTCGCCGCCTTGCCCCAGTTGTGGGTCTCCAGGAACACGGCCTCGATGCCTTCGGTCGCCATGTCAGGTCTCCTTCTCAGACGATTGCTGCCGCTGCCCATGGGTGTCGTCGAGGTAGGCACGCAGGGCGGCTGCGACCAGCGCCGAGAGGGACGAGCCCGACTCGATGGCGTGATATTTGACCTGCTTGATCAGCCCGACCGGCAAGTACACGTTGAACTGCTTCACCTCTTCGTCACTCACGGAGAGGATGCTAGCACCCTAGCAATCTAGATTGCTAGCATTGCCCGAAAGGGTGTTGCCGGGGAGCGCGCGCTGGTGAGCCGTGTCTCACCCGGGCGAGGCCCCTTGTCTATGCAACAAGTTGCATAGAAGGATCGGGGTATGGCGCTCGAACACGCGATCCTTGTCTCTCTGCTGGAGAAGCCGGGCTCCGGCTATGAGCTGGCCCGGCGGTTCGAGCGGTCCATCGGATACTTCTGGACCGCCACCCACCAGCAGATCTATCGCGTCCTCAAGCGCATGGAGAGCGACGCCTGGATCGACGTCCGTGAGGTGCCGCAGCAGGCCAGGCCGGACAAGAAGGAGTACTCCGTCGCCGCTCTCGGCCGCGCCGCGCTCTCCGAGTGGCTGCATGAGCCGATCGAGCCCGAGAGCGTCCGGCACGACCTCGCCGTCAAGATCCGCGGTGCGGCCTTCGACGATCCCGCCGCACTGATCCGTGAGGTCGATCGGCACCATCAGATCCACACCGACCGCCTCGCGCACTATCTGGCGGGGGAGCGGCGTGACTTCACCGGCCCCGAGGCCCCCGCACCGCCCGACGCCGGTCAGGAACTCCAGCACGTCGTGCTGCGCGGCGGCATCGCCTACGAACGCATGACGCTCGCCTGGCTCGACGACGTACTCGCCACCCTCCACCGACTCCGCCCGCAGTGCTGAAGGGGCGCCGGATGGGCAACTCACCCTCCCCGCACCCGCGTTCGGGACAGCGCCCGGAGCGCCCCGCCCAGACCACCACCCTGCAGACCGCAGACCGCAGACCGCAGACCGCAGACCGCAGACCGCAGACCGCAATCCGCAATCCGCAATCCGCAATCCGCAACCCCTGAGCCGGAAAGGCGACCATCCATGGCCGACCCGCTGCTGTTCAACCCCCGCACCTACGACCCGGCGCACTTCGACCCCGAGACCCGCCGGCTGCTGCGCGCCACCGTCGACTGGTTCGAGGAGCGCGGCAAGCGCCAGCTGATCGAGGACTACCGCTCCCGCGTCTGGCTGTCGGACTTCCTGGAGTTCTCCACCAAGGAAGGGCTGTTCGCGACCTTCCTCACCCCGGCCTCCGCCGCCGCCGACGGACAGCAGGACAAGCGCTGGGACACCGCCCGGATAGCGGCCCTCAACGAGATCTTCGGCTTCTACGGGCTCGACTACTGGTACGCCTGGCAGGTCACCATTCTCGGCCTCGGGCCGGTCTGGCAGAGCGACAACGCCGCCGTCCGCAGCCGCGCGGCCGAACTCCTCTCCCAGGGTGAGGTGTTCGC
Organism: Streptomyces sp. NPDC048637; assembly: GCF_040650675.1. Taxonomy (NCBI): domain Bacteria; kingdom Bacillati; phylum Actinomycetota; class Actinomycetes; order Kitasatosporales; family Streptomycetaceae; genus Streptomyces; species Streptomyces sp. NPDC048637. Next base: position 140,314 of record NZ_JBEZHQ010000003.1, read on the forward strand.
CTTTGGCCTCTCCGAGAAGTCCCACGGCGCCGACATCTACTCCACCGACATGCTCCTGGAGCCCGACGGTGACGGCGGCTTCCGCGCCAGCGGCTCCAAGTACTACATCGGCAACGGCAACGCCGCCGGACTCGTCTCCGTCTTCGGCCGCCGCACCGACATCGAGGGCCCCGACGGCTATGTCTTCTTCGCCGCCGACAGCCGCCACCCGGCGTACCACCTGGTGAAGAACGTCGTCGACTCCTCGAAGTACGTCAGCGAGTTCCGCCTCGAGGACTACCCGGTCGCCGCCGGCGACATCCTGCACACCGGCCGCGCCGCCTTCGATGCCGCCCTCAACACCGTCAACGTCGGCAAGTTCAACCTCTGCACCGGCGCGATCGGCATCTGCGAGCACGCGATGTACGAGGCCGTCACCCATGCGCAGAACCGCATCCTCTACGGCCGTCCCGTCACCGCCTTCCCCCACGTCCGCCGCGAGCTGACCGACGCCTACGTCCGCCTCGTCGGGATGAAGCTGTTCAGCGACCGCGCCGTCGACTACTTCCGCTCCGCGGGCCCCGACGACCGCCGCTACCTCCTCTTCAACCCGATGACGAAGATGAAGGTGACCACCGAGGGCGAGAAGGTCATCGACCTGATGTGGGACGTGATCGCCGCCAAGGGCTTCGAGAAGGACACCTACTTCGCCCAGGCCGCCACCGAGATCCGGGGCCTGCCGAAGCTGGAGGGCACGGTCCACGTCAACCTCGCCCTGATCCTCAAGTTCATGGGCAACCACCTCCTGAACCCGGCCGAGTACGAGGCGGTGCCGACGCGCCTCGACGCGGCCGACGACGCGTTCCTTTTCCAGCAGGGGCCGGCCCGCGGCCTCGGCGCCGTACGCTTCCACGACTGGCGCACCGCCTACGACGCCTTCGCCGGGGTGCCGAACGTCGCCCGCTTCCGCGAACAGGCCGACGCCCTCTGCGAGTTCGTCACCACCGCCGCCCCCGACGAGGAGCAGAGCCGTGACCTCGACCTGCTGCTCGCCGTCGGCCAGCTGTTCGCGCTGGTCGTCCACGGCCAGCTGATCCTGGAACAGGCCCGTCTGACCGGCCTCGACGAGGACGTGCTCGACGAACTGTTCGCCGTCCTCGTCCGCGACTTCTCCGCGCACGCCGTCGAGCTGCACGGCAAGGACTCCGCCACCGCGGCACAGCAGAGCTGGGCGCTGGGCGCGGTCCGCCGTCCGGTCGTCGACGACACCCGTTCGACGCGCGTCTGGCAGCGGGTGGAAGCCCTGGCCGGGGCGTACGAGATGGCCCCGTAACGACGCCGCAACCCGGCTGCCCGCACCCCGGGCCGGCAGGCTCAGCCACCTCCGCGCAGGTCGGCTGAGCCTGCCGCGCCAAGGCGCGCTGCCCGCGCACCAGCCATCCCGCCGTGCCGGCGGATCACCCATGACTCCCCGGGCATCGGCAGGCACACATGGTTAGTATCGGCACTCCTGATGGTCGCGCAGCGGGTGCATGTCCGGGAGAGGGGTACGCGAGCGTGCAGCTCGACATCGTCGTCGACGGGGGAGCCGGCGGAGCCGGAACGGATCAGCGGTCACCGTGACGATCCTCCCCGACCCCGTTGCCTCGCAGGCCCTTCTCATCGGGGTCCATGACTACGAGAACCTGGCGGCCTTACCCGCCGTCGAGCGCAATCTGGCCGGACTGACGCGGGCGTTCACCGACCCGGACTTGTGGGGATTACCACCGGCGCACTGTGTCGCACTGCCCCAGCCGCCGAGCGCCCAGGAAGTACTCGACACCCTCAGCAGCGTCGCCCTGCGCGCCACCGACACCTTGGTCGTCTACTACGCCGGGCATGGACTGATCGACCCGTACAGCGATGAGCTGTATCTGGCGCTGCCCGGCTCGGATCAGGAGCGGCTGTACAGCGCGCTGCCCTTCGAGTGGGTGCGCCGGGCGATCCTGGACCCGCGGATCGGCGCCCGGCGCAAGGTGGTGATTCTGGACTGCTGCTACAGCGGGCGGGCTCTGCTGGGCGGCATGAGCGGCACCGCCCAGGTGGCCGACCACGCGCTGATCGAGGGCACGTCCCTGATGGCGGCCTCCGCACAGACCCGTAAGGCGCTGTCCCCGCCCGGCGAGGAATTCACCGCGTTCACCGGCGAATTGATCACCGTGCTGACCGACGGGATCGTCGACGGCCCGCACCTGCTGGACGTGCAGACCCTGTACCGGCACCTCTACACCTCGCTGGCGGCCAAGGCCAGACCGCTGCCCCAGCAGCGCAACCGCAACACCGGCGGGCAGATCGCACTGGCGCGGAACCGCGCCCATCCCGCCCACCGCCCGCAGCCGTCGTCCCAGCCGTCCCAGTCGTCCCCACCGCCTCAGTCATCCCCGCTGTCCCAGCCATCCCCACCGCCTCAGTCATCCCCGCTGTCCCAGCCATCCCAACCGTCCCCGCCACCCCGGACACCGGCCCCCACCCCGGACCGCACCTCTGACGCGCGCGGCGAGGAACATACGCAGACCGCTCCACCCCGACAGCACGAGACGCCCGACGCTGCCCGCACCGATGGACCGCGGCGCCGCGGAAGGCCGGCCTCCGTCCGGACCAGGGCCATCGCGGTGGTGTCGGCGGCGCTCCTGGTCGCGGGAGTGTCCACCACCCTCACTCTGCTGAACGGCTCCCACGGAGAATCCGACGGCGCATCCCCGGGCGGCGTCACCGAAACCAGGTACAACGCCGCTGTCGGCCACGTCCTCAAGCCAGGGGGCAGAAAGGGCGGCACGCTGAAGTTCATCAGCGTCCGCGATGCCGATTCCTGGGACCCGCAGCGCGGCTACTACGGCTTCGTAGGGAACTTTGCCCGCTACTACACACGTCAACTGGTCACATATGACCCGGAGTCGAAGAACGCCGCACTCACACCGGACCTGGCCACCACCAGGGCCAAGATCACCAACCACGGCCGGACCTACACCTACACGCTGCGCAAAGGGGCCACCTGGGAGGACGGGTCGCCCATCACCTCCCAGGACATCAAGTACGGCATCGAGCGGCTCTGGGCGCCGGACGTCCTCTCGGGCGGACCGGACTACCTGAAGCAGGCGCTCGACCCGGAAGGAACCTACCGAGGGCCGTACAAGGACACCTCGGCGACGGGCCTGAAGGCGATCACGACGCCCGATGCCGGGACCATCGTCTTCACGCTGCCGCGGCCCAACGGTGACTTCGAGCAGATGCTGGCCATGATGGCCGGCTCGCCCGTGAAACGGAGCCGGGACACCAAGGCCGAATATGGCCTCAGGCCGTTCTCCAGCGGCCCGTACAAGTTCCAGTCGTACCGCCCGGGCAGGAATCTGGTGCTGGTGCGCAACCCCCGCTGGCGGCCGTCGTCCGACCCGGTCCGCAAGGCCCTTCCGGACCGGATCATGGTCAGCATCACCGACGATCCGACCTCCGTGGACTCCGGTCTGATCAAGGGCGATTACGACCTGGAGCTGACCACCACGGGGCTGGGCCCGCCCGCCCGGGCCAGGGTGCTGTCGGATGACGACCTCACCAAGAATGTGGACTCCCCGCGGTCCGGTTTCGTCCACTACGCGGCATTTCCGCAGACGGTCAAGCCGATGGGTAACGTCCACTGCCGCAAGGCGGTCGTCCACGCAGTCGATCGCCGGAATCTGCAGACCGCGCTCGGCGGCACCGTCGCGGGTGGCGACCTCGCGCCGAATCTGCTCCCGCCGGGCATCAGGGGCGCCGACCCCACGTTCGACCCGTACGGCGTGCTCAAGAACGGCGGCAAGCCGAACCTGACCAAGGCCAGGGCAGAGCTGAAGGCGTGCGGCCGGCCGGACGGTTTCCCGACCAGGATCGCGGTGCGCAACGACCGGCCGGCGGAGGTTGACGCCGCCGCAGCGCTGCAGAGTGCGCTGGGCAGGGTCGGCATCGAGGCGAAGATCGAGAAGTTCGACGGGGCACGGGCGGCCGAGATCGTCCGTGTGCCGTTGGAGGTGAGGAAGAGGGGCTACGGCATCGTCATCACGAGCTGGAGCGCCGACTTCCCGACCGGGCAGGCCTACTGGCGACCGCTCGTCGACAGCCGGCTGCACCGGCCGAGCGGCAATTACAACCTCGCCGGGGTCGACTCCCCGTTCATCGACAAGCTCCTCGACCAGGCCCGCGCCGAAACCGACCCGAACACGGCCGGTAAGGCCTACGAGCGGATCAACCGCAAGGTCGCGGAGGACGCCTCCTACCTGCCGTTCGTTTACGACAGATACGTCAGCTGGCGCAGCCCGCGGTTGACCAGTGTTCACGTTTCCGCCGCCTACGGCGGTTACGACTATGCACGGCTGGGCGTCAGCGGCACCTGACACCGCGGGCTTCGCGGATGAGCTGCCCCATGACCTCCCCGTTCGGGCATTTCGAGCATCTCGGGCTGCGCGGTGGAGCGCAGCGAGCATTATGATCCGGACAGGCCCAGCCCGCACCACGACTGGAAGAGATGTGCTGCTTCTCCGTTCCTCGTTCTTCCCGAGGCCGGTACGGATGATGTCGTTCGCCCTTGCGGCGACGGGCACGGTGGCGCTTTTGGGCGGCTGTACGGGGAGCGGGGAGCCGCTGAGTGCCGGCCACACTTCGGGTGCCTCGGCCCCGGTGCGGCTGTGGCCGGATCGCAAGCCCGCGCCGCAACCCGAGACGGGGACGGGCGAGAACCTGCCCGCTGCCGTTCCCGGGGTGGCCCGTGTGCCGTCCGGGGACATCCGCAAGGCGCCGCTGCTCACCGTCGTCAAGGCGCAGGTGGCCGCGGGATCCTCCCTCGGCGGCGGGCCGCAATTCGACGCCGCCACCGCGAGGAAGATCGACGCCTGCGCCGACAAGCCGGCGCACTGCCCGGTGCGGAAACCGCAGTACCAGGATCTGACCGGTGACGGGAAGGCCGAATTGATCGTGGGCATCGAGGCGCTGGACGAATCCCTGGCGCTGTGGGTCTTCACGCTTCAGCATGGGGTGGTGACCCGGATCATGGACGCTGGTGCGACGCCGCTGTCGGTGGAGATCGCGAACGGTGATCTGATCCTGCGGGAGCCCACGGGCACCCCCGGCTACGCCACCCGCACGGTCTACGCATGGGACGCCCGGACGCAGACCATGGCACTGCGGGCCATGGAGTTCGACGAGGCGGACTCGGCCACCCCCGCCCCGAAGCGAACGCCATGAGCCCCGCCCGGTCTCGTATGCGGCTGCGCCTGCCCGCCTGGACGGCGAGGCTCTATGTGAAGTTCGCCGTCTTCGTCATCGTGATGTGTTGTGTCCTCGCCGCGGTCGTCGGCGTCCTGGTGCACGTCCTGGTCGGCAGGCAGACCGAGGACCAGGCCCGCAGTGCGGCTCTGGCCGAACTGGACACCGTCGCGGCGGCGTATGTCGCCGGGGAGCCCCTCGGCCGCAACGCCGCGGTCAATCCCGCCGACCTCCCCGCCTCGCTCCGCGCCATGGCACGGCAGGGTGAGCGCGGCACCCAGCTCGCCGACCACCGTGGCCGCCCGGCGATGTGGGCCGTCACCCCTGCCGACGGCAAGGCGCTGGCCGTCCACATCGACTACACCCAGCGGGCCGCCGCGCTCCGCGGGCTGGACCGGGCGATCATCGGCTCCTCGGCCTTCGCGATCGGCCTCACCCTCCTCGTCGGGCTGTTCGCCGTCTCCCGTATCACCCGCCGGCTGCAGCGCACCGCCCAGGTGGCCCGCAGGATCAGCACCGGCGATCTCGACGCCCGCGTGGACGATCCCCGGGTCCTGCGCCCCGGCCATGCCCAGGACGAAGCCGCCGCGGTGGCGGCCGCCCTCGACGCGATGGCCGCAGCCCTCCAGGCCAAGCTGAACAGCGAGCAGCGTTTCACCGCCGATGTGGCGCATGAGCTGCGCACCCCGCTGACCGGGCTGCACGTGGCCGCCGAGCTGCTGCCGCCCGGCCGCCCGACCGAGATGGTGCAGGACCGTATCCGGACCATGAGCCGGCTGACCGAGGATCTGCTGGAGATCTCCCGTCTTGACGCGGAGGTGGAGCAGGCCGACATCGATGTGCATCAGCTGGGGCCGCTGGCCGAGCGGGCGGTGCTGGCCACCGGGCTGGCGGCCGAGGTCCGTATCGAGCGGGACGCCCGGGTGGAGACCGACCAGCGCCGGCTCCAGCGGGTGCTGGGGAACCTCGTCTCCAACGCCCACAAGCACGGCCGCCCGCCGGTGGTCCTGACCGTCGACGGCCTGGCCATCACCGTCCGGGATCACGGGGACGGCTACCCCGCCCGGCTCCTCGACCACGGCCCCCAGCGCTTCAGCAGTCACACCGGAAGCGGCAAGAAGACCGGCCATGGCCTCGGGCTGACCATCGCCGTGGGGCAGGCCCGGGTCCTCGGCGCCACGCTGCGATTCTCGAACGCACCGGACGGCGGGGCCGTCGCCGAACTCGTCCTCCCCTCAGCGACCCCGGAGTGGCGGCTCCAGCAGCCGACGGGCGCCGACGACGCCTGAGAGCGCTGTCCGGCGCGGCTCAGGGAGTTCGTGCTGCCGCCGTACCCGGTAGTTCCCGGACCGCAGCCTTCGCCGGACGCATCCGGGCGGTGCCGGCAGGGACGACTCGGGCAGTTCGGGACGGTTGTCCACGGGGGCGGTCAAAGCGCCATTGTTACGTTCTCATGATCTGGCCATGGACGTACCACCAAGTACATTCCCGACATTGACCGCATGACCATGGAGATGTCCACCCCTGCCGCACAACCGGAGCGCCTCCCGGGTCGCCTGGTCGGCCGTGAGGCCGAGACGGCGGAATTCGGCAGGCTGGCCGCAGCCGCCGTGGCGGGAACGGGGCAGGTGGCGTTCCTCGGCGGCGCGGCCGGCCTGGGCAAGACCGCCGTGCTGGAGTACGCGGTACTGACCGCGGAGCGTCTCGGCATGCGGGCGCTGTACGGTGCGGCGCAGGAGGCGGATCAGCAGCGTCCGTTTGCCGCGATCGCGGCCTGCCTGGGAATGGACCCGGCGTCCGGCGAGGCCTCCCGGACCCGTGCCGCGGAGAGCCTGCGTGCTGCGGACCGCTCCGGGCTGCCGGGTGTGCGACGCGGGACGGCCGAGGCGGATTCGGCCACCGTTGAGGCGCTGCTCGGCCGGGTCGGCGCCTTGTGCGCGCAGCGGCCGCTGGCGCTCTTCATCGATGACCTCCAGTGGGCCGACCCGGCCAGCCTGCTGGTGGTGCACCGGCTGATGCGGTCGGCTCACCGGCTGCCGCTCCTGGTGACCGTGGCCTATCGGCCGGTACCAGGAGGGGAGGCCGACCGGTTCTCCCGGAGCCTGGCTCTTGGCAGCCGCACCGTACTGGAGCTGGCACCGCTGACTCCGCCCGCCGTGTCGGCCCTGCTCGCCGGCCTGTGCGGCGCGGAGCCCGGCCCGCGCCTACGGCGTATGGCCCAGGGGGCGGCGGGAAGCCCGTTGTACCTCACGGAGTTGGCCGCCGCCCTGCTGCGCGAGGAGGCGGTCGACATTCGCGGGGGAATCGCGGAGGTCGCCGCCGGCTGCCCCGTGCCGCCGCTGACCGCACTGATCACACACCGGCTGCGCTCGCTGCGTGATGAGGTGCGGCAGGCCGTGCAGGTCGCCGCGGTGCTGGGGGCCGGCTGCACGGTCGCCGATCTCGCGGCGGTTCTCGACCGGCCGACACACGAACTGCTCGGCATCGTCGCGGAGGCCGAGGCGGCCGGAGTGCTGCGGGACGCCGGGGACCGGCTGCTCTTCCGCCACGACCTCGTACGGCACGCCCTGTACGACGCGGTACCGGGCTCGGCCCGCGCCATGCTGCATGTGCGGACGGCTCAGGCGCTGGTGGCCGGGGGAGCGGCGGCGGAGCGGGTTGCCGAGCATCTGCTCGCGGCGGCCCCGATGGCCGGGGAGGCCCTGACCACCTGGCTCGACGGATCGGTGGCGCAACTCACCGCTCGCGCACCCGCCATGGCCCTTCAGCTCATCGACCAGGCACTGGCGCTCGCCGACCCCGACGAGCCCCGCCATGACCGTCTCCAACTGCACCGCGCCCTCGCTCAGCTCTCCTGCGGCCACCTGGCGGAGGCGGAGGAAACCGCCCGGTGCGCACTGGCCAGGACCCGCGCCCCCGAAGGGGAGCACGCCCTGCGCTGGACCATCGCCCATGCCGCCTTCGCCCGCGGCCGGCCCGACCTGGCACTCATCGAGGTCCGTGCCGCCGGTGGCAGCGCGGATCTGCCGGTGGTCGAGGCGACCCGGTTCCGGGCGTTCGGCGCGTTGTGCCTGTTGGCCCTGGGCGAGCTGGGTGAGGCCAGGGCGGTCGCGGCAGCCGGCCGATGCGCAGCCGAAGCGGCGGGTGACGGCCTCGCCCTGGCCATTGCCCTGCACGTTCTGGCGGCTGAGCGTTTCCTCGCGGCGCCGGGCTCCGAGGCGCTGGAACTGGCCCGGCAGGCAACGCGGCTCATTCCGGAAACGGCCCAGTCGGCACAACGGATCTGGTTGCAACTCGCCCTGGCCAACAACTACGCCAGTCTGGACCGCGGCCACGACGCGCAGCGCACCCTTGCAGCCGTCCGCACGGCAACCGAGCGCACCGGAGGCATCTTCCTGCCCTGGTACCACCTCTCCTGCGCCATCCTCGCGTTCAACACCGGCCGCTGGGACGACGCCCTGACCGACATCGAGGCCGGGCTCGGCCTGGGGGAGCAGTTCGCCATGGGCCGGGCCCTGCGGGCGCTGGCCACCCTGATCGCGGTGCACCGCGGCCAAGAGCCAGCCACCGCAGCTCATTTGACCACCAACGCCGCGGCGTCCGACGGCGGAACCCTCGCCTGGCTCTGCGAGTTCCTGCCGCTGTGCGCCGATGCCCTCGTGGACGAGGCCCAGGGCGACGCCGAGCGCGCCTACACCCGCCTCGCGACGGCATTCGACCACGGCATCGGCCACCGTTCGGGCCGGCTGATCCTCTGCTTTCTGACACCCGATCTCGTCCGGCTCGCGCTGGCTCACGACGACGTTGCCAACGCCCGGCGATACGCCCACGCCGCCCGGCAGCGGACCGAGCACAGCGGTGCGCCGTACCACCTCGGTGATGACTTCCGGTGCCAGGGACTCCTGGAACGGGACCCCGACCTGCTCTTGGAAGCAGCCCGTTGCTACCGCGAGGCCCCGAGGCCCCTGAGCGAGGCGCACGCCTACACCGACGCCGCGGAACTGCTCGCCCACTGTGGACAACCGGCCCAGGCCCGCGCCCTCCTCGATCGAGCCCTGGAGATCTTCACCCGGCTGGACGCCCGGTGGGACGCGGCCCGCGCCCACTCCCGCCTCCGTGGCATTGCCGCCGGTCGAGGAGCCCGAAGACCCCGGAGCAGCGCCCGCTACGGCTGGGAAGCACTCACCGAAACCGAACGCCTCGTCGCCGGTCATGTCGCAGACGGCCACTCCAACCCCGAGATCGCCGCCCGTATGAACATCTCTCGACGCACCGTCAGCACGCATGTGTCCAACATCTTCAACAAGCTGGAATTGTCCTCCCGCGTCGCACTCGCAGCCGAGGTCATCCGCAGGCAGGACCCGGAGCAACCGAAACAGCCCTGCTAGGCAGGTGTCTGCGGCCCTGCACGTCAGGCCCCCGCGCGCAACCGGTCCAGCTCGCCGCCGATCGCGTCCCGCAGCACATCATGCTGCGGACCGAGCCTGAACTGTCCGTCGCTCCACCGGTCACGTGGATAGAGCCACACCGGGGCACACACCCGTTCGGCCGGCTCCCACTCGAACCGCGGCCACACATGCGCGTGCAGGAACGGGTCGGTGTTGCCCAGGATCTCCAGATTGACCCGCCGGAAAGCCGGATCCAGCCGTCGGCAGGCCCGCTCCACCGCTTCGCCGAGTTGGTCCAGGTCCGACAGGAACGACAGCCGCTTGCCCTTCGGGAGGTCCGACAGCCGCTGCACATCCGGCTCGTCGGCCAGAAGAACCGAGTAGCCCGGCAGGAACTGAACATCGCCGATCACGGCGAACCCCGACGCCAGCCGCCGCAGCACCGTCGGGTTCTCCCCCCGCAGAGCCGCCCCGATGCGATCCATCCGCCACTCACCCGTCATGGTCAGAACCTACCCGCAGGTCACGTCGGTGTTCCTTCCGCTCGGGCGTCGGATCGGCCGGATCCGATCCGGCCGTACCGGATCGGGCTGCCTCCGCAACCACCCGCCCCCGCTCCCGCCCGCGTTCAGGGAAGGTTCAGTCGTCATGGCGGATGGTGCCGTTCTCGTCCATGGTCGGGTGGATCTTCGTCGGGCCGTAGTCATCCTGGTCCGAGGGACGGGGCGGTTCCGGTCCGTCGGGGCCGGACCTGATCATCCGCTCGATGCGGCAGATCCGGAACAGGGTGTCGCCGACGCGGGCTTCGTCCGCGCGGCCGGCGGCCTTGAACTCCTCGGCGGCCTGCGCGTAGCGGATGCGTTCACGGTCGCTGAACTTGCGGAACAGGGGCCAGAATTCACTCATCCCGTCGAACAGCAGCCGCCGCGCGTCATGGGGCGTCGGCATGAGGGCACCTTGCGGCCGCCACCCGCGGCCGCTGCGTTCCACCACCCCGAAACCGACGGGAAGGAGCAGGACGTCCGGATGCGAGGTGAGCGCCCGCTCGGAGTCCCGGCGTACGTCGGCGGGAAACCGTGAGCCGGAGTAGGCGAACCCCTGGAGTGCCAGCTTCATGGCGCCCGCCATGAGGCCGTTCACCCGGCCGGGGGCAAGAGCGAAGCCCAGGTCCGGCGAGGGTGTTTCCTGCCGGCCGTCCCAGGAGCGGTCGGCCGGTTCCGGGTCGGTCGGCCGCGGCGGCTCAAGGCCGCTCTCGCCGCTGCGTGCGAACTCGTCCCCGCGCACCACCCGGTAGTGCACGCCGAGGACCGTCATCTCATTGACCGGTTCGCGTTCGAGCACCGCCACGGCGGCCAGCAGTTCGCGTCGGACGGCGGGGTCGTCGGTGTCGTCCTTGGCCTTGAACCACAGCAGGGAGTTCAGGCCGTCCCTGGCTTCTTGGGGCATACCACTGGTGGCGGGCGTCAACAGCCGCCAGTCCGGGCCGCTTTCGGGATCCCGTGCGGCGAGCCCGAAGACCGGGCCGCGCAGCATGAGATGCGGATAGCGGTAGGAGGCGTCCACGGCATCGGCCTCGGTCACCCATTCCGTCGGATCGTCGCGGCGGACCAAGCCCTCGTGGAGCCGGTCGATCTCTCGCTTCCAGTTGTCACCCATGCGCCCAGTGTTGGGTCTGAACGGCGGCAACCCGGGCCGAAGGCGGCAAGTGATCAGACCGTGGTGCGGTGAAGGTCGAAAACTGACGGACGTTGCTCATCGAGCAGTCATGCGGGGACTCCGCGACCGGGGAACGGCAGGCCCGGCCGGCATACCGCTGCCGGCCGGGCCTGCCCCTCAGTCCATCGGGACCGTCAGAGCCTTTCGGCCCCTCAGTACAGACCCTGCGTCAGTGCGACCGAGTCCGGTACCGCGACCTCCTCCGGTGCGCTCAGGGGCATGATGCCCAGGATCTGCTGGATGACGTAGTGGGCCGACATCATCGCGCCCTCCTGCCAGCCGGGCAGTGGCGAGATCTGGTCGCCGGTGACGAAGAAGGCGTCGGTGCCCTCCGGCTGGAGGAGTTGCCTGTACGCCTTCTTGTGGCTTGCCACCTGCGGTTTCCACGCTGCCCAGCCGCCCAGCTGGTAGGGCACCTTGTGCCAGGCGATGGAGACGCCCTTCTCGTCGGGGACGAGCTTTCTGTCCTTGAATTCCGGATGCAGCTGGATGGCGCCTTCGCGCGCCAGCCGCAGGCGCTTCTCCGGGGTGAGCTTCCCGAGGGTGTCGGCCGCGCCCTCGAAGTTGTAGGCGCCGGTCAGGGTCCCCTTGTCGGAGAAGTAGTCGTTGGACGGATACCACATCTGGGTGATGTTGTGGCCGGTCCAGCTGATGCCTCCGTAGATCCCCTCGGTGTCGTCCCAGCCGCCGAGGTCGCCCTCCCAGAAACGGCGGTTCGCCTGCCAGCCGACCTTGCAGGTCTTCTCGAACTCCACGAGGCGGATCGCCTGCTCGAAGGGGTCCGAGAAGCGGGTCAGTTTGATCTTGCGGAGCACCGGGGCCGGAATATTGCTGACGCAGTAGCGGGCGTCGGCATGGAACTCGTCGTCCCCCTTGCGGTACGTGACGGTGGCCCCGAGCCCACGCGGATCGATCTCGATCTCCCGGACCTCGGCGCCCAGCACGAACTTCGCACCGGCCCGTTTGGCCTCGCGTGCCAGTGCCTTGACGATGTGGTCCATGCCGCCGACCGGCTGGAACATCGTGGCCTGCCACAGGTAGTCGACCGGCTGGTAGAAACGGGCCTTCCAGAAGCCCGAGTGCACCAGCTCCTCGAAGGACAGCGGCGGAGCCGATACCGGCCACTCCTCGATTTCGGGCCGGTCCAGGTAACCGGAGCGGGTGGAGCCGCGGTACTTGCCGTTCGCGTCGAGGGCGCCGAACACCCGCAGCAGGTCCCGCAGTTCACCGGTGAAGGCGTCCCTGCTGACCAGCGTCTCGGCGAGCTTGGCCGCGAGATGGCCGCGGGTGTCGTTCGCCACCCGCCGGTTGGGCCAGGTCACCTCGGCATGCGGCGGGCGGACCCGGTTTGCCGTGGTCTCCATGACGTACGGCTCCAGCTTCACACCGAAGTCACGGCAGTACTTGAGCACCCGGCGGTGGTGGTACGGGATACGGCCGGGCCCGAGGTTGAGGTACAGGCCGTCGTCGAACGCACAGGTATGTGTCCGGGTGACGGCGCCGTGCTCATCGAGCTCATAGAGCTGGTCCCCGTTGCGCGCGGTGCGGTTGCGCCCGCCGACGCGTTCCTGCGCTTCCAGGACGGTGACCCGGTAGCCGAGCATGCTCAGTTCGTACGCGGCGGTCAGGCCCGCGACACCGGCGCCCAGGATCAGCACCTTCGCGCCCTCGCCCGGGGTGCCGGCGGGCCGTACGGCGCCGGTCCAGCCGGTGGCCTCCGGCCCGGACAGACCGCTCATGGCGTGCCGGAGCGCCTCCGCGGAGTCGTCGAGGGTGGCGCTTGCCGCGGACCGCTGTTCGTTCGGGCTGGTCATCCCACGTTCCCTTCCGACGGTGCGCCGACGGGCGGCGGACAGTTCTCGGCGATCTTGTACTTGAGTGCCTCGGGATAGTCGTGCCGGTCCAGCTGCACCCGCACGATGACCGGGCCCTGGTTGACCGCGTCACTGGGTTCGGCGATCCGCTCCAGCAGGGCGCTGAGTTCGTCGTGCTTACGGACGGCGAAGCCGTTCATCGGGTGCTTGCTGGAGCCGAAGACGTCCGCGAGCTTCTCGTACCGCCAGGGGTGCAGTTCGTTGTAGAAGTCGGCGCCGTTGGAGGACGGAGTGCCGTCCTGGTAGTAGCAGGGGTGGACGAGCATCTGCTCGATGCCGTAGAACGCCTCGTTGTCCAGGACGAACACCACCGGGCGCAGCCCGTGCCGCACATGGGTGGACATCTCCTGGCAGGTCTCCTGGAACGAGCCGTCGCCGACGAAGACCATAGGGCGCTTGCCCGCATGGCTCCGGCCGAGCGCCACCCCGGTGGCCGCGCCGACCGAGTAGCCGATGGACAGCCAGCTGTTCTGCGCCACGTACGAGGCGCGCTCCGCCATCCGCAGGTTCATCGAGCCGATCAGCGCGAACGCGGCGTCGCACACCACGGTGAACGGGTTGCTGCGCTCGCCCGGCGGCTCGCTGGTCTGCGCTTCGAGGAAGGCGTTGACGTGCCGGAAGAAGCTGTCGTACGTCACGTGCTCCGGGTACGGTCCGCCGGTCTGGGAGGCCAGGTAGGCGGCGGTGCTGTCGGAGACGTCGAGGCCGTCCTCGTGCGCGCGGGCGAAGTAGTCCGCGGCGAAGGCACGGTCCCCGAACTCGGCCACCAGGCGTTCCCGCAGCGCGGGGAGGAACCGGGCGAGCTGTACATCGGGGAAGTACGAGGCGCCGACATGCACCCCTTCCTGGGCGGCGACCGCCCAGTCGTCGCCGATCGACTGCACGCCGCCGAGGTTCTTCGAGGTCGCCCACGTGCCCAGCCCGATGCGGCAGCCCGCGTTGTTGAAGACCTCGGCGACCTGCGGATTGCTGGCCTTGCCGTTGTAGACGCCGGAGAAGCCCGGGGTGTACTCGGAGACCACGGACTTGGCGCCGATGGTGGTGCAGAACGGGATACGGGTCTCGCGCACCAGCTTCTCGAACTCGTCCGACAGCCGGAAGCGGTCGATCTCCTCACCGGCCCACAGGATCGGGTTGCGGTAGTGCCGGATCAGCTCCACACACGCCGTGACCGCGCGGTCGAGCATGCGCTGGTTCTTCGCGGTGACGGGGCGCTCGCGCCGCGTCAGCCGGCCCTGCGGTGCGGGGCACCGCGCCTCCCAGACGTCATCCATGACCTCCAGATAGACCGGCCGGCGGTGGGAGAGGCACGCGGTGATCGCGCTGTCGATCTGGGTGGGGGCCAGCCCCGGGTTGGAGATGGCCTGGGCGTCCACGGTCACCTGGCGGTAGACCTCCAGGTTGCTCTCCGGGCGCTGCGACATGTGCGAGGTGAGCAGGCCGATCGCCTGCTGGTTGAGCCACTGCTCGTACGACGGAGCGGCGTTGATCGCGATCAGCGGTACATACTCGGCGAAGGCGCCGCCGATCGCGTTGAGCAGGTTGAACGCGCCCACGCTGTAGGTGACCGCGACCGCGCCGATGCCCTGCTCGCCGAGCGCGATCTCCGCGTCGGCGGACGTCACCCGGGCGTAGGCGTCCGCGGCCTGGCCCGCACCGCCCTCGGTGGGGGTGCCCACCCAGCGCACTCGGGTCTTCTCGTGCAGGGTCGACAGGAACGGGCCCAGGTGGTCGCCCGGAACGCCGAACAGATGGGTGATGCCGAGCTGTTCCAGCCTGAGGGCCAGATACTCGGCCACAGTGCATGTCTGGGAGGTGCTCATGACGTCAGCACTCCCTCGCGCGACCGGTCCGACGAAGCGGTGGCGGACCGGCGCTCGCGGGGCGCCGCGGCCCGTCCGCCGGCGGTGCTCTCGTCCGCCGCGGGAGCCTCGTTGACGGCGATGGCGGCGCGTACGGCCGTCTCCACCGCGCCCTCGATCCAGGCGTGCTTGAGCGACACATGCTCACCGGCGAAGTGGACCGGTCCCTCGGGCCGCACCACATCGAGGTGGAAGCTGGTCATCTGGTGCGGGGTGTAGACGGCGGCCTCACCGCAGGCGTACGGGTCGCGCAGCCAGCTCTGGGTCTGGCCGGCACCGGTGTAGAAGACCTCGATCCGCCGCCCGTGCACCGACTGGAGGTTGAGCAGGGCGTAGCTGTAGCGCTCGGCTTCCTCGAAGGAGTCCCAGCGCGCGGCGTCGTCCGACCAGGAGTAGCCCGCCAGCACCACACCGCCCTGACTGCCGGGGACGGGATGGGAGGGGTAGTACATGAAGCGGTTGGGGTTGTCGGTGGTGGAACCGCCGCCATAGGCGTGCGTGGCCGGCCGTACGCCGCCGCGCAGCGGGGAGTTGCGGTAGTACTCCACCTGCTGGGGGCTGATGCGCTTCTCGTCCACGCTCGGGTGGGCGCCGAGCAGCCCCGTGGGCAGCTCCCGCAGACTCTGCGGAGCGGCCATCGCCGCCTCGGCGTCGTCCTCGCCCCACTGCTGGTAGTAGTCGTACAGACCCGGCGCGATGGCGTCGAGCTCCCGCTTCCAGTCCTCCTCGGTGAACTCCCACCAGCGGCGGGAGAATTCCAGGAGCACCTTGGTCGCCTGGTCGTAGTGCGTCTCGATGACGGCCCGGCGCTTCTTGTACGAGAACGGCGGGGTCACGGCGGTGAACCGCAGACTGGAGAACGGGATGGTGACGATCGCCAGGTCCCCGGTCCAGGTCTCGACCTCGCCGTACGGATCGCCCTCGGGCACGGTCTGGATGGCGACGGCGGGGCCGCCCGGTCCGGCGAGTCCGCCGTGATGGCCGTCGCGGCCCGGGTCGTAGTACTCCAGCCGGACCATCCGCTGGCCCATCACGATCTGGTCCCGCAGATCCTTGGCGAGCGCCTCCGGGAGCTTGCGGCTGCCGCCCTCGATCTCCCAGTAGGTGGCGGTGGGATCGATGTCGCTGCGGCCCAGGAAGCTGTGGAAGAAGGCGAGGTGCAGCCGCGAGGTCATGTTCTCGATCGTGCCGATCGCCTCGATGGCCTCATCGCTGAACCCGGCGTACTCGCGCAGGAAGCGGCCCATGGAAAAGCCGTCGAAGTCGCGGACGACCCCGGCCCAGCCGTCCAGCCACTCCTTGAAGGGCTTGTTGACGCGCTTCCCGTCGCTCTGCAGCACGGAGTAGTAGTCCCGCACCGGTTCCAGGGCCTGGTTGACCATCTCGGACACGGTCAGCCGCGATTCGCAGCCGGTGAGATGGAAGCCCTCGTTGATCTGGGACGGGTCCTTGGCGTAGTGGGCGCGGCGCACCTGGGAGCGGTTGGTGCGGATCCAGGTGTGGTTGCGCTTGTCCGGCTCCCGGAAATCGGGGCTGGGGTCACCGTTCGTCCAGATCTTGCCGTCCTTGAACGACTTGTAGATCACCGGCGGAACGGGGGCGGTCTGATTGCCCGTCGACGGATCGATGTCGACGTTGAAGAACAGCCGCCGCTTCAGGCCGAGTTTGTCGATCAGCGCCAGGGTCAGCGGGTGGAAGCTGGGCAGACGCATCGCCCCGGCTTCCGCGTACTGCGCGGGGTCGGTGAAGGGCGGCGGCTCGCCCTTCTTGGCGTGGAAGGTCTTGATGCGGCCGCCGACCCGGTTGGCGTTGGCCTCCAGAATCGTCACATCGTGCCCGGCGCGGGTCAGCAGATCGCCGGCTACCAGGCCGGCGATGCCCGCTCCGACGATCAGGATGCGCTTGGGGGTGGCGGGACGCTCCAGGCCCTTGTCGATCAGTACGTCGAGGTAGCGCAGCTTGAGGTCCTCGTTGGCCGGCTCGGGGCCGACCAGCAGGAGTTCGCGGGCGAGCTGCTGATAGGTCTTCTCGTTGGCGCGCTCGGCTCCGGCGTGCTCACCGCGGAGGTCAGGACGGATGTCGTTCACGGCAGCTCAGCCCTTCTCGTGCAGGGACTCGTTCGCGGCGAGCCGCCGCAGGGTGCTGATGGACGGGGTGAAGGCGTACACCGCACCCGTGGTCTGCACGAACCGGTTCATCGAGACGGTGCCTTCCTGGCCGTCGGCCAGCACGATGCGGGCGTCCGGGCTGCCGGAACCGCCCTGCCTGATGGTGCCGGTCACCTTGTCGATGCCGTTGGGCGCACCACTGGTTCCGGGCAGGAAGTTGGGGTTGTTCGACCAGGCCCGCTGGAGGAACTCGAACTGCCGCTCCAGCGAGGTGCCGTAGCACACGAACATCAGGCCGCGCTCCGCGTCCCCGTTGCTGCCCGTGTACGCGGGACCGTACGGAATGCCGCGGCGCATGACACGGTGCTTCTGGGTGGGCTCGAAGTGACGGGGATGCGACCTGCGGATGTGCGCGGCGCACGGGGTCTGCTTCCCCTGGCCGTCGTTCTCGTAGGTGAAATCGTTGCGCTCCGGACCGACCCCGGTCACCGGGTTCTCGCCCTGCGCGAGGGGCGTGCCGTCCTTCTTCCGGCCGACCAGACATGCGCCCAGCCGGTCGGCGGAGATGCCGTCCGGACGGAACTTGGCCGCCTCGCGTTCCACGGCTCCATTCCAGCCGGGCACGTCCTGCGCAAGCCGGCGCACCACCTGGAGCGAACCGTTGTCCAGCCACTTGGGAGCCTCGGGCGGTGCTCCGCTCTCGCTCTTGTAGCCGAAGACGAACTCGCCGGGCTCGACCAGGTTGGACCCCGGGCGGTTGTCCCGGAAACCGGCGTTCTCCCGGTCCTCGCGGTGGAAGTCCTTGACTCCCGGCTGGGAGATGCCGTCCTTGTACCCGAAGTGCTCGTGTCCGCGCAGATCTCCGGTCAGGGTGCGGCCGTCGTCCTGGTGGACCAGCGTCACCTCGTGCGCCGAATCCGCGGCGGCGATATTCTTGAGCTTTTCGTTCAGCGCCGCCTCCGTGTCCGCGGCGACGATCAGTACGGCATGTACGTCGGTCCGGTCCGAGCCGAATCGCCAGTGCTCGGGTGCGCTCGTACCGTCGTCGCCGAGGTCCGCCGCCTGTCCGGCCGCGCCCTTCACAAACGATCCGAACGGCGCCAGATCCTGCTTCACCTTGTCGGGTTCCCGGGCGACCTGGAGCAGGCCCTGGAACGTCAAGGACACCCCGACCCAGGTCGCGGCGATGGACGGATCCTGGCCATAGGCCCGGCGGGAAAGGGAGAACTCCTCATTGAAGTCCTCGACCGTGGCGGTCACCGAGACCGTGTTCAGCATGACGGAAAGCCAGCCACGGCCGCCTGCACCGTTGGTGAAGCGCACATAGCGGAACGCCATGTAGTCCTTGTTGAAAGCGGCAAGAATATTGCCCTGGATTTCCCTGGACCTGCGCAGCGGCGGTTCCGGAAGCTGCTCGATTTCCGGAGCACCAGTCGGACGCAACGAAGTAGTGGTCACTTTTCTCCTTCGGGGGAGCTGCGGGTGCTTCGGGGGCAGCGGGGATTTCGCACGCAGGCGAAGCCGGCTCCCGGCACGCAGAGGTGGAGGTCGATACGGAAGGGGCACAAGGGCACACCAAAACCAGCCGGTGTACGGCTTGTGCCGCCAGCCCAGCACCGAACCTGCCGCCTCGCAGAAGCACCGACGCCAACCGGAGCACAAGGTCACCCGTACCGGTGAGCGCAGCTCGCCCACGACGCATGGGACGGCCGGAAGCGACCGGCTCGTCCAGCGGCATTTCTTACCGCTGGACCCTCGGCACGTTCAGAATCAACCCGGGCGGAAAAGCGCCGGGGCAGTCGCGGGGAATTCCACTCCAGCAGCTCATCAGGGGGCTGCCCGCTGCCCGGCCGCCGGTGCTGCGGCGACGGGGTTCGTCTCCACGGCTGAGCGGTACGCCCCTCAGTGCCGCACCCGCGAATCTGAGAACCTACCCGCCGAGAGGCCGTCCTCATCCCCGCAGGCGACACGCACGGAAGCAGCTGTCCGCCGAGGCGGCCGGGGGAGAGCCGGACCGTGCCCGGAGCACAGTCCGCACGAAGCCCGGGAGGCCGTGAGTGCGCCTTCTTCGCGCTCCTGGGACACTCCGTATGCGCCGTTCACCACCACCTCCGGGAAACAGTGCAGAATCCGGCTCGGGCGTTGGTGCGGGCATTCACACCTTCTGTTGAAGGCCCTTACGCGCGCCCTCGGAGCGAAGGGAATTCAGCAGATCCTTCTCTGTGGTCGGGCGCGCTGCGCGCCCACGACGGAAGGACACGGCTATGCGACGCACCATCGTCGGCACCTGCGCTGCTCTCGCGGCCTTGGCCATCGGGCTGGCCGGCCCGGCCACCGCCGCTCCGGTTCCGGTGACTGCACTCAACTGCGACGGCGACACCCATCAGTGCACGGCCAACCTCCGCTTCGGTGACAACAATTGGAAGGCCAGCTGGGGCGCGAACATCTTCCACCAGACACCCCGGTCCGCCTACCGCGCTCCCGTTCCGGTGACCGCTCTCCACTGCGACGGCGACACCGGAAAGTGCATTGCCAACTTGCAGTTCGGCGACGGTTACTGGCGGGCGAGCTGGTCCGCGAACATCTTCCACCAGGCGTTCCGGTCCGCCGACGGCACACGGCTCGCGGCTCCCGTTCCGGCGAACAGCCTGAACTGTGACGGCAACATCGGCCGGTGTTCCGTCAACCTCCAGTTCGGCGACGGAAACTGGAAGGCCAACTGGCCCGCGACCATCTACCACCTGTAACAGACCCTCCCCTCCGCCAGGGGATTCGCAGTAGGAAGGGGCCCGGGGGCGAGGGATATCCGTCCCCGGGCCCGTCGCATGACATCAGCAGGCCGCTTTCGGTACGTAGCGGCCGCAGCCGCATCCCGCACGCCTGCCGCTCGCACCCACGGCGCGGGAAAAGAAGCGGCGGAATACCGGCGTACGCCGGCCCCTCAGGCGAGGGTGACGCTCATCTGCGTATTGTCATTTTGATCGCCGAACGCATCATTGCTGTCACGTACACGCCTTCTTCCGATCCGCCGGGAACCCTACCGTCGCAGGCACCCAACATTCGACGGCGGCACCTTCCGCTCCGCGAATGCCCGTTCACGAATGGACTCGTGAAACGGCGACGGAGCGGCGGCTGCCCAGGGAGAAGTCATGTCCGACGTCATACAGCAGCTAGTAAATCCGCAGGCCCCGGGCTCCTGGCCCGGCGGGGACGGGGGCGGTGGAGACTGGCCCAGATATCCCAGACTGTACGAGGCCATTCCGGCCTCGGGGCCGACCTCCGGAGGAAACACCGTCCTGCTCACCGGGTCGGGCCTGCTGGGCACGAGCCAGGTCACCTTCGGCGGCGTCCCCGCCACCATCGTGGCCCAGGACCCTTCCGGCAACTCGGTCACCGTCATCGCACCGGCGCACGCCGCGGGCACCGTCCAGGTCATCGCCACCACACCGAGGGGCCACAGCAATGCGGTGAGCTACACCTACACCGTCACCCCGCCGAGCGGTCCGACGGTCACCACGCTCGTCCCCACCAGCGGGCCCACCACCGGCGGCACCGCGTTCGCCATCATCGGTACCAACCTCACCGGTGGGACGGTCACCTTCAACGGCGTCCCGGCCCTCGGCGTGTCCATCAACGCCATGGGCACAGTGCTCACCGGCACCACGCCGCCCGGCCCCGCCGGCAACGTCCCGGTCGTGGTCACCACACCGGCCGGGAGCACCACTGTCGCCGGCGGATTCACCTACCTGGCACCTCCGCCGGTGGCCGCGTCGCTGTCGCCGTCGTCGGGCAGTACGGCGGGTGGTACGGCGTTTGTGATCACGGGGAGCAATCTGGGCGGGGCGTTGGTCACGTTCAACGGGGTGGCGGCGACGGGGGTTTCGGTCAACCCCTCGGGTACGGCGCTGGTCGGCTTCACTCCTGCCGGTGCGCTGGGCAATGTCCCGGTCGTGGTCACCACACCGGGGGGCAGCGCCGCCGTCGCCGGCGGGTACACCTACACGGCACCGCCGCCGCCGGTGGCCGCGTCGCTGTCGCCGTCGTCGGGCAGTACGGCGGGTGGTACGGCGTTTGTGATCACGGGGAGCAATCTGGGCGGGGCGTTGGTCACGTTCAACGGGGTGGCGGCGACGGGGGTTTCGGTCAACCCCTCGGGTACGGCGCTGGTCGGCTTCACCCCGCCCGGCCCGCTCGGCAATGTCCCCGTCGTGGTCACCACGCCGTCCGGCAGCACGATTGTCGCCGGCGGATACACCTACGTGTGAGCGGACGCTCCTCCACCGGCGCCCACGGAGCGGCGCCGGCCCGCGGGAGTCCGCTTCCGCGGTGAACCCGGCGAGCAGAGCCACCGCGCCGGTGCCTCGGCAGGGATCGTCCCCTTCCGTTCCTGGCGAGCGCGGCCCAGGCGTGTTGTCCCGGAACGTGGGTGACGGGTGACACGCCCAGGGCGGCAGGCTCCGACGAGGTGAGGGCCTTCTGGCTCGGTGCGGATGGCGACATCCGCACCGATGTCAGGAGGCTCTTACGTGTGTTGACGCTATGTCAGGCGCCGCCGGGCTCTGCGGCTCCGCGCCTCGGGAGCGCCGGGCGGCGACGCCCCGGAAAGAGCGAATACGGGGGCGATCGGCGGGCGGCGCCCCCGCCTCTCCCACCCGCACAAGAGTGTGATCCCGCCACTCTCCCGCCGGGCCATCCGTCAAAGCCGCAGGTCAGAAGCTCAACGTGAGCATGTGACTCAGCAACCCCCGCCGCGTGTTCCCGAGAAGCCACGGCGCCTGTGGCTCAGGAAGTACGCCCGCTTCACAGCCGCCCATGCCATTGAGGGGATGACCGGGGCCGCCATCTCCGCTCTGCTGCTGTACCTGATCCAGCGGTAGACGGGCCCGGCCCTGGAGGCCGCATTCTGCCGCCGGCCCGAGGGGGACGGCGGCAGCGGCGGCTCCGGCGCACCCGTATCGCCGGGCATCCGGTACCCGGCCGGGCCGCCCGGCATTTCGGCGCGGGCCGCGGTTAGTGGCTCCGCCGCCGGGGAGGGTTCCTCCGTACCCAGTCGTCCCGAGGCAGCGTCACGACGGACAGGAGGCCGGATGACCACGGAACCGGTGGGGACAGTTGATCTGGCGGCAATGGGGGAGGACTTCGTCCGCGATCCCTATGAGGTGTACGCGCGGCTGCGCGAGCGGGGCCCGGTGCATCGCGTACGGCTCCCGGACGGCACGGTCGTCTGGCTGGTCGTCGGCTATGACGCGGTACGCGCGACGCTCAGCGATCCCCGGCTGTCGAAGGAGTGGCGGCACGCCTCGTCCGCGCAGCCGATGCAGCCGGTGTCCAGTGGCATATCGATGCTCCGTGCCAATGCGCCGCAGCACACCCGGCTGCGCGGCCTGGTGGCCCGTGCCTTCACCGCGCGCCGGGTGGCGTCCCTCGCACCGCGCGTCCAAGAGTTGACCGATGAGCTCCTGGAGACGATGCTCGCCGCCCCCGATGGCCGCGCCGACCTCGTCGAGACGCTGGCCTTCCCGCTCCCGATCACCGTCATCTGCGAGCTCTTGGGGGTGCCCTTCCTGGAGCGGGGCACCTTCCGTACCTGGACCGACATCCTGATGGTCGGCGCCCCCACACCGCAGACCAGGGAAGCCCTGGCGGCCATGACCGGCTATCTCGACCGGCTGGTGGAGACCAAGCGCGCCCGCCCCGGCGACGACCTGCTGAGCGATCTGATCGCGGTGAGCGACGAGGACGGCGACCGGCTCAGCCATGAGGAACTCCTGGGCATGGCCCAGCTGTTACTGATCGCCGGGTACGAGACCACCGGCAACCTCATCTCCAACGGCGTCCTGGCGCTGCTCACCCACCCGGCCCAACTCGCGGCGCTGCGCGCCGATCTGTCGCTGATCGACGGCGCGGTCGAGGAGATGCTCCGCTACGACGGGCCGCTGGAGACCTCCACCTTCCGTTTCACCATCGCCCCGACCGACATAGCGGGCACGGTCATCCCCGGCGGTGGCGAGGTCGTGCTCCCCGTGATCGCCGACGCGGGACGCGACCCCCTCCGCTTCGACGATCCCGACCGCTTCGACATCACCCGCACCGCCCGCGGCCATGTGGCCTTCGGCCATGGCATCCACTTCTGCCTCGGTGCCCCGCTCGCCCGCCTGGAGGCCCGGATCGCGGTGCGCACGCTCCTGGAGCGCTGCCCGAAGCTGGAGTTGGACGCCCACCCGGCCGACCTGAGCTGGCGGCTCGGCGCCTTGCTCCGCGGCCCGTGGCATCTCCCGGTCCGCTGGTCCTGAGGTCCCTGCCCGGTCCGTCGACGGTGCCGCGCCGCGCCGATCCGACGCGCCGGACGAACGGGGAGCCCTGGCCCGACAGCACGGGCCAGGGCTTCGCTGTACCGGCGGGGAGCCACGGCCGGGACGGCGGGACGGACTCCGCGCATCTCTCGGCCGTACGGGACAAACCCTCCAGCGGATCTTCGTGAGGTACCGGGCGCGCGCCGCTCGGATGCCAAACGGCCTAAGGGCTGTCCCGTAATCCCTGGCGGGCGCACGACGACAGCTACGGCACCTCGCCGCGTTGTCGGAACATCCGAATACGCCCAGTATCCGGACGTCCCTCCGCCTTGCGATGTACCGCATCTGACGCCGTGCGCTGATCCACCAGGGATTACGGGACAGCCCTTAGTCACCCTCCGGGGCGAGTCTGATTGCCGCCATACCGGGGGAAAGGCACAAGATGATCGCGGAGAACGGAAAAGGCGCGCTGCCCGCCGGGCACCCGGCGTTCTCCCCGTTCCGTATCACTGACCCGCGTGCGAGGGAGAAACGTATGACCAAGGCTCAGCCCGCAAGGCCCGGGACCATTGCGGCCGGGCCGGCCGGTGGCCCGGATCCTGTGCGGGAACACCGTCCCGGAGCGACGGCCGACCTCCGGCGTACGGGAATCCATCCCAATTTCTGGTACCCGGTCGCGGTATCCGGAAGCGTGCCGAAGAACAAGACATTCGCCGCGGTATTCGCGGGGGAGCGGATCGTGCTCTATCGCGGCGAGAGCGGCGCGGTCTTCGCCTTGGAGGACCGGTGTGCCCACCGCCAGGTCCCGCTGAGCATGGGCGTCGTCGAAGGCGAGACGCTGCGCTGCTGCTATCACGCCTGGGCCTACCGTGGGAACGGCCGGATCTCGCAGATCCCGTATCTGCCCAAGGGGGTCGACCGGCCGCCGCGCGGTGTGCGCTCCTATCCGGTCCGCGAATCGTACGGCCTGGTGTTCGTCTTCCCGGGTGATCCGGAGAAGGCGGCCACGACCCCGCTGCCCGAACTGCCGCAATATGATTCGGCCAAGCACAAGACCATGGTGTTTTCGCGCACGGTGCGCTGCCACTACTCGTTCATGCACGAAAATCTGCTGGACATGAACCACCAGTTCCTGCACCGCGGCGTCCTCGGCAAGATCCAGCCCAAGCTCCTCGGATACGAAACGGGTCCGGATTTCGTGGAGGCCCGGTATCTGTTCGTTCATGCCGGTGGAAAGAAGGACCGCGGTGCCGGTCTGATGAATGGCGAGGGCTTCGGCGGAGGCGATTCGCCCGACGTCATCACCGTCCGCACCGAGTACCCCTATCAGACCCTCCAAGCGGTTCCCGAGAACGCCGAACTTCCGGCATTCTCCCTCTGGGCGGCCTACGTTCCGGAGGATGCGGAGCAGCGCACCCATCATGCCTATGGCCTGCTCATGATTGCGAAGCCGCCGGTCCCGGGTGCCCTGCATCTCGCCTGGCCGTTCATCCGGCGCTTCACCGAGCGGGTGTTCGCCGAGGACCGGATGGCGGTCGAGGCCGAGCAGCGGGCCTGGGACGAGCAGGGCGAGGACTGGAACCAGGAGGTCTTCCCGCTGATCCTCGATGTCCGTGACGTGTTGCGCACCAACGGCGTCCCCGTCCGTCCCGAATCCGCCCTCTGCGGGGCCGCCGCGTTCTGCGACGGCTCGCCGCGGGCCGGCGCGGCATCGGGCACCAAGGCGAACCAGCCGGGCTGACCGGCCCGGCTCGACGGGGGATTCCGGCTCGCGCGGAAGGCGCCTGGCCCGGCCGCACGCCAGGTCGGACGCCTTCGCGGCGCGGCTCCGCACGGCCCTTCCCGCCCTTCTTGCCTTCTCGGCCAATTTAAATCAGTTGCTTGACTTAGGTCGCTCCACCGGGTTGCCTGAGCACGGGAGACGGCCGGACCGGAGGAGACGGTGATGGAGCGGAGCGACGGGCAGCAGGCGCTGAGCTATCCGATACCCAGTACGGCGGCCCTGGAGCCGCCGGCGGAGTGGGCGCGGCTGCGCCGGGAGTGCCCGGTGGCGAAGGTGACACTGCCCAGCGGTGACAGTGCGTCACTTCTGACGCGGTATGAGGACGTCAAGCAGGTACTGTCCGACCCCCGCTTCACCCGGCTGCTGAACGCCGACGACGCGGCCCGGATCTCGGCCGGCGACTCCGGGGGAGTGTTCAGCGACTCGCTGGCCACGACGCTTCCCCAGTCCGGCGACGAGCATCAGCGATGGCGCCGGGCCGTGGTGAAGTGGTTCACCGCCAGGCGGATGGCCGCCCTCCGGCCCGGAATCGAAGCGATGGCCGAGCGGCTCATCGACGAGATGACCGAGCGCGGACAGCCCGCCGACCTCAAGGCCGCGCTGGCCTTTCCGCTGCCCGTGTGGGTCATCTGCGACCTGCTGGGTGTCCCGGACTCGGACCGGGACAGCTTCGCGTACTGGTCCGACACCATGCTCAACCTGACCCGCTACCCGCAGGACGAAGTCGCGGCGGCGCAGGCCGAGTTCGCCGACTACATGAGCGGCCATGTCACCGCGAAGCGGGCCCGTCCCACCGACGATCTGCTCAGTGCGCTGCTGGACCCGGCGGAGGCCCCGGGCGGCGGGCTGTCGGACCGGGAACTGGTGGCCACCGGTCAGGCGCTGCTGGTCGCCGGGCACGAGACGACGGCCAACATGATCGGCAAGATGGTGGCCATGCTGCTGGCCGACCGGCGCCGCTGGGAGCAGCTGCTCACGGACCGCTCCCTGGTGCGTACGGCGGTGGAGGAGGCGCTCCGGTTCGACGCCAACCCGGGATTCGGTATGCCGCGCTATATCGGCGAGGCCGCCGAAGTGGCGGGAACCATGCTGCCCCGCGGAACCACCGTGGTGTGCAGCATGGCCGCGGCCAACCGGGACGAGCAGGTCTTCGGCGGCGCCGAGGACATGGTGCTCGACCGCAGCCCCAACGCCCATCTGGCCTTCGGTGCCGGGGCCCATTCCTGCCTGGGGCAGGCGCTGGCCCGCACCGAACTGCAGGCCGTTCTTGAGGTGCTGCTGCGACGGCTTCCCGCACTGGAACTCGCCGTCCCGGCGGAAGACCTGTGCCCGCTTGAGGGACTGGTCGTCGGCGGGCTGAGCGAACTCCCGGTGAGGTGGTGATGCGGGCAGGCAGGACGGCGCGGGCCGAGCAGGTCAGCGAGACCAGGGAGCGGATCCTGAACGCCGCGGAGCGGCTGTTCGCCGAGCGCGGTGTCTACGCGGTGTCCAACCGCCAGGTCAGCGAAGCGGCAGAACAGGGCAACAATGCCGCGGTCGGCTACCACTTCGGCACCAAGGCCGACTTGGTGCGGGCGATCACCCGGAAACACACCGAGCAGATCGAGCAGGCGCGCGTGCGGATGCTCGCCGGGGTCGGCGACGCGTCGGACATCGGGGACTGGGTGGCCTGCCTGGTGCGGCCCACCACCGAACATCTGGCCTCGACGGGCAGCCCCACCTGGTTCGCGCGGTTCTGTGCCCAGGTCATGACCGACCCGGCGCTGCAGGACATCGTGGCCGAGGAGGCGCTGGCCTCCCCGGCGCTGCGGCAGACGCTGGAAGGGCTGAACCGGTGCCTGCCCGAGCTGCCGGCCGACGTCCATATCGAGCGGGGGGCGATGGCCCGCCGGCTGATCGTGCACACCTGCGCCGAGCATGAACGCGCCCTCGCCGGGAGCACCTCCACCCCGCGCGCCAGCTGGCATGACGCGGCCACGGGCCTGATCGACGCGATCGTCGGACTGTGGCGCGCACCGGTCACCCCCTGCCGCTGACCGCCTTCCCGCCCCGGGCCTCGGCAACGGGAGCACGGCCCGGCACCCGGCAACGGCGTGCTGCCGCAGCCGTCGTTCCGGCGACGGGTCCGGTGGCGGGTCCGGAGAAGGGTCCGGTGGAGGCCACGGACTGCCCGTGACCTGGTGACTTTCGGTGGTCGCGGCCGTGCAGCGGGTGGTGGCCCGACGGTGGGCGGGGGATCGTGGCAAGGTGGTGGGTGAGGTTGCCTCCCTCGCCCGTCTCTCGATTCCGATGTGGAGGCTCGCATGGACGACAAGGAGTTCTTCCGGGCAGTGGCGGACCGCGCGGGGCTCTCGCGGCAGGAAGCGGCCGATCTCACCCGCGCCACTCTTGAGACGCTCGCACTGCGTCTGAGCGGCGGCGAAGCCCGCGATCTGGCCCTTGAACTTCCCGAACCGCTGCGTGTCTCGCTCCAGCAGGGGCGGGCAGAGATGGTGGTCTTCGGGCCGGCCGAGTCGATCCGCAGAGTGCGTCGGCGCACCGGTCTGTCCGGGCCGGAAGCCGACCGCGGTGTACGGGCGGTCCTCGGCACGCTGCAAGAGGCCATCTCCCGGAAGGAGTTCGCGCACGCCATGTCGCAGCTCGGCAAGGAGTACGCGCACCTGGTGGAGATCACGCCCTGACGGATTCTTTCCGGGGTGCTCATTCGCGGGTGCAGGGGCCCCGGCCGCCGGTCGCCTCGGAGGGCCAACGGGCTGACAACGGGTGGGCCGACTGCTGAGCTCCCCGGAAAGGGCCGGCGGCCCACCGGTTCGGATGCCTCCAACAATCCGGGTGAGGCAGGCCGGGACAAGGGCAGGGGGGAACGGTCACCCGAGTCGGCGCTGCGCTCAAGGGCGTGAACCGGTTTTGCTCGATACGGGGTCAACTCCCTTAAGAGGTAGGGGAGATGGCCGGTGTATGTCCCGCGCCGCCGACGTCGGGTGGGGGTGGGCATGGGGGCCGCCCTCGCGTCAGCCCTGCTCACCCACCGGCGCAGGGCGGCTCGCGCTCGTGCGCGCGCGCCGGAACATGTGAAGCAACTCGGCGATGAGGAACGCGACTACGCCACCCCGCCCCCCGAAGGCGACACCGGATTGACGGCTTGCAGTAGCTAACACGAGGAGTGGAGGGCGCCGGATCCCTGGTCGGGGGCGCCGGGTCCGCCCGGCCGGTCCGCTCGAAGGTGTTCCTCGCGCACACCTTGTGGCCCACGTCACTGTCTGGCTAAGCTCCGGCACGATTCGGGCACATTTCCTCCGCAAGTTGACCTATTGGTGAGGCGATCTTCACGATCTGCCCACATATGTGAGGTGGCTTCGCATGGAACGGTCAGCGGTATCCCCGGCAGGCGGCGCCCCCTACGACTTATCGCGCGCCTCCTCCCGGGACACGGCGGTGGACGGCCCGACGTACGGCCGCATGGACCGCCCGGCACGGCCCTCGCACGGCGGTGCCCGCCGTGGCACCGCGAGACCGGCCCCGGGCCGTGCCTGATGACCGGCTCCGCCCCGGCGGTGGCACCGGCCGCTCCGCTGCCCCACGTCCGGCGCGACATCCGGCTGTTCTGGTGGGCGGGCACCTGTGACGCCCTGGGCAGCCAGACTTCCGGGCTCGTTCTGCCGCTGTTGCTGCTGACGCTCGGCCGGTCCCCCGCCGAGGTCGGTGCCCTCGCCGGACTCTCCGCGGCCGCGACGCTGCTGCTCGGCCCGTTCGCCGCCGTTCCCGCCGACCGCGGGGCGCGCAAGCACCTGATGGTGGGCTCCGCGCTGGTCTCCGCCGCCGCGATGGCCGGCGTCACCGTCGCCGTCGCGGCGGGCCCGGTCCCGATGGCCGTGCTCGTCGCCGCCGTGCTCGTCGAGCGCTGCGCGACCTCCTGCTACGAGGCGGCCGCGCTCGGCACCGTCGCCCTGGTGTGCCCGCCCGCGGAGTACCGGCGCGTCCTGTCCCGATTACAGGCGGGGGAGCGGGGCGCACTGGTGCTCGGGCCCGCACTGGGCGGGCTGCTCTTCCACGCCGAACGCTGGCTGCCCTTCCTGGCGGACGCCCTCTCGTACGCCCTCGCGGCGGGCTGCGTCTGCGCCATGCGCTCCCCGCTCTCCGCGCACCGTGCGCGGCCGACCCCGGCCGGCCCGGCGCGCCGCGGTCGGCGGGCCCTGTCCGCCGGGGCCGGGGCCGGGCTGTCGCTGATCCGCCGCGACCCCTTCCTGCGGCTGGCCCTGCTGTGGATCGCGGCCGTCAACGCCCTGCTCGTCGCGCTGTATTACACGACGGTTTTCGCCCTTCAGGACCACGGCCGGGGCGCGGCACCGCTGGGCCTGGTCCTCGCGCTCGCCGGGGCGGCCGGCCTGGCCGGTGCGCTGGCCGCCCCCCGGATCGCCGGCCGGCGCTCCGCGGGCCGCGTGCTGGTGACGGTCTCCTGGCTGATGGTGCCGCCCGCCGCGGCCCTGGCGGCGGCCCGCGACGCCTGGCACTTCGGCCTGCTGTTCGGCCTGCTGTGTCTGCTGACGCCGGTGGCCACCGTGGCGCTGCAGGCCCGGATCATCCAGGTCGTCCCACCCGGACTCCAGGCCCGCACCGGCACCGTACTGGCCACCGTGTCGGGCGCGGCCGCGGCTGTGGCGCCCGCTCTGGCCGGGGTGTCGGCCGACCGGGCCGGGGCCGCCGCCACCCGCATGGGCTGCGCCGCGCTGCTGGCCGTGCTCGCGCTCTACACGACCTGCACGGCACCGGCCCGCACCCGCCGCGCCGGAACGGAGCCCGCATGAGCACCACCGCGGCACACCCCGCCGCACTGCCGCCCTCCGGCGCCGGCTTCCGGGTCTACCACCCGGCGCTCCCCGAGGTCTGCCCGCGCGACCCCGCGCAGATGGCGCTGGCCGCGGACGCCGACGGCCGCTGCGAGATCTTCACCTGGAACGCCGCCACCGGCACCGCCCGCCAGGTCACCGACAGCCCGCACGGCACCCTGCACTGCGCCCTCGACGCCGATGCCCGGGTGTGGTGGTTCGCGGAGGACGCGAGCGGCCTCGGGCGGTGGTACTTCCAGGACTTCGCGGGCGGAGCGCGGCAGCCGGGCCTGACCGGCCTGCCGCCGGGCCTCCCGCACGGCCTCGCCGTCAGCGACGCCGGGACCGTGGCCATCGGCCTGGGGGACGGCCGGGGGATGACCGTCCACCTCGGGAGACCGGGGGGTCCGGCCCGGCAGGTGCGGAGCGTCGACGGGCCGGCGCTGCTGGCGGGCATCGCTCCCTCGGGCGGGCTGCTGGCACTGTCCGGGGCGGCCGGC
This sequence comes from Streptomyces sp. NPDC048637, assembly GCF_040650675.1. NCBI lineage: Bacteria > Bacillati > Actinomycetota > Actinomycetes > Kitasatosporales > Streptomycetaceae > Streptomyces > Streptomyces sp. NPDC048637. The sequence continues at coordinate 170,914 of NZ_JBEZHQ010000003.1, forward strand.
TCCGAGCGGGCGGTCACCCTCGTGACCTGCTCCGGGGCGGTGCTCGACCAGCTCTCCGGACGCCACGGCCGGCTGTGGGCGCTCGGCTTCGCGCCGTCCCCGGCAGGTACCGAGCTGCTGCTGGTCCAGGAGCACGACGACCACTACCGGTTCGCGACGTGGCGGCCCGGCGGCGGGCTGCTGCCCCAGGACTGGTGCCGCTTCGACACCGAGATCACCGCACGCTGGTACCCCGCAGGACGCCGGGTCCTCATCCGCCAGGACCGTCACGGCCGTTCCACCCTCGCCGCGGCCGACCTCGACCGGCGCACCCTGACCCCGTTGCCCTCCCCGCCCGGCACCCTGCTCGACGCCGCCCCGCACCAGGGCGACGAGGTGCACTACCTCTGGACCGACACCGCCACCCCGCCCCGGATGTGCTCCACCGCCGGCACCCGGCTCCCGGAACTCGCCACCCTGCCCGCCCCCGCGCCCGGCCGGCACCGCGCACTGTGGACCCCCGGCCCGGACGGCCCCGTGCACACCCTGCTCAGTACCCCGGAGCCGGTGACCGGCCGGCGGCCCCCGCTGGTGTTCCTGGTGCACGGCGGCCCCGCCGACCACGACCGGGACGCCTACGACCCGGAGGTGCACTCCCTGGTCGCCTCCGGGTTCGCGGTCGCCCGGGTCAACTACCGCGGCTCCACCGGCTACGGCCCCCGCTGGCGCGCCGCGTACGGCGGGGGCGTCGGGCTCACCCAGGTCGCCGACCTCGTCGCGGTCCGTGCCGATCTGCTCCGCCGCGGACTCGCCCGAGCGGACGCGATCGGCCTGTGGGGCACCTCCTGGGGCGGCTACCTGGCCCTGCTGGCGCTCGGCACCCGGCCGGACCTCTGGCAGGCGGGCGTCGCCGTCAAACCGGTCGCCGACTGCGCGGCGGCCTACCGCACCGGCACCCCCGCCCTGCGTGCCCTGGACGAGCGGCTGTTCGGCGGCACGCCCGACGCCGTGCCCGAGCGCTACGCCCGGAGCTCACCCCTCCATTACGCCGCCGATGTCCGTGCCCCGCTGCTGGTGATCGCCGCCACCCGCGATGCCAAATGCCCGCCCGGCCAGGTACGGAGCTATCTCGGCGCGCTGCGGCAGGCCGGTGCGGCACACGAGTCGATGTGGCTGGAGACCGGCCACGACGGCTACACCGGCGCCGACCACGTGGCCGTTCTGCACCGTGCCATGGGCTTCCTGGACCAGCATCTGCGCCGCGCCCCCGCGGCCCACCGAACCCCCCGTCCCCCGGTGGACGGGGTCCCCGGAGGCACCGGCCCGTCCGGTACCCCCGGATCGTGAGAACCGTTCCACAACCGGCAGAAGAGGAGCAGCCATGCAGAAGGACATCATCCACAACGACCCGCTCGCGGGTGACGAGGAGAACCGCAGGCCGGGCATCGGCATCACGGTGACCGTGCCGTTCCGCAACGCCGAGGACACCGAGGAGGACTGACCTTCCCCGGCCGGCCCGGTGGCACACCGGGCCGGCCGGACCCGCGCACATCACCGGCCGGCCGCCGGCCACCTCCCACCCCACCCGCCGTACGAGGAGCCGCCATGCGCGTTCTGCTGGTCAACATGCCCTGGTCCCCGATCGACCTGCCGTCCCTCGCACTCGGCATCCTGCGACGAAGCGTCGACGAGCGTACCTCCGGCCGGGCCGATGTCCTGCACGCGAACCTGGAGTTCACCGACTGGATCACCCGGCGGACCGCCTTCACCGCGGACGACTACCAGTTCTACGCGCTCTCCTCGTACTTCATGGGATGCGGCGACTGGGTGTTCTCCTCCGCCCTGTACGACGATCCCGAGTGGCGCGTACCGGAGTTCAGCGTCTCGATGCGCGGCAAGCTGCGTGCCGAACGGCTGCGGATGTCCAAGGAACTGCACCGCGTGGTACCCGAGTTCGTGCAGGAGATCGCCGAGCGGATCGTCGCGGCCGGCCCCGACGTCGTCGGCTTCACCTCCACCTTCCAGCAGAACACCGCCGCGCTCGCCGCCGTCAAGTACGTCAAACGCCTCGCCCCGCACATCAGAACCGTCATGGGCGGGGCCAACTGCGACGCCGAGCAGGGCGCCGCCACCCACCGCAACTTCCCGTTCCTGGACTTCGTGGTCCGCGGCGAAGGAGAGGCCGCCTTCCCCCAGCTGCTCACCGCGCTCGACGAGGGCGGCGACCTGTCCGCCGTCCCCGGGCTGTGCCACCGGGGCGCCGACGGCGAAAGCGTCGCCAACCCGATGAGCACCCGCCCCCTGCCGCCCGCCACCATCCTGCCGCCCGACTACAGCGGCTACTTCGAGCGACTGGCCTCCTCCGTCGCCCGCAACTGGGTGGAGCCCAAGCTCGTCGTCGAGGGAGCCCGCGGCTGCTGGTGGGGGGAGAAGCACCACTGCACCTTCTGTGGTCTCAACGGCTCCTTCATGCAGTTCCGCAGCAAGAGCCCCGAGACCTTCTACGACGAGATCATGGAACTCGCCCGCCGCCACCGGGTGCTGGACATGTACCTCGTCGACAACATCCTCGACATGGGCTACCTCACCACCGTCCTGCCCCGCATCATCGACAGCGGCCACGACCTGCGGATGCACATCGAGATCAAGGCGAACATGCGCCGGCCCCAGCTGCGCACCCTGGCCGAAGCCGGAATGATCTACGTCCAGCCGGGCATCGAGAGCCTCAACAGCCGGGTGCTCGACCTGATGGACAAGGGCGTGAGCGGCTGCCAGAACGTCCGGATGCTCCGGGACGGAGCCGAGACCGGGCTCTCCGTCTCCTGGAACTACCTCCACGGCTTCCCCGGCGAGAGCGCCGCCGACTACGAGCCGGTCATCGCCCAGATACCGGCCCTGGAACACCTCGACCCGCCGGTCGACCTGTCCGCCCGCATCGCCATCGAACGCTTCAGCCCGTACTTCAACCGGCCCGAGCTCGGCTTCACCGGTTTGCGCCCCGAGGAGCACTACCGCTTCACCTACGACCTGCCCGAGTCCGAACTCCTCGACATGGCCTATGTCTTCGAGGCACCCGAACGCGGTATCACCGAGCCCACCGTCACCTCGCTCAACGATGCTCTCGGCGCCTGGAAGAAGCACCACGCCGACAGCAGGCTCACCCACGCGGACCTCGGCGACCGCATCGTGCTCGTCAGCCGCCGGCGCGCCTTCGACTGGGGCGCCATGGAACTGACCGCGCCCACCGAGATCGCGGCCTTCCGGCTGCTCGACCAGCCGCACGCCCCCGCCGCGCTGACCCGCAAGCTCGCCGCCCGTCTTCCGGGGCACCCCGTCGACGAGGCTGCCGTGCATGCGCTCCTCCAGCACTGGGTGACGCTCGGGCTGGTCTTCACCGACGGCGGTCAGTACGTCCATCTGGCACCGGCCGCCGTCAACGAGGACCTGCTGCGGCTCGACTTCATGCGCCACACCCACGCCGCGGCCGCCCCGCAGGAACAGCCGGGCGCCGCCGCCCGGGCCCTCGTCGCCCACGCCTGAACACCGCCCGGCCCGCAGCAGGACATCCATGCCCCGCAGGAGAACGCCATGACCAGCACCGCCGCCCCCGCCCCCCGAGCACTGACCCTCCACGCCTGGCGGGACTACGACGAGGACGCCTGCGCCCTGCCCGGCATGAGCCTGGGCGCCGTCGATCTGACCGCCCCGCCGGACGCTCAGGCCTCCCAGCTGTGGGAACTCGGGGCACGCCGGGTGGAGTTCACCGACGAGATCGATCTGACCGCGGCCGATGACCCCGCCGGCGCCGCCCACGCCGTCCGGCGGCTGTGCCTGATCCGCGATCTGACGGCCCGCGCCGTGCTGGTCCACTGGCAGCTGCGGCTGCCCCCGGAGCCCGACGACGGCTGGCGCGACCTCAGCCACCTCCAGCCGCCCCGGACCCTCACCGGCCCCGCCGATCCCGTGGCCGCGCTCGCCCAGTGGCGCAGCGGGCACTATCTCTGCAAGTGCCTGTGGCGCCAGGGCCCCGGCTTCGTCCAGATCCGCGACCGCCGCTGGGGCGAACTGCGCCGCTTCACCGCCGAGGAGCCCGAATACCAGGAGGCGATCACCCAACTCTCCTACGGGGCGCCGCTCGGGGCCGTGCCGGAGGCCATCGCCGCCGACTTCCTGGAGGAGCGCCTGGTCTCCCGCACCGGGCCCCTGCTGTGGTGGCTCCCGTACCGGGTGAACCGGTGGATCCAGGAGGCGATGGCCGTCTGAGGCTGGCGGGGGAGCGGTGCGAGGGCTCACGATCACTGCCTGCCTGTCCGCCTGCCTGCCCGCCCGCGTTGCGCGCCGTCCTCACACGTCAGGGGGCGGGCCCGCACCACCCGTGCGGGCCCGCCTTCTGGATCAGCTGTTGCAGGTCGTGAAGTCCGGGCTGGTCTGCGCCAGATAAATGCTGGACCGGCCTTGGTCATCGCTCCGCAGCGGCACGGTGACCGTGTCGTTCGCCTTCCACGGGAGGCCGTTCGCGTCGAAGGTCCACTCACCGGTCACCTTCGTCGCCAGCTCCGACAGTGCCACCCATCCGTACTGATGCGACGGCACGGAGATCGTCAGGCTGTTACCGAGATCCGTACGCAGGTCGTAGGTGACCTGACCGGAGAGAGTGAGGCTGACGCTGGTCTGGACCGGGCTCGCCATTCCTGTGCCGAGGGTCGAGGTGAAGGACACACCGAGCTGGCTCGACCAGCCGCTGGAGGTGTTCAGCGAGAACGTCCAAGGCACCGGCGCCTCGGTGCCGTTGTACCAGACGGGAGAGATGCACTGCTTCGGCAGCGGCTCGGCCGGGGCCTGCGACCCCTTCGTCCACGAGCAGGTCGTTGCGTCCTTCTGGCAGCGCTTCGACGCATAGGCCACCGCGGCCTTGACCGCGGCGCCGGTCGCCGACGAGGGAATCTTCCACTGCTGCGCCTTGCTGCCGTTGCAGCCGTAGCTCTGGGTCCATGCGTCGTCGTACTGGGCGCCCAGGACGACGTCGATGCACTTGTTGTCGCCGGCGTTACGGATCATGAAAGTGTCGTGGGCGCCGCTCACCGGCTGGAAGTACCAGCGCAGGCCGGACGCTCCGGAACAGGACCGCTGCTTGAGCGGGTGGCCGGCTTCGATGCACTTGCCCGTGGCGTCGTTGACGAGCGTGAACGACCCGTCGGGCTGTGGGCCGGCGCTCCACTTCTGGTGGTAGCCCGGCGCCGAGTTGGTGACGATGAAGACACCGTCACCGGTGTTGCCGTTCTGCACGTCCAGGTTCCGGCCGCTGTTGACGGACGTGAACGTCAGGCCGCTCAGGCCCGAGCCGTCGTCGGCCTGGGCCGGGACGGCCTGGGCGGCCATGCCGAGGGTGACGGCGAGCGCGGTGATGATGACGGCGAAAGTTCTGCGTAAGCCGCTGCGTCTGGGCGGTTTCATACCAGAACAACCCCCTTATCTGTTCGGAGCGTTGGTGGTGTATTCCACCTCGTTCCGCACGCTATCGCTCCCTGTGGCCCTGCGGCAGTGCTCCGCTGTGAGTGCGCTGGGGAACCGGCGACAGCCGCCTACCGCACCGACTCCGCCGAGCCGTCGGTCTGCGAGGCTGCCCGGCCCCGTCGCCCGTCCTCCGGGATCCGAGCCTGCGCCTTCCCCCGTATCCGCGACACGGCCACCCCGGACAGGCACAGGAGGCCACCGAGGAGCGTCAGCCATCCGGGCACCTCGCCGAGGAACAGCCACGACATGAAGACGACGAGCACCGGTACCGCGTAGGTCGTGGCACCCATCTTCCCGACGGTCGTACGCGACACCGCGTAGGCCCAGGTGGTGAACGCAAGAGCCGTCGGGAAGACGCCCAGGTACACCATCTGCAACGTCGCCGACAGAGGAGCCCGGCTCACCTGCGACACCAACTGCCCGGCGAACGGCAGGCAGGCCACCATTCCGGCGAGCGCACCGAACGTGGTCACCTGCATCGGGGTGGCGTGCTTCAGCGTCGGCTTCTGCAGTACCACGCCCACCGCGTACGTCAGCGCCGCGAGCAGGCACAGCAGTACGCCGAAAAGAGACGACTCTCCGCCGCCGGACATGGACAGTCCGACCACCACGGCCCCGGCGAACGACACCGCCATGCCCGCCATCAGCTTGGGCGGGAAGCCCTCCTTCAGCAGCCAACCGCCCAGGAGCGCCATCAGGATCGGCCCGACATTGACGACCAGGGAAGCCGTGCCGGCATCCACGTGCCGCTCACCCCAGTTCAACGCGACCATGTACGCGCCGAACCACAGGACTCCCGAGGTGATGATGCCGACCCAGGCCTCGCGGGGCGGGAAGCCACCACGGCGGGCCAGCAGAAGGACGCTCAGCACGACAGACGCCACCGTCAGCCGGCCCAGGGCGAGCGCGCCCGGCCCGAAATCCGAAGCGGAGCTGCGGATCGCGATGAACGACGAGGCCCACAGCACCACGGTGACGGAGGCTGCGGCGAGCGCGCGGCCCTCCGCCCTGCTCATGGACCCGGCAGCGCCATCCGCTGTCTTTGTTCCCACCCAACGGCTCACTCTTGCATCCTCCCGGAGCGCTGTGCGTGCGCTCTGCGCGCACATGATCCGCCAGCTTGTAAGAGCCGACGCTTCAGTGACAAGCGAGTAAGCGGGCTCGTGGGGGTGGGGCGGGACGGATGTGCCGACCCGGCCCGTCGTGACACCCACCCTTACCTCCCTGTGCGTCACCGACAAAAATGTGCCGTCTTGTTGCGGCCTTCCCGGTAACAAATCATGGGGTCACTAACAGGCAGTAAGTGGTCGGCGCCGGGGCGGGGCAACACCGGCCGACCGCTGTGACCGGAAGGATCTGTCGTGGCGAAGACGCTCGTGGTTGTCGGTGCCGGCCCGGGGCTGGGGATGGGGGTGGCCCGCGCCTTCGGCCGCCAGGGGTTCCAGGTCGGGTTGGTCGCCCGTACCGAGGGCAAGCTGCAGACCCTGGTGGGTGAGCTGGCCGAACTGGGCGTCACCGCTGCCGCGTTTCCCGCTGATATCCGCGATCGCGACGCGCTCACCACAGCCCTCGCCGCCGTGAGGGACACGCTGGGACCGGTCGACGTCCTCGAATACAGTCCCAGCCCGACCGGGCCGATCACCCACGCCGCACAGACCACGGTCGATTCCGTCACCGCGCAGTTCGAGCTGCAGGTGCTGGGCGCGGTGACCGCCGTGGGCCAGGTGCTGCCGGAGATGCTGGCGCGAGGCGACGGCACGCTGCTGCTGACCACCGGCGTCTCCTCGACCATCCCCGCACCCTTTCTGGCGAACGTGGGTATGGCCATGGCCGGGCTGCGGAACTGGGCGCACACCCTGCACGCTGAACTCAAGCCACAGGGAATCCACGTGGGGACGGTGACCATCGCTTCGGCAATCCTCCCCGGCGACGGCGAGGCCGGCCCTGATGCCATCGGCGCCCGCTACTTCCGCATGTACCAGCAGCGGAACCGCGTCGAAGAGGTCATCGGCGACCTGGACGCTTTCCGATCCCTCGTCGCCGGGACAGGTGCGCGCGACAACCCGGCCACACCGAGCAACACCGCAAGCTAGGCGGCGTCTTCACCGGATCCCGCCCCGTTGTCTCGTCGGGCAGCCCACAGCGGCGTGGACGCCCTGCGTGTCGAGCACGACCGTGCTCGGACCGGGCGGATCGTGCCATCGGCCACGGTGCTCTTGGCAGGTGCGGGGCCTCGTCCCCGATCACCGCCGGGCGAGGGAGGTGGCCCGGGGATGCAGGCACATGGAGTGCCGGCCGAACCCGTCGACCAGGGCGCCGCCGAGGATCGGCCCCAGCGCCGGTGACAGACCGGACATCGAGCCGAACACGCCGATGGCCCTGGCCCTGGCCCGCGCGGCCGGCTCGGGGAATGTGGTGGCGACGATCGCCATCGCCACGGGGTTGAGCATCGTGCCCCCGGCGGCCTGCAGCACACGCGCCGCGATCAGTACTCGCCGGACGCGGACGCGGACCCGGACACTCCCGGACGACTTCCGGCCATTGGGCGGCGGGGCCGTCCTGAACGGTCACGGGTGCGGTAGGAAAGGGGCCGGTTGTTGGAACTTCCCCCAGGGGTAGGGGAGTTCCCGGCACATTGCGGACCCGCACGGGACATGCCCAAGCCGGTGCGGGGGAGCGAAAAACCGCTCCGGGCGGCCGTGAAATGTGGTGACCGGCTGCACTGCCGCAACTCCCGTGAGTACCTCCGACCGAACGGCTCCACTCCGGCGTCAACTCCCCTGAGCGCACCGACCGAACTGCTCCACTCCGGCGTCAACTTCCGTGAGTACACAGGCCGAACTGCTCCACTCCGGCGTCGCCGGGTCGTTCCCGGCATTCACCGGCTCATTCCAGTGTCGGCGGGACGATTCCCGCGTTTCGGAAACGGAGACCACGATGCGAAGACCCATCCGTGCCGCGGTGGCGGTGGTCGCGACCGCGTTCCTCACATCCCTGCTGACGGCGAGCCCGGCGCCGGCCTCACCGGCCCGGTCCGCCGACGGTGCCGGCCGGGCCGCGGACTGCCGGCCGGCTCTCCAGGTCCTGGCCTCGCTGCCCGGCTCAGGAGGCAGCCAGGTCAAGGGCCTCGGGCCGAATGCCCTGGCGGTGGGGGCATCGCGCGGCCTGCCCGTGTACTGGGCCGGTACCCGGGTCCACCGCGTACCGCTGCCCACCGGATTCACCGGCGGTGAGGTCGCGGCCGTCAACGCGAAAGGGCTGATGGTCGGGTCTCTGCACGGCGCGGGTCGTACCGCCGCCTTCAGCTTCCGCGTCGGGGCCCGCACGGTGACCCTGCTGCCGGAGGGGGCCCACGCCGCGGACGTCAACGACCGGGGCCTGATCGTCGGCGACGCGGTCAAGGGCGGCGCCCTCATCGGCCTCGAATGGGACGGCGCTCGGATTCTTCGCCGGCTCGTGCCGCCGGCCGGGTACTCGCTCACCTCCGTCACCGCCCTCAACAACGCCGGGCAGATCGCTGGTTCCGGCGAGGCGGTCAAGGGCGATGAGTCGTGGTCGGCGGGGCTCTTCTGGCCCGCCCGGAGCGGCGCCGCAGCCGTACCCCTCCAGCGGTTCTGGCCCGCGGGAGTGCCGTACGACTACTGGTATCCGCGGGACATCGACCGCGCCGGACGCATCGTGGGCACCCACGACTTCACGCGGCTGGATACCCGTACCCCCACCCAGTGGCTGCCGCCGTACACCGTCGAGAGCGAACCGGGACTGCTCGGGGAGCGCACCAGCGGCACCTTCGAGGCCATCAGCCCCACCACCCACGTGAGTGTGGGCACCGCTTTGGACAGCCACGTGGTCGGGCCGTTCCCGCCGGAGACGGCACCCCCGGAACAGGCCCAGATCTGGCCGGGCACCGGCCCCCTGCTGGCGCTGCCCCGGCTCTCCCCGAAGGGCGCCTCCCAGGCGTACGCCGTCAGTGACGACCAGCGCGTCGGCGGCTCGGCGGCCGACGCCGCATCGACTCCCCGTGCCGTCGTCTGGACCTGCGCACTGCGGCAGGCATACCGGCCCTGACACCCCGGCGCCGGTCATGGCCTTCCGGTGCTGTGGGTGACATCTGGCGACTGCCGTGTGCCGCCTGTTCAGCTACGCCGCGATATCGCGTTCTCGCCCGGCCGTCGTTCATCGCTGAGCAGCCGGTTGTGGTGTGAGCAGCGCCGGGCGGTGGTGAGCAGCGCCTGGATCTGCAGGCCGAATTGATCGGCGTCACTGAGCGCCTTGTGAAAGGGCAGCCGTACATCGCGGTGTCCGAGCGCGTACTCCAGGCGGAGGACGATTCCGTGCCGGTCGATGGCCAGGGGCACCACACGTTCCATGAGTTGCAGGAATCGGGGCTCGACCAGCCGCAGCAGGAGCGGAACGTAGTGGCTGTGCTCCTCGATCAGGTGGGTGAGCACGTCGGCTTCACAGGTCGCCAAGGGGTCTGCAGGAGCGGCCATCAAGTCGTCGAGGCCGATGCCGGCCTTGCACGTTGCCGTTTCGAGCACCGCCGTGGCGAATTCCATGCAATCACCAGCGGGCGAGGCCGCCTTGTCTCGTGAGGTCAGCCACCCCATCAGGGTGACGCGTGCGCGTACCCGGTCGCGCACGGGGAGAGGGGCGACATCCGTGAACTCCAGTGTGGTGGGCACCCGCTCGCCCGCCCCGGCCGCGCCGGTGAGCCCGGCATCCACCGGGGACGGGTGCAAGTGGATGCGCTGCGTCGGTCCCGGCCCGTCTCCGCGCGACACCTCTGTGCTGTGGCCGTCGACCACCATCGTCATCGAGTGTGCCGAGGCCAGGATCGTCCGGACTCGTTCGGCGCTGGTCGGCTGCTGGTCCGCACCACCGAAGTTACGCATAGAGGCTCCCGAGGTAAGGTAAGGCTTACCTTACCAGCTCCTGTGGGGGTATGCGCGGTCGCACCCGTGGGGGCGGGACGGACCGGCCGGCGGTGGTCGGGCTGGGGGACCGGCGGTCCCACCGGTCTCACCTCGCGGCCGGCCGGTCGCCTTCCCGCGCGCGAGCGACCGCCGGTTCGCGCGGTGCGGGGGGTGCCACCCGCCACGCCCGGGCAACGGAAAGGCCGGCTCGACGCCGTGGGCGCCGAACCGGCCTTTCCGTTGCATCCCCTCAGGGATGCCGAGCTTTCCGCCCGACGGACCTGGTCAGTCCGTGCCGGACTCCATCGCGGCGCGGTCCAGCATCGTGTCGTCACCGGAGACCTCGCCGCGGGAGGCGATCGCCTCGGCGCCGCCCTCCGGCATCGTGCCGATCAGCCCGGTCGCGGCTGCCTGGGCAGCACCGATGGCGGGAGTGCCGGTGCCGATCAGGCCGAGCCCGGCGTACTGCTCCAACTTCGCGCGCGAGTCGGCGATGTCGAGGTTGCGCATGGTGAGCTGGCCGATCCGGTCCACCGGGCCGAACGCCGAGTCCTCGGTGCGCTCCATGGACAGCTTGTCCGGGTGGTAGCTGAACGCCGGGCCCGTGGTGTCGAGGAGCGAGTAGTCCTCACCGCGCCGCAGCCGCAGGGTCACCTCGCCGGTGACGGCCGCGCCGACCCAGCGCTGCAGCGACTCGCGCACCATCAGCGCCTGCGGGTCCAGCCAGCGGCCCTCGTACATCAGCCGGCCGAGGCGCCGTCCCTCATTGTGATACTGGGCGAGGGTGTCCTCGTTGTGGATCGCGTTGACCAGGCGCTCGTACGCCGCGTGCAGCAGGGCCATACCGGGCGCTTCATAGATGCCGCGGCTCTTCGCCTCGATGATCCGGTTCTCGATCTGGTCCGACATGCCCATGCCGTGCCGGCCGCCGATGGCGTTCGCCTCCATCACCAGGTCGACCGGCGAGGCGAACTCCTTGCCATTGATCGTCACCGGGCGGCCCTGGTCGAAGCCGATCGTCACGTCCTCGGCGACGATCTCGACCGAGGGGTCCCAGAACCGCACCCCCATGATCGGCTCCACCGTCTCCACGCCGGTGTCCAGGTGCTCCAGAGTCTTGGCCTCGTGGGTGGCGCCCCAGATGTTGGCGTCGGTGGAGTACGCCTTCTCCGTGCTGTCGCGGTAGGGCAGGCCGTGGGCGAGCAGCCACTCCGACATTTCCTTGCGGCCGCCGAGCTCGGTCACGAACTCCGCGTCCAGCCAAGGCTTGTAGATCCGCAGGTGCGGGTTGGCGAGCAGGCCGTACCGGTAGAACCGCTCGATGTCGTTGCCCTTGAAGGTCGAGCCGTCGCCCCAGATCTGTACGTCGTCCTCGAGCATCGCCCGGACCAGGAGGGTGCCCGTGACGGCGCGGCCGAGCGGCGTGGTGTTGAAGTAGGCACGCCCGCCCGAGCGGATGTGGAACGCCCCGCAGGTGAGGGCGGCCAGGCCCTCCTCGACCAGCGCCGCGCGGCAGTCGACCAGGCGCGCGATCTCGGCACCGTAGGTCTTCGCACGGCCGGGCACCGAGGCGATGTCGGGCTCGTCGTACTGGCCGATGTCGGCGGTGTAGGTGCACGGAATGGCGCCCTTGTCGCGCATCCACGCGACCGCGACCGAGGTATCGAGGCCGCCCGAGAAGGCGATACCTACGCGCTCGCCGGCGGGAAGGGAGGTGAGGACCTTAGACATAGGAAGAGTATGCATTGTCGCGCATGATCATGCAATACCGGCTCGCCGCGCAAGTGCCCGGCCGCGGAGAATCCGCTCATCGGGCTCCGGGGCACATCCCGGCGGAACGGCCGGGGGCGCGGGACCGGTCGACTCCTCCCAGGCCAGGAGCCGCACTCCCGGTTCGGTGCATGGTTCCAGTGCCCGGCCGTTCGGGTGTGTGCCGGCTCCCCGCGGTGAGCGCGGGGAGCCACCATTTCCGGGGTGCGCTGGGCGCGCCTGACGAGAGCCGGGCGAGCAGGGTGACCAGGGCCGTCCTGCCCGCGCCGTTCTCGGACTGTGCCGTGAACTGGCCGTTGCGCAGCGGCCGCAGATTCAGCCCGGGGTGGGGCGGCGGGATCAGCAGGTCAGCAGGTCAGCAGGTCGGAGGCCGGCACGGGCGCCGCCCTCCGTCGCTGCTCGGTCTGCTGGGGCGGAGCGCTGCTGCCGCGCTCATTGGGGCGGCACCGAGCCGACGAGGCCGCCGTCGACGACCAGGTCCTGGCCGGTGATGTACGCGGCGTCGTCGGAAGCGAGGAAGGCGACCGCCGCGGCGATCTCGTCCGGGTGACCGAGTGACCCCAGCGCCACCTCGGCGGAGTTGCGGGCCTCGGCGCCCGGGTCGGTGTTGGCCTCGCGCCACATCGCCGTGTCGATGTAGCCGGGGCTGACGGAGTTGACGCGGATTCCGCGAGTGGCCAGGTCGGAGCCCATGGTGCGGGCGAGGTTGTGGACGGCCGCCTTGCTGGCGGAGTAGACCGAGGCGACGGGCAGCCCGCGGTACAGGGTCCAGGAGGCGTTGAGGACGACGGCACCACCGCGTGGCATCAGCCGCAACGCCTTCTGCACGGTGAAGAAGACACCCTTGAAGTTGACGTTCACCGTGCGGTCGAAGTCGTCCTCGGTGATCTCCGCGGTCGGCTTGAAGACGCCGATCCCGGCGTTGGCGAAGACCGCGTCGAGCGTGCCACGCCAGGTCTCGATACGGCGCATCAGCGCATCGAGATCAGCCAGTGAGGCGGCATCGGCCCGCACGGCCAGAACGCGGTCGTCCACCGCGTCGAGCTGGGCGACCGCCGCGTCGAGGCGCGCTTGGTCGCGACCGGTGATGACGACGTACGCCCCCTCGTCCAGGAGCCGCCGTGCCGTGGCGAGTCCCATGCCGCTGGTACCGCCGGTGATCAGGGCTGTCTTGTTCGTGAATCGCTGCATGCCAACGATCCTGAGGCCGCGCGGCCGGGTCCGGCAGTGTCGCCTGAACCTGGGTCTGTCACCACCACCCTCCACGGGGCCAGGCGGCCCTGCGGCCGGGCGAAGGGCCTACGAGGCGGGGGCCGCGGCCCGTTCGCCCGCATCCAGCAGACCGACCATGCGGGCCTCGGTCGGTGTCCCCTCCGTCGGGGTGTACAGCAGCAGCCGGGCGCCGGGCAGATCGGAGACGGGCAGCATTGTGTAGTGGAACGTCAGCTCGCCCCCGGCGGGGTGCACCAGCGACTTGATGCCCTCGGTCGCGGCGCCCACCGGGTGTTCGGCCCAGACGGTGGCGAAGGCGGGACTGGCGGCGCACATGTCCTCTGCGAGCCGGCCGAACTCCGGATCGTCCGGATAGCGCGCCGCATCCGCGCGGAACTGGCCGACGATCTGCCGCGCCGCGTCCTCCCAACCACACAGCACGGACCGGAAGTGCGCACTGGTGAAGAAGCTGACCAGGCAGCTGTGGTCAAGTTCCCCATAACCAAAGACCAGTTGGGCAGCCCGATTGACGGTGACCAGTTTCCAGTGCCGGTCGATGACGTACGCGGGCCGCGGCAGCCAGCCGTCGATGACCCGGCGGATCCCGGCCGGTACCGCGCGGTCCGCGGGCGTGGCCCGCGGCGGGTTCAGCCCGGCCAGCAGGTACAGATGCTCACGCTCGGCGGCGTCCAGCCACAGCACGCGAGAGACCGCGTCCAGCACCTCGGCCGACACATTGATGTCGCGCCCCTGCTCCAGCCACGTGTACCAGGAGACCCCCACCCCGGCGAGCACCGCGACCTCCTCACGCCGCAGCCCCGGGGTACGGCGCCCGCTCCCCGCCGCCATGCCCACGTCCGCGGGCGTCAGCCGCGCCCGCCGTGAGCGCAGAAACGCCCGTATCTCCGCACTACGCCGCTGCCGCGCCGCGGCGGAAAGCTTTGAGACCTCCATACGGACATGCTAGAACGCGCATCCGACGCGCATCCGACGCGCATCCGACGCGTATCCGACCCGGGTTCGCGCCGCACGCCGCTCACCCGGAGCTGGTGGAGGAGCGGCCCTTCCCCATTCGATGAGCACACGGGCCTGCCGGCCTCTGCGCGACGAGCCGTCAAGCAACCGACGACCTGATACGACCTCGCCCACCACCAGCGGTGGGACCGCACGGCGGCACAGAAGGCGCTTCAAGTCACCCCGCAGCGCTGGGGCGTCGAGCGGACTTTCGGCTGACTCGTGCACCACCACCGCCGGAACACCACACTGGGTCAAGAGGCCCGAGGTTGCAGTGGCGAAGCAACCTCGGTCGGATGCGTTCCCTCTTACCTCACGCAATCGCTTCCACCCGGAACCCTTCTTATGGGAGGCGCTGTTGCAGCGCCTGTGCGTCGCCTGCCGCTGGGTGCGAGGACGACGCTCTGCCGCGGCTCGGCCCGCGCAGAGACAACCGCCCCCACAGAAAGTGCTGGACCGGAATGGCTTGCACCGCGCCGAAAACTTCTTCCGCTCCTCCGGGACAGTCACGGCCGAGGCTTTACGTCCTGGACGGGCTGCGCTTCGCGGCTGCGCTCCTGGTGGTGGCGTACCACTACATCACGCTGCGGGACGGCTGGGGAGAAGACCCAAAAGCGATCTCGTCATCCGTGTACCGTCTTTCGGAGTACGGATGGCTCGGCGTGGAAATTTTCTTCCTGATCAGCGGATTCGTCATCTGCATGAGCGGCTGGGGGCGTTCTCTCGGTGACTTTGTGGCGTCGCGGGTTTCACGACTCTACCCGGCCTACTGGGCTGCGGTTCTCCTGACCGCGGCGGTCTTGACCGCCTTTCCGGATGTCCGCAGTGCCGGCGGCTGGCAAAATATCCTCACGAATCTCACCATGCTCCAGGAAGGAGTGGGGGTCCCTGATCTCGACGATGTGTACTGGACACTTTTCGTCGAGTTGAAATTCTACCTGCTGTTCGCAATCGTCATCTTCCGCGGTGTCACTTACCGAAGGTGCGTGCTCTTCTGCGGACTGTGGACAGTGGCCGGAATCTTTTCGCAGGGTTCTCACAATGAACTTCTCGCGTCCTGGGCGGTCTCTCAGTACTCCCCGTACTTCATCGCCGGAATCGCTTTCTATCTCATGCACCGCTTCGGGCCCAACGCCTTGCTGTGGTGCATCGTGGCCGTGTCCTTCTTGCTGGCCCAGCACTACGTCCACGGCCGCTTGGTGACCAATCTCGGTGCGAAAGCCGACCTGGTGGAGGAATGGCCGGCGCGTCTGGTGATCCTCGTTACCTTCGCACTGATGGGCGCTCTCGCTCTGGGGGTTTTCGACCGGCTGCAATGGAGATGGCTGGCGGCTGCCGGAAATCTCACCTACCCGCTCTACCTGATACACATGTATGTGGGGTTCACGCTTATCGCCCTGCTGCGTCACCATGTTCCGGCTGAGCTGCTCTTCCCAGCTGTCACTGCATTCATGCTGGCGATATCCTGGGTCATCCATCGGTACGTGGAACGCCCCATTGGCAGAAAACTGCGGCAGGCGATGATCAGAAGCATGAAGGAGATGCGAGCCAACTCAACAGACCAACACGACCGCCCGCACACCCCAGATCCCACCGAAGTGGGAATCCGTTCCCATGCCGAGCGAACCGGTCGCCCGAAAGTTCATATTCCATAGCGGCGACCGGGGATTCACCAGCGCACTCGCGCGCGCACCTGCCACCCACGGGGGCGGGGCCACGGACCGGTGCCAGGTGATGTACCCGGGCCAGCGGCAGATTGCCCAGCACCAGTTCCGTACCAGGAGTCAGGTGATGAGGGCGGCGGCGAGTGCCGGACCGAATGCTCCGCCGAGTTGGTAGCACAGGGTGAAGAGCGCGACGGCGTCCGACCGGTAGCGGTCAGGCGCGGCTCTGGCGACCCGCACGGCGTGCCACGCCATGCCGCCGGTCGACGCGAAGACCGCGAATCCGGTCGCCGCCGCGAACGCCGCCGGACAGGAAGCGGTCAGCGGCAGTAACACGGCTGCTGCGCCGGCCGCCGTGAACGCCGTGTGCACGGCGGCCGGGGCGAGCCGGGAAGTCCAGGTCGCGAACAGCAGCGAAGCCGCCGAACCCGTCGCCAGGGCCAGCAGAATCGCGCCCCCGATCACCTCCGCGGTCCAGTACTCCGCCAAGCGGTGGGGGACGGTGTACAGCACGGTGAAATACGTCGTGGACAGGGCGCAGGCGAGGGCTGACGACCTGCGGAACGCCCTTGTGCGCAGCACCGGTTGGGGGACGAAACCGTCTCGGTGCCGACGGACATGCGCACCCAGCAGCAGGAGCGTCACCGCCGCGCACAACAGCGCAGGGACCGGCGCCGCGGCGATGAGGACGAGTGCCGTCACCATCGCGGCCACCAGAGCGACCCCGACGCCGTCAGCGCCCCTCGCGTCCTTGGATGCGCGCTGGGCGGGAACATCGCGTACCACCGCAATGACCGCAGGCAGCGCCAGTAGGGACAGACTCAGCGCGACGCGCCAGGACAGTGCGGCGAGTGCCGAGCCGGCCAGCGGGCCGAACGCGCCGATGAAGCCGATGGCCGCGGTGACGAGACCGGTGCGGCGCGGTGTATGCGCCAGAGTGATGGCAACCGTCACCAGGCCGCTGCCCCCTGCGGCCTGGCAGGCGCGCCCGCAGAGCAGCACGGACAGGCCGGGTGCGAGGACGACCAGCAGGGTGCCGAGCAGGACAAGGGCGGCATTGACCAGGACCGCCACGCGCATGGTGCGGGTGCGCAGCAGCGCGGCGGTGAGCGGGGTGCCGATGACTGCTCCCCATCCGAAGGCGGTGGCCGCCCAAGTGGCGTGGGCCGTGGAGACGTTCAGGCTGCGGGCCAGCTCCGGGACGACGGTGGTGGTGGTGTTCGCGCTGAGGGACGTAGGGGTGGCAAGCAGGACAAGCCAGAGGGCCGGTATGCGCCGGCCGCTTGAGTCACGTTCGATCACGCAATGAAAGTACACCGCCCAGTGCAATATGTAGACCGTCTGGTGTAACTTGGCTCAACAGCACAGCTACGCACTGGAGGAAACATGAAGGAACTGACCGACCTGACGGAGCTGAAGGACCTGACGGAGCTGAACGTCCTGGCACTCTCGGGGAGCCTGCGGCGGAACTCCTACAACACCGCGCTGCTCCACGCCGCCCGCAAGCTCACCCCCGTCGGCCTCGCCATCGAACTCGACCACGAACTCGGCGGACTTCCCCTGTACAACCAGGACCTCGACGGCGACACACCGCCCGAATCCGTCACGGCCCTCAGGCGCAGGGTCGCCGACGCCGACGCACTCCTCATCGCCACGCCCGAGCACAACGCATCGGTCCCCGCTGCCCTGAAGAGCGCCGTCGACTGGATCAGCACCGCACCCCAGCAGCCCCTGCGCGGCAAGCCCGTGGCCGTCGTCGGTGCCTCGCCCGGGCAGTTCGGTACGGTGCGCGCTCAGCTCGCCCTGCGCCAGATACTCGCGTCGGTCGGAGCGGACGCCGTCTCCAAGCCGGACGTGACCGTGTTCCACTGCGACACGCGGTTCTCCGACGACGGCGTCCTCACCGACACGTACACCATCGATCTGCTGCGCGGCCTGCTGGACGCGCTCCTGATCAAGGCCCGTGCCGCTCAGTAGACTGCAGCAACCAGTTCACCAGTCGGGGAGGGCCTTGATGGCCGCACGCGAGCGCGAGCCTTACGGCGGCAGGCCGGACAAGCGGCAGGCGATCGTCCTGGCCGCCCGGAAGGTCTTCGGCCGCGAGGGCTACAGCCGCGCCGGCGTCGACACGATCGCTGCCGAAGCCGGCGTCTCCAAACGGACGATCTACAACCACTTCGGCGACAAGGAGCAACTGTTCCAGTCGGTCGCACTGGAGGGTGCGCGTGAGGTCACGGCGGCCATCAAGCAGATCATGGATCGCCACCTGCGCAAGGTCGTCGACGTCGAGCAGGACCTGATCGACTTCACCCTCGACCGGATCGCTGCCGTCACCGCCTTCCCCGACCACTTCGCGCTGGTACGGACGATCGAGGCGGAGGCGAGCCGGATTCCGCCGCAGATCCTCAAGGCGTGGGTGGAGGAGGGTCCCCAGAGCGGCCATCAACGGCTGGCCCCGTATCTGCGGCGCATCGGCGAGCAGGGCCTGCTGGAGATGGATGACGCCGATCGGGCGGCATCCCATCTCACGCTGCTGACCATCACCGATGTGAACCAGCGGACCTTCTACGGGCTCCTGCCGCTCCCGCAGCCCGACCTCACCGAGATCGCCACCAGCGGAGTGCGAGCGTTCATGCGGCTCTACGGGCCCGCCGAAAACTGAGCTCCACGGCAGGCCCGGCGCCATCTGCTGGAGGGAGACGTCACGCCCGAGAACCGTCCGGAGGGTCCTGTCTCTGCTCCCCGGGAAGACGCGGGACGGCGGCGAGGAGGCTCTCGGAGTACTGATCGATGATGCGCTCCACCGCGAACGTCGTCCGGCAGGAGCGTGCTTGGTCGAGGGTGAGCCAGACGGGCGCCTCACCCTCCTCGTTCACGGTCACCTCCCTCGGGTCTCCTGTTTCCCGGTGTTCATCGACCTCCAGCAGATAGGCGTGCCAACGATGCGCGTCGGAGCCCCTTCTGCACACGTCTCCCTTGAAATACTCGTCCGCAACGAGCCGGAGGTCCCCGTTCGCGCCGCGGATTCCCACTTCCTCCCAAAGCTCCCGCGCGGCCGCGCACTTGGGATCCTCCCCGCGTTCGACGTGGCCTGCGGGGACGGTCAGACAGTAGGGGAAGGCGGTTCGCTGGAAGAAGAGAAACCTCGCCCGCCGGTCGCGTACGAAGACACCGGCACTCTCGTGCCAGTACTCGCCCTCTGTATCGGTCCACCAGGAGATGCGGGGGTCGACGATGATGGCCCTTTCCGCCTCGCGGCCGCACGAACCGCAGGTGCACCTTTTCCTTCCGTCCACGACGACCCATCGGACCGTCTCGGCGTGGCAGTACAGGCAGTACTCGCCATAGGTGTCGGTGTCGCCCCGCAACCGAAGGAAGTCGATTCTCATCCTGCCCTTTCCGAGGTGAAGGACTGCCGTCAGCTGCTGGAGCAGTCAGCTGGAACAGCAGCAGGGAACGCCACACTTCCGTGGCTCGGTCAGGGTCTCGTGCGGTCGGGCTTGCTGAAGTCCGCCGCTTTCCCTGAGGGGTCCGATCCTTCCCTCATGTCCCTACCTTCCGGTGCCTCGGGCGACTGGGACACGCCGGCTGCCGAACCGGTCGCGGACGTGGGCGCGGTCGTCAGCAGCAGGACCGTGCCCAGTCCGCCGAAGAGCAGGGTCGCGGCAGCGATGGCGCCCCATCCCGCGGCAGCGATGACCAGTCCGAAGACCGGTGGTCCCATCAGAATCCCCACGCTGCCGAGCTGGTTGAGGATGCCATTGGCGACATCGACGTGCTCAGGACGGCTCACCGAGGTGGGGACGGCGGCGAAGACAGCGGAGATGAGCAGTCCGTCGCCGACAAGCACAAGTGTGGCCGCTCCGACGCTGACCGCGAGTGGGCATTCTGCCGAGAAGGCGGGGAGGCAGGCCACCGGCATCAACACGCCCAGCGGGACCAGTGAGGAGAGGGCCAGCCCGCGCCGCAGCAGCCAGCCGGCGGCGAGCCCTCCGACCGCGCTCCCCAGGCAGACAACTGCCACCGCGGTACCGGCCACTGCCGGCGTGGCCTGCCGGTGCTCGGTGAGGAAGGGCGGAAGCACCATCACCACGGCGACGCCGACCAGCGACAGGCTCCCGTACGCCACGCCGAGCCTCAGCGCCCCGTTCCAGGTGCCGGCTTCGCGGTGAGTGCACGGGACCGCCGTCCTCGGCAGCCGAGGCAGGACGGTCGTAAGTACTCCAGCCATGATCAGCGGACCAATCGCTGTAAGGGCCAGCCATTGGTTCCACGTCCACCAGGACGCCAGTGCCCCGCCCGTGGCCGCGGCGATGGCGAGCCCCGTCGGGACGCACGTGCCCCACAAGGCAAGCGCTGCCGATCGGACGCCGCCCTGAGTCAGGTGGGTGAGAACGACCGGACCCGCCACGAACACCAGCAGGTAGCCGACTCCTTCAGCGATCCGTGACCCCAGCAGCAGTCCCCAGGATCCGGCGGTCGCGCTGCTGACGGCTGCCACCGACATCACCAACAGGCCCCATGACAGGGCCCGTTGGGCGCCAAAGCGGCGGACCCACCAGCCCGCCGGAATGCCGAGAACGGCGCTCACCGCCGTGATGCTCGATGTGGCCCATGCGAGCGCACCGCCTGACAGGCCCAGTGACGAACGCAGGGCGGAACCCGCCGGTGAGACGGCACCCAGGCCGACTGCCGCCAGCACGCCGGCGAGCCATGTCGCCAGAGCGTACTTCCAGGGCGACGTCGAAGCGCGGCGCTGGCTGCCTCTCTTGCTGTCGTGCACGGGTTCTCCTTGTGCCGGCCGGCGCGTTGTCCCGCGCGCGGCCGTCGAGGGACGGGATGGCCGGGGGGTCGCGTGGCGGGAGGGTTGATCACTGAGCACCTCCCGCCACGCGAGTCCGGATCAGTCGTCCAGGCCGAACTTGGCCATCAACTCCTGATTTCCTGCCACATACGAGGTGTCGGTGATCACGGTCTGGTCGGAAGGACCACGGCTGCACATGCAGAGGTGGCGGCTACGGGAGGTGACCCGTACGGCTTTTGCGCCGCCGGAGGACATGATCTCTTCGGCGATGTCCTTGACGAGGTACTCCTGGATCTGGAAGCGCCGGCTGAACGCTTGCACCAGACGAGGGAATTTCCCGAGTCCGAGGATGCGGTCACCGGGCACGTAGGAGATGTTGACCTTCCCGAAGAACGGCAGGAAGTGGTGGGCGCAGATCGAGAAGAAGTTGTTCTCCTGGACACGCACCACGCCGGCGTGCTCGCCGTTCACCAGACAGGTGGTCTTGAGGATCGTCGAGGTGTCGATCTCATAGCCACTCAGCAGCTCGCGATAAGCCCGGACGATGCGGTCCTCGCACTCCGGGCCGCTGTACCACCCGAGTGCCCTCGTGTCGGTGGTTACATTAGTTTTGAGCCATTCTTCAATGGTCACCTGCGGCCTCCATTCCTGCTCGCACCAAGGGATCTGAACCCCGGTGGAGGCCTTTCACTATCCACCTGCTCGCGTTCGTTGAGAACATACCTCCATTGGCCCACACCCGATCAGAGCAATGCGCAGGTGATACGCCAATAGCTAAGTATGCAAATCCGCACGGAGAATTAACGTTTCCTCAACGCTTGAAACGAGTCGGCAGCGGGAACGGGGGCGCGCAAATGGCAAGGAAAAAGGGCCTTTTGGGCGCCGGAGCACACCCGCTCGCCCAGCCCTTCGTCCCGTGCGGGAACCATGCGCCCCACCGGGTCCGGCACCCGGTGGGCGTAGCCGACGGTCACGACGAATTCTCAGAAATTCAAAACGGCGCGGATTTTATGCACTTGGCGCCCTGCTGGGGTATGGCGCACCAATACCGCCCCTGCCCTGCTCCTGCGGACGAGTTCTGAGGCCCCACCTTCTGTCTGCGCGGCATCCGTCACCCCGTCATCCCGTCATCCCGTCACCCGACGCCTCGGGCACGGGTAGCGGGCAGGGGGCACGCCGTCCTGCCGGCGGATCGGCCCTGCGGCCTTTGCGGCGCCGGCATCTCCTTCGGTACATCTCCACCTGCCTGACCGCAGCACCCATGGCAACGGCCATGGCCTGATCTACGAAGGGCTCCTCGGCGGTCCTGTCGCCGTGGTGCCGGAAGTTCCCGTAGGTCAGCGAGGCGCCGCCACATCATCTGGCGGAACAGGCACGCCGTCGACCGCCGAAGAACACCTGCGCAAGATCGTCGACAGGACGAACGCCCTGATGGGCGCTACCGGGCTTCACCGCTGGGAAGGAAAACACGAATGTCGTCGATTCCGTCAAGAGCCCGCCCATCCACATCGGATGGGTCCAGCCTTGCCCGCGTCGCCAGAGCCTCGGCCAGCGCGACTGCTTGGTCACTGACGCATCCGAAACGCCGAGCGACGTGGCCCAGGCACAGGCCGGTCAGTCCGAGCAAAGAGCTTCCCGCCGAGGCCCGCGCGCCCACCTCCAAGCAGCAGTGCTCGATGAACTCCCAGTCGTCGTCGTTCAGCGCGATGCCGACCAGTGCGTTCGCCGCAGCGGGCTCCTGCGACCGATCACCGAGTGCGCGGCCCAAGACCTCGACAACGATGGCATGGGGCATCGGCGGGGGATTCTCGAACCGGTGGTGGGAGTGCTGCACATCGTGAGACTACGCACTCCACAGGTGCAGGCACAGGCATAGGCATAGGCACAGGCCCGGCACAGGCACTGGCTCGGGCGCAGCGCAGCCACACGCACCACAATCCTCCTGAAGGGGGCGAACGTTGTCTGATGCAGCACTGGGCTCTGGCTGCTTGGAGCGGTCGGGGGAGGAAGGCCCGGCCGGGCCCCCGCAGCGGGTGTTCCATGCCGGTTCCGGCACGAGCCAGGGGAGTAGTCGTCCGCCTGTCGACGAGGGCATTGAGGAAGTCCGCCAGGAACGTTGCTTTCCCGCTCATGTCCGCGGTGCAGGAACTCCCGGTGTGAGTCTGCGCTTTGCGTAGGCCGTCCTGGATGCCATCCTCCCGCCCAGGCGGCGCAGGGGCGGTGAATCGATGCACATGGGTGTGCGGAAAGTGGCCTCAATCAAACTGGTCCGCGATCCGGATCTCAGGGTCCGTCAGCACGCCTGGGGTAGGGTCGCCTGTCGAGATCATTAAGGACCATCGGGGGACCAACTGCATGTCGAAATCAGCAGAGTTGAGATCGGCCTTCTGGCGACGTGCCGCACGGAGGAAGAAGTGGGGGCTGCTGGCTCTGATCGTGGCTGCGGGGTTATGGGTCTGGCTCGCCTACCTGCTGATAGTGCCGTATTCAGTCGACGGCGGCTGTCCATGCGCAGCGCTGCTCTTCCGCGAAGTGGTTCCGTCCGCGCAATGTCTGCAAACCCGCATGTGGTGGCAGTTGCTGGGCCTTTTCGGGGCAGCGTTGCCCCTGTCCGTCATGGGGGCCGGCCTGTACGTCGCCGGATCGGTGAGCCAGTCGCTTTGCTACCACCTCCAGGAAGTGCAGTACTTCGAAGCCCGAGAGGCGGGCACGGGTTCCAACTGAGGGAGGCGGGGCGTGCACGCATGGCGGGGCAGGGGAGCCACCGATGCCCCCGCAGTGTCGGCCTACGGCCCGTCCTCGTCGGAGCTGTCCGGCTCGGACTTGAGCTGCGGTCGCGCTGAGTACCGCCGTCGTCCGCCGCGACCGGGCGGGCGCCCGAGACCGTGTCGGACGGACCGTCCCCCGCGGAACGCGTGTGAGGGCCTGGAAGTCGTCAGTTCCAGGCCCTTTGAAAGATGTCACCGTCGGAGCGGGGCGATCTGGATTTCCGGTTCTCCCGAAGCAGGCTGGTCGTCAGAGCAATTGTCCGGACCTGTGGATCGATCTTGGTCAGGCGGCGGTCGCGATGGGCGGGCGTGACTGATTTTTGATCTTCTTCTCGTTCGAGGTCCGCGCAAAGCGTCGCCCGAATGAGGAGCCGTGGCTGCCCGTGAAGACGTTGGCCCGACATGGTGCCTTCCCTTCACTCACCCGTACGGTCAGTCGGCCGATCAGACAGTTCGTCGGCCGGCTGCCGGTCAGTCAGCGGGCAGGCCGAACCAGCGGAGGAGTACGGGTCGTGCGTCGTCGGGGGCGTCCTCGGGCCCACGGGCATAGCGCGCGAGCAGGGCCAGAGGTCGATGCCTGCGGCCAGGCGGCTTCCGAGCACTTCGCGGGGCAGACCAGGCTCAGGCCGCCATGAAGCGGCCCAGCTCGCGTGACTTGTGCTGAAGGGCGGCTGCCCAAGTCACCTCAGAGGAAACTGGGGCCGCCGACACCTGAACATCCTTGAGGCCGCCGTCCTCGGCGAAGCCTGCTGGCTGCCAGTTCACCTCGATGCCTGCCCTCTCCGCCAGGACCAGCATCGTGGCGACGAAGCCCTCGGACAGGGCAGCCATGACTGCGTGACTCGTTCTCCGGTGCCACGCGAGAAGGGCCTCGACGAACTCTTTGAACACGATGGGGTCAATCTGGCACTCGTCAGCCTGCATGGGGCCGATGCCGGACGGCAGCCCCAGTTCGGCTTGGTAGATGCTCACCTGGCTCATGAACAGCCGGGAGGCCCCGTTGGAAGGGTTCCACAGGGTCTGGTCGCCTATGTCGTAGTACTGGCTCAATGCAGTCCCTCCCTGCCGGTCATACCGGCCAGCGTCGCGAGCACCTGACATTACGGTCAGTCAGCCCTCCACGGAAGGTGATCCAGAACCCGTTCTCGTGAACATCGAGCACGGCGCACTTCGGGCGCCTCCCGAAGCTGGCTCCGGCTCCCTGCCGCCGGCGGGCGCAGGGAGCAGTCATCGATGTACTTCGCGCGACGGGAGCCGCGCGAAGTACGCCTCGCGGGCCTCCTCGCTCAGCTCACCGTCGAGGCTGAGGGCCTGCCTCAGCGTGCGACCGTCTGCTTGGGCGGCATGACCGACCAGCCTTACCACCGCGCCCAGTTGTCGTTCGGCCTCGTACCGCACCATTGCGGTCATCCGGGTCAGTCCACTGGGGTCATCCGGGTCAGTCCACGACGATGCCCGGATAGCAGTGCTCGTGGTGCCAGCCCGGGGCCACCGGGTAACCGCAGTAGCAGAATTCGGGCCGCGCCGACTCGCCCCTGGCACGCCGGGTCAGGGCGGCGATCAGGGGCTGGCGGTCCAGCCAGGACGCAGCGTCGTCGCGGTCGGCCAGGCCGAGGGCCTCCGGCGTCACATCGAGCCCGTCGGCGAGCAACTCGATGATCCGGTCGGCCTGTTTATGGATGAAGCGCAGGACGTTGCGGCAATAGGACGGGGGCATCTCGTCCAGACGGTGGCGGCGGTCCTGAATGTCCTGCCAGACCTCGTCCTGGTTCAGGAGGTTCACCCAGTGCTCTTCCGAGGTCCAGCGTGTCGTCGGCGCGACGGGGCCGCTGCTGCCCGCAGACCGCACCAACTCCTGCGTCTCCACGGCCTCTTCGAGGGCCCGGTGGTACTCCGCGTGGTCCTCGGCCGCCAGGCGCCGGTAGATCGCTACGGACATGTCGGCGTCCCGGCGGGCGGCGGCGAGGCTACCCTCGGCGCCGAGCCGGGCCTCGGCCGACTGGCGGAGGACCTTCGCGTGGCTGCTCTCGTACCGGACCGGGTCGGCCGCCGCGAGCCGTGCGGTGACCCCAGCCGCCTCGTCGGCCAGGGCGAAGGCCTCCCGCCACCGTTGCAGCCTTCCCAGATAGGTGACGAGCCGCGACGCGACGTCGGCCAGAACGGGCTCCTGCACGGCGGGCGCCACCGCGGCCAGCCGTCGGGCGGTCGCGACGGCCTCCTCCAGCGCGGTGACTGCCTCCTCCCTGCGCCGCGACGCCCACAGCAGGACGGACAGATTGCCCAGGCACTGCGCCAGCTCGGACTCATCGAGCACGAACGCGCGGGCGAGTAGCGACCCGGCGGGCGGGCCGGGCCGCCAGGCCACGCCGGGCGAATTCGATGGCCCGCGCCTGCGCGGCCACGGCGTCCGAGAGGCGGCGCAGCTGCCAGGAGAAGATGCCGAGGTTGTTCAGGGCGAGCGCCAGGCCGGTCTCGTACTGGCCCGGTTGGGTCGCCGTCAGACGCCAGAAGATCCCGACCGCCTGCTCCGTGGGGGCCATGGCCCGGTCCGGGTATCCGGCCGCAGCCAGCCCCTGGCCCACCTGAGCGAGGGCCAGGGCGAGGCCGGGTTCGTGGGCCGCCGGGTCCGCCTCGGCCAGGTCCTGGAAGAGCGCGGCCGCCTCCTCGGCCGCGTGCAGGGCGCGGTCGGGGGCGTCGGCGTCGAAGGCGTGCTGGGCCAGGTGCAGCAGCGCGGTCGCCAGGGTCGCGGTGGGGGATATGGACGGCGATGTGGACGGTGATAGGGACGGCGATGTGGACGAGCATGCAGTAGGGGAAGAGGACGGGGAGTGAGAAGCAGCCGGGTGTGTACCGGCAGCCGCCGCCTTGCGGAAGCTGCGCACCGCCTCCTCGTCCGCGGCCAGCGCCTCTTGTGCCCGCCCTGCCCGGCCGAGACGGAAGCCGAGGCCCTGGTGCAGGCGGCCGCGCTCGGTGGGGTCGGCGGTGCCGGGGAGGCGTTCGGCGACCAGTCGGGCCGTGAACGTCGCGATGCCCGCGTCCAGGTCGAGCTGCCCGAACTCCGGGAAGCAGGCCTCCACGGAGACGAGTACGGAGGCCGGAAGGGTGGTCTCGGCGAGCGCCGTGAGGGCCGCGCTGCCCGCGGCGACCGCCACCGACGGGTCCTGCCGAAGGATCTTCTCCAGGTGCCCGGCGATGTGCGGCCAGCGCCCCGGTGCCGCCGCAGCGGCCAGGAACGTCAGGCCGCGCGTGACCGAGGGCGGAACCGCACCGTCCGGGTCGCGGGCGCTGAGCGTGCGCGCTGTCGGTGCGGCCCAGGGGGCGGCTGGGTAGCCGGTCACGCGGTGCCCGTCGAGGCTGAGGGCGAGGAAGTCCTCGGCGAGCCGGTCCGGGTAGAGCGGCTCGAGGACGGCGCCCGGCTCCGCCGCCGGGTAGCACGTGCCGTGGTCGGTGAGCAGCCGCAGCGGCCGCTCCAGGCCGGTCCTCGCGAGCAGGGCGCCGCCGTCCTCCGGTGACACGGCCCCGGTGAGGGCGGCCGTGAACACAACGCGGTTCATGTCGCTCGGCGCGGTGCTGAAGTCCAGTCCCTCCAGGCGGTTCTCCCACAGCCGGGTCCAGTGTCGTCGCTCCCGGTTCAGGAGGTACGCGGAGAGGCCGGCCAGGTCGTTCGGGGCCTGTTCGCCGCGTACGTGGGCGTCGACGGCAACCAGGGCGGCCATGTGCACGGCGAGGACGAGCCCGAACTCCGGGCGCTCCAGACCCTTCGGTGGTGCGATCACGGCCGGGTCGGCCACACCGTACCGGGCGGCGAAGCAGTCCCGGGCCGCGGCGAACATGGCCGACCTGGCCCGCGGGTCGCCGCCGGGGGCGCCCAGCGGGCTCAGCTCCTGGTTCCGGGTGTCGGCCATGACGTCTTCCAGGGCGGAGCGCACAGCAGGCCAGGCGGTGGACGAGCGGGCGAGCAGCAGCAGCCGGGTCGGCACAGAGCCGGTGAGCAGCCGGTTGCTGAACAGCCAGGTGAGGTGCGAGACAGGCCAGCGGTCCGCGTAGTCGACCACGAGGAGCATGCCACAGGCCCCGTCGGGCCGCAGGTCCGCGCCGCTCTCCTGGCCCGCGTCCAGGACGGCGCCTGGCCCGTGCGTGGCCGTGACGACCTTCCAGCCCGCGGCGGCGCTCTCGGCGGCGAACTCGTCGGCGAGGCGGCTCTTTCCGTGCCCGCCGGGGCCGTGCAGCCAGGTCGCCGAGAGCCGCGGCCCGGGGGCGTCCCGCCAGGCGGCGAGCTCGGCGCGCTCCCGCTCCCGGCCGGTGAAGTCGACCAGCCGGTAACGGGCGTTGAGCATCCGGCTGGGCTGGTGCAGCAGCCAGGTGTCGTCCGGCGCGGGGGCCGCACTCTGGTGCTCGCCGAGCAGATAGACGGGCCCACGATCCGGGAAGACGTGCAGGTCGGCGCCCACGACTCCGTATCCGAAGCCGCTCTCCACACGGATCGACTGGTGGACGGCCGCCTCTGCGGCGGGGCCGGGCGGCGGTGCGCCACCGCCGCCGGTGGCGACCCGACGGCCCTGCCGGGTGCCCTCGTCAGCCCCTGTCACCGAGCGGCCCCGGCGGTACCTTCACCCCCGGCCTCCCTTTCCCTTTGCGGCGGTTCGGCGGTACGAACCGGCGCTGACTCGGTGCTGTGGTGGTGGTTGACGATGTTTCCGCCCTGCACCAGGAACGCCTTCGCGTTGTCCCGTACGACGACGTCCTGCACCCACTTCGGTTCGCTCTTCCCGGCGGGCCGGACCTCCTCGATCAGGGCCCGCAGCTCCTCGGCTGCAGCCGGGTCGCGTTGCAGCAGCGAGCGCAGTTCGAGCTGCCACAGCGGAAGGAGAGTCTGCCGCACCTGGTCGCTGTCCTCGGCCTCCGCCACGAGGTGGGCGTTGCTGTCGAGTTGGCCCTCGATCGCCTGCTGCCGTTCCTCGCCGTCACGGCGCCGGAACAGCTCCGCCACGCGGGTGCGGGCGAGCATCCAGGAGTCGGTGGCCATGGCTCCGACCACTGCCGTACCGCCGGCCATCACCAGTTCGTCGAGCACAATTCCTCCCTCTGCGGGCACCGTTGACGTCGCGCAGTCCGTGCGCCGCTCCCCGCTCCGACGACCGTAGAATATCCAGCCGGAATCCGGGGGTTGTACTGGCCGTTCTCACAGCGTGTGAGCGATGACTCGCTCCACGGTGGCCGCTGTGTCAGAGTTAATTCATGCGCATGGCTGGTGGGGGAAAGCAGGACGGAGCGGCCGCGTCGGGGGAATCCGTACCGGACCTGGTCCGCACGCGTTGGGGGGTCCGCCTGACCGACCCGCTGCCGGCCCGATTCGAGGAGCCGGGCTGGAGTTACGAGGAGAAGGTCCCGCGCCGCTGCCCCGCCTGCGGTGGCGAACTGCACTCTCTGCGCAGGCCGTACGAGTCTCAGGGGCGCGTCTACCGCTACGTCGCCGTCGTCTGCCCGCGTTGCCCCGCTGCCTACGCCCTCGCGGATCTCGGCGTGAAGACGTACGACAAACTCATGGGTCACAGCGGCTGGGCAAAGGCCCACGCGCCCGCTCCCGCCGCTGAGCCGAATCCCGGCCCCGATGCCGACGATGCCTGGGGCGCGCTGCTGGGCCCGTGCCCCACGGGTGACGCGCCGGGCGGCCTGACCATCACACCGATCTATGCCACCCCCGGCGCGACACTCCGGCCCACGCCCGGCCCCGTGCGCATCATTGCCTCCAACGTGGGCTTGCCCGGGCCCAGTTGGCCCGCCGACCTGCCGCTGCCGACCGATCCTGAACGGCGGCTCCTGTACTGGTGCAAGGTGACCGATCCGCACTGGCGGCCACCCTTCGCGGCCATCGACGCGGCCGAGGACATCCGCGTCATCATGCCGGACGGCCCGGAATTCGACGCCCTGCGCGCGTACCTGACCGACGAGGACATTCCGTACCGCTGTGCACGGCACTGGCAGGAGTCAGAAGTTGTCGGCACTGTCGGCGACTTGGGAGACCGAACCGACCTCGTCGCGTGCCCCATCCGCTCCGGACCGCTGCCTGCCGCCCCGGTCGCGGGTCCCGGCGCCCATGCCGCCCGTGACGCGTTCGCGCTGCAGTGGGACGCCCTGGAGGAGCTGCCCGAGGACGCCGAGGACGCCTACGTCCCGGTGGCCGACCTGGTGCCGCCGGGCTGGTCGCGGTTCCTGAAGTACCCGACGTTCAATCCGGCGCAGGCCGACGCCGTCCCGGCGATCCTTGAGGACGACGGGAACGTCCTGGTGGTCGCCCCGACCGGCGCGGGCAAGACCCCGATCGGCATGGTCGCCGCCCTCAAAGCCAACGCGCAGGGCCGCAAGGCCGCCTGGCTCGTGCCGCAGCGCTCCCTGACCGACGAACTCGACCATGAACTCGACCTGTGGCGCAGCAATGGACTGAGCGTGGTGCGCCTCACCGGCGAGTACGCCGTCGACGCCGAGCTGATCCGCAAGGCCGACATCTGGGTCGCCACCACCGAGAAGTTCGAGGCCATCTGCCGCACTGGCTCGCTGCGCGACGCCCTCGCCGACGTCGGCTGCCTCGTCGTCGACGAGGTCCACCTGCTCGGCGACCCTGGCCGCGGTCCCGTCCTGGAGGCCCTGCTTGCTCGCGTCGGCGAGGACACCGGGCAGGTCCGCGTCGTCGGCCTGTCCGCGACGGTCGCCAACGCCGACGAGGTCGCCGACTGGCTGGGCGCCCGCCTTGTGCGCACCACGTGGCGGCCCACCCGGCTGATCTGGCAGATACCCGTCCCTGCCGCCTCCACCAACAGCGACCGGGGCGCCCGCGCTGCGGCCCGCACCCGCGCCGCCGTCCGCCAGGTCCGCACCATCGCCGACGAGGGCGGCAGCGCCCTGGTGTTCTGCGGCAGCAAGCGCGGTGTGCGGATGACCGCGTTAGCCCTCGCCGAGGAACGCGGGGCCCGCACCAAGGGCGTCGACAAGGACGACCCGGAGGCCGTCGAGCGGCTCTGCTCGCTGACGGGCGTGCGCCTCCACTACCGGGACTGGCCCCACAAGCGCGAGGCCGAACGGGCGTTCCGGAACCGCGAGGCAAACGCCCTGGTGGCGACGTCCACCGTGGCGGCCGGGGTCAACCTGCCCGCCCGCGCCGTCGTCGTACGTGACACCGAGATCGGCATGGACCGAGTCGAAGTCTCCATGGTCCAGCAGATGTTCGGCCGCGCCGGCCGCGTCGGCGCCGGGGAGCGCGAGGGCTGGGCCTTCCTCCTCACCGACGGCACCGACCGGCCCGAGTGGCAGGCCCGTCTGGCCGCCGGCTACACCGTGCGCTCCCGCATCCGCGAACGCCTGCCCGACCACCTGCTGGCCGAGGCGGTGCAGGGCCGCGTGCGCACGCTCCGCGAGGCCGAGGACTGGTGGACCCACACCCTCTCCTACCACCAGGGCAACGAGAGCTTCGACCCGCTGTACGACGCCGTCGACTTCCTCACCGAGGCCCGCTACCTGCGCCGCAGCCCCGGCCCTGAGCACGACGACACCCTCGTGGCCACCGAGCTCGGCACCCTCACCAGCCGTTTCATGCTCGCCACAGATCTCGCCGACGGCCTGTCCGACGCGCTGCGCGCCGTCCCCGTGCCCCAGGACCCGGACGCGGCCGAGCAGCTGCTCACCGCGCTGCTCGCCGCGCACCTGCCGAACCTGGCACAGGCGCAGTTCACCGACCGGGCCCGCGCGGTGCTGCTGCGGATCCTGCGCCACGGCGGGCACTTGGACCCCCCGGACCCGGAGGCGGGCGGCGCCCCGGCACGGCCGGGCGACGAACCAGTGGTCGCGGGGGACCTGGCGCGGGCAGTGCTGCTCCTGGTCGCGCACAGCCCCAAGGTGTTCCGCAGCCGCTCCTCGTATGTCCTCGGCATTCCCGCCGAGAGCCTCACCGGCATCTACGAGGAGTCCCAGCGCTACCTGGCCTGGATCGGCGCGCAGGGACCGCTCGGCACCGTGCACCCCTGGGCCGTCGTCGTCGCCGCCGACCTGGCCGCCCGGATCCGCTGGCGGGAACTCGGCCCGCGCCGCGGCGCCGGTCGCCTGTTGTGGATCTGCGAGCAGATGGCCACCGCGCCGCTCGCCGCCCGGCTCGTGCCGCAGATGTGGCGTGCCGCCCGCAAGCGAGGCATCGGCGCCCCCGACTGGCCGGGCACCACGCCACCCAACGGCTGCGCCCTGCCCGCCCAGCGCTACCGGCAACTCCTCGCGGAGCGCACGACGGGCGCGCTCCTCACCCCGGGCCCGGACGGTGTCCTGGCCCGGGGCTGCCCGCATGGCGCGACCCTACGGCTGTGGGACGGCACGTCGGTGGAGTTTCATCCGGTCGAGCGCGCCCCGGTCGAACTCCCTTACCCGCGCCCGGCACCGGACGACCCGGCGGGCGGCCACCGTGGCGCGGCCGTCTTCACCCGGAGCGACCGCCTGGCAACGGGCTGGTTGGCCGCGTACAACGGCTTGGTCTGAGAGCCGTCCCGGCCGGGGCAGCCCTTCGCGATGGGTGGGTTGGTGCGGCCGGGCGGCCGGGCGGCCGGGCGGCCGGCGAGGTGGAGAGCGTCGAGCGTCACCGACAGCGCCGTGTGGACTCCGACCCCTTCGCGCAGCATGGGAGGGCGACGGAGGGCCGATCCCCCTGCAGGTGCGGCCAGGCGACGAGGGTGACCTCCCACCTGACCAGGCCGAGACGGATGGGTGGGAGGAGCGGGCTCCGTTTCCCCGCATCGCGGATACGCCCGGGGCCGCCGCCTTGAGGCTCTAGAAGAACCCGAGCTTCTTAGCCGAGTAGTTCACCAGCAAGTTCTTCGTCTGCTGGTGGTACAGCGACATCGCATCGCTGACCTGCGCACCTAGCAGCCATGGGCAGCACGTCGGAGTCGTTGGCCCGGGGGTGGTCCAGCCGACCTTCTTCTCGGCGGCGGCCCGATCCTTGCTCTTCCGGTTCAGCTGACTCCTGTAGGAACTTGCGCTCATGGGCTTCCCCTGCCCTTTTGCTGGGTGAGCGCGGACAAACACTGCCGTGGACACCGCGAGTGCGGGGAGATGCGCTCCCGGCTCGGGGAGGAGCGCCCTGCGTGAGGGCGCCCGAGGCCGTCATAGCCCTCGACGACGACCAGCAGGACCCATGCCAGGGGTATGACCAGCGATCGCTCCCCGAGCAGGGGGCGGGAGAGGAGCGTCAGCCCTGCTGCCGTCCAGCCACCGGGTCAGCCTGACGTCGGCGGCTTCTGCGCGTCGAAAGCGAAGAGAGTGTTCTTGGCCGCGGCCACGATCACCGCACGCCCTGCAAGAGTCACCCGCGGGCTTGCACCCTGCTCGCCCGTCAAACCATCGACCTGCGGATCTGTTGTCCACAGGATTTTGCCATCGTCCGGCGACAGCGCGACCACCCGGCCGGTGGCCGAGCTGAAATACAGTGCGCCGGCTGCCGCACCAGGACCCGACGCGCCCTCTACGCCAGTCTGCCGCGACCACTTCTTCCGGCCGGTCGCGGGGTCGAGTGCTGTGACGAGACCGGTCTGCCCGCTCATGTAGACGGTGCTGTCCGCCATGCCGGGCGTCCCCGCGTATGTCTTGGCCAGTCGGGAGTACGTGACCTTCCGCGAGGCCGGGTCGACCCGCGTCACCCCGTTGTAGCCGGCCAGCTCCGTTCCCTTCCTGTGTACTTGCACGAGTACGAGCCTGCTGTTGGCGACGCCTATCGGCATGGCGGGGCCGTTGACCGCGATGGGCCCGCCCAGTGTCCCCGAGGCGCGGTCGACCGGGTACAGGGTGGGGTGGCGCACTGCCAAGGCATCCACCTCCGCATCCTTCGCGCACATCGCGACGAGCTGTGGGCCTACCGGTACGGGAGCGCACTGCGTACCCGCTGGGAATGGCGACGTCCATGTGACCTGACCGCTGTGCGCGTTGCGGGCCTCGAAGCGGGAGTTGGAAGCGTCGACCGTCACGACGTCGGAACCGACCACAATGGCGTCCTGAGTCCGACCCGTGACGGCCGTCGACTGGGCGCCGGACGGCACGGACCACAGCTCCCGTCCGGTGTTCGCGTCGAGGGCCACCACCTCGCTCGGAGGGTCCTGCGGGGCGTCCTGGGCGGCGAAGCGGTAACCGAGCACCGTGTCGTCGGTGGCGCCCACCAGGTGCATGCCGTTGACGGGGACGCCGGGGCTCTTTGCCGTCCACACCCGCGAGCCGTCCCTGGCCCTGATACGGGCCGCGACGACACTGCCGCCCCCGCAGAACAGCGCGTCGCCGTGCGCGATGCAACGCAGCTCGTCGGGGATGTCCTCGCGACCGCCCGGCACGGTCTCGTGCCACGGCTTGAAGCCGTCCGGAAGTGCGGCACCCTCCACCGCAAGGCTGTTGCCCTTTTCGCCGCCGCTGTTCCCCCCAAAGCCGCCCGCCGTCAGTGCGGCGACTCCTCCACCGATTGCTGCCACCGTGACCGCGACCGCGGCCGCGAACACGGGACGCCAGCGGCGACGCAGTCGGCGGCCGATGGGGGTATCGGTGCTCCCCGTAACGTGAGCGGCCGGGGTGATGGTCGGGGGCGCCGGCGCAGGGGTGGCCGGCGTCGCGAAGTGATGCTCGGTAACCATGTCGCGGGTGCGGCCCGTGCCAACTCCCCTCGCGTCGATCTGGCCGAGGTCGGCCGGCAGGTCCCGTAGCAGCACGAGGAGTTCGTCCGCCGAGGGCCGCCCGTTGGGCTCCTTGGCCAGGCACGACTGGACGACCGTGCGCAAGGCCACCGGCACATCCTCCAGCGACGGCTCACTGTGCACCACCTGATACGCAGCTATGTATGGGCTCTCCGCGTCGAAGGGCCCGTGGCCCGTCGCTGAGTAGGCCAGCAGCGTCCCCAGCGAGAAGACATCAGACCGTGGCCCTACATCGCGCGGCGCCTGCAACTGCTCCGGCGACATGAAGGGCGGCGTACCGATGACCCGCCCTGTAATCGTCAGCGTCTGCTGGTCCACGGCGCGCGAAATACCGAAGTCGATGACGCGTGGGCCCTCGGGCGAGAGTACGACGTTCGAGGGCTTCAGGTCACGGTGGATGACCCCCACCCGGTGGATGTCCCGCAGCGCCTCCGCCAGCCCGATGGCGAGCCTCCTCAGCTCCGCTCCGCTCAGCGGGCCCTTCGTGCCGATGCGCCGGCCGAGCGTGTGCCCCTGGATATAGGTCGTCGCCATCCACGGCTGCTCGGCCTCAGGGGCAGCGTCGACCACGGCAGCGGTGAACGCGCCACTCACCTGCCTCGCCGCCGCCACCTCCTGCCGAAAGCGGATGCGGAACTCGTCGTCCGCCGCGAACTGCGGGTGGATCAGTTTGATCGCGACAGGACGCCCCGAACTCGTACGGGCCAGAAAGACCGTGCCCATGCCACCCGAGCCGAGTCGCGCCTCAAGCGGATAACCGCCGATCTCGGCTGGATCACCTGCGCGCAGCGACACTCTTCCCGACCTCCCGTCCCTCGTGCACCTCTGCCACCACGGGCCTGCGTACCTGCCCTGCACACAAATTAGCCGCAGGGCAGTACAGCAGAGCGCAGCGGGTGACGAACAGGACCTCAGGGCTGCTGCTCCCGTGCCGCACGCGACGAAGACTCGCCAAGAGGAGGGCGGATTCCAGAGCTTGTTGCCACACCGTGGTCGGTTGGCCATCACGTTCTTAGCTTGTCGTTTAACCTCGTCTCCGTTGGGGGTGGGGATGGAGCAGGCGGTTTTCGAATCCGTCAGGTACTCCACTGTGTGCCAGGACTGCGGTGCGGAGCTGGAGTGCTGGGGAGTTCAGGCCCTGGTGGACGGCCGGTTGCGATGGGACGTTGAGTCAACCTGTTCCGCCTGTGGATTTGCGGTAGCCGCGTGCGGTGGCGACGTGCCGGCCGAATGGCGGGATCAGATGCTCTCCAAGCATGGACCCGCGAGGCTGCAGGTGAGCAGTCCGCCGGTGAACAGCGTCGCCATCATGCGCGTGCTGCGGGCTGAGCTCGGCATTGACCTGATAAACGCCAAGGCTGTGCTGCGCCGTGTGTTGGACGGTGACTACTCAGGAACGCTTCCCGAGATGGAACACCTGGCCCGCACGCTTCGGAAGTCCGGCATCGCTGCTGCAGCTACTCGGCCTTAGCTGTCTGATCTGGTAGCTCCGTGACGGTCCGCCTCGGCTTGGTGCCTCTCTTGTGGTGAGCGGGCCGACTGTATGCCTCTCCGGTGGCGAGGACGCGGCCCACGTCATGCCGGGTGGCCGGGCGGCGGTTCTTCGAACCCGGCGGCCGGCCAGGTCCGGGACGAGACGGTTTCGGTGCACTGGCCGGAGATCCGGTCTTCGCGCACAGGTTCCTGAACCCCCTGCGGACCCGGGCGGGCGTGAGCTTGTTCGGCGGAGCCGGTTTCTCCCAGGGCCGCCGGAGATCGGTGGCCAGCGGACGGGCGAGCCGAAGCTGGGCATAGGCGGCGATCGACCGTCGGCTCCACCTCCCCGATCGGACCTGGTGCCAGGATGCCGAACGGCGCCGACAGGCCGGTTTTCCCGAGGAAGCCGTGTTCGCGACCAAGCCACGCCTGGCGCTTCAGATGCTCACTCCGGCGGCCCTGGACGCCGGAGTGAGCGCGTCGCACTGCAGGAAAGGAGTGGACGGACGACGGCGGGGTCTACGAGGTGCACTCGCTCAAGCGCCGCGCCGAGACTGCCACGCGGCCTGTTCCCATCCCGCCCCAGCTCGTACGCATGCTCCGTGCGCACATCGAACGCTTTGGTGTGGCGTCGGACGGGCGGATGTTCCGGAACCAGGCGGGCAATTATGTGGACTTCGCGGCGTACGGCATTACGTGGAAGCGGGCAAGGGAGTTCGTTCTGACCCGCACGGAGCGCGCCTCCGGCCTCGCCAAGAGGCCCTACGACCCCCGGCACGCCGGGATCTCCTTCTGGCCGTACTCCGGCGTGGACCCGGCCGAATGCGCTCGCCGCGCGGGCCAGCGCATCGAGGTCCTCTTCCGTCACTACGCCAAGCTCCTGGACGGCGTGCGGGAACAGACGAACCGCCTCATCGAGCAGTCCATGCAGGAGTGGGACCGCATCAGCCAGGGCGCGGTGCCTGAGGGCTGAGCCGGGGCTTTGATCCGTGACTGGTCCGGAAGCGCTGGTCAGGAACGGGATAGCCGAGGGAGAAACTGGAAGTTACCACGTAAACCGGGCCCGACTGTTAGCGGGCCGCGGGAGAGGCGCCTGACGGGCGAAAACCCAGTTCAGGCGCCTCTTCTTGAGGCTCTAGAAGAACCCCAGCTTCTTAGCCGAGTAGCTCACCAGCAAATTCTTCGTCTGCTGATAGTGATCCAGCATCATCTTGTGGGTCTCCCTGCCGATTCCGGACTGCTTGTAGCCGCCGAAGGCCGCATGGGCCGGATAGGCGTGGTAGCAGTTGGTCCATACCCGTCCGGCCTGGATGGCGCGGCCCGCGCGGTAGGCGGTGGAGCCGTCCCGGGTCCAGACGCCCGCGCCCAGACCGTAGAGGGTGTCATTGGCGATGCCGATGGCATCGTCGAAGTCGCTGAAGGGTGCCACGGCCACCACGGGGCCGAAGATCTCCTCCTGGAAGACCCGCATGTCGTTGTTGCCCTCGAAGATGGTGGGCCGGACGTAGTAGCCGCCCTCCAACTCGCCGCCGAGTTCGGCACGGGACCCGCCGGTCAGGATGCGGGCGCCTTCCTTCTGGCCGATGTCCAGGTAGGAGAGGATCTTCTCCAGCTGGTCGTTGGAGGCCTGAGCGCCGATCATGGTGTCGGTGTCCAGCGGGTGTCCCTGGACGATCTTCTCCGTGCGGGCCACACCGGCTTCCAGGAAGTCCTGGTAGTGGCCGCGTTGGATCAGCGCCCTGGACGGGCAGGTGCACACCTCGCCCTGGTTGAGGGCGAACATGGTGAAGCCTTCGAGCGCCTTGTCGTGAAAGTCGTCCACCGCGGAGGAGACGTCGTCGAAGAAGATGTTGGGGCTCTTGCCGCCCAGTTCGAGCGTCACCGGCCGCAGGTGCTCGGACGCGTACTGCATGATCAGGCGGCCGGTGGTCGTCTCACCGGTGAAGGCGACCTTGGCGACCCGGGGGCTGGAGGCCAGCGGCTTGCCCGCCTCGGCGCCGAAGCCGTTGACGATGTTGACGACGCCGGGCGGCAGCAGATCCGCGATCAGACTCATCCAGAAGTGCACCGAGGCGGGGGTCTGTTCGGCCGGCTTGAGGACCACTGCGTTGCCGGCGGCCAGGGCGGGGGCGAGCTTCCAGGTCGCCATGAGGATGGGGAAGTTCCAGGGGATGATCTGCGCGACGACGCCGAGCGGCTCGTGGAAGTGGTACGCGACGGTGTCCTCGTCGATCTCCGACAGCGAGCCCTCCTGGGCGCGGATGGCGCCCGCGAAGTAGCGGAAGTGGTCGATGGCGAGCGGGATGTCGGCCGCCAGCGACTCCCGTACGGGCTTGCCGTTCTCCCAGCTCTCCGCGACCGCCAGGGCCTCCAGATTCTGCTCCATCCGGTCGGCGATCCTGTTGAGCACGCCGGCGCGGTCGGCGGCGGCCGTACGGGCCCAGCCGGGGGCGGCCGCGTGTGCCGCGTCCAGGGCGCGCTCGACGTCCTCGGCGGTGCCGCGGGCGACCTCGGTGAACGGCGCTCCGTTGACCGGGGTCGGGTTCTCGAAGTACCGGCCCAGCGCGGGCGCCACATACTCGCCGCCGATCCAGTGGTCGTAGCGGGGCAGATAGCTCATCACGGCATCGGCGGAACCCGGGCTGGCGTAACGGGCCATGGTGCGGCCTCCCAATCGCTCTCGGCGCGGTGCCCGCCACTCCCGTGTGACGGGCGTTGAGCGCAGGCTAGAGCCGGGGAGGTTGCGCGAACGTTGCGGCGCGCGCGGCGGCCGGCGCGCCCACCGCGCCAAGGCGGCCGCTGGTCAGGCCGTACGCCGCGCGCAGCCGGTGCGCGGTGGCCATCGGTGCGCTGCGGGCCGGGGAACGCTCCGGCAGGGCGTCCACCAGGGCTTCCCAGATCTCCAGGTCGTCCTCGGCCCAGGAGGTGCGCGACCACTCGCGCAGCAGGCCGGGATCGCGGGCGCCGAGCAGGGCGGACCGCATCCGGTCCGCCAGTGCGCCGCGCAGCCGCTGCACACCGGGCGCCTCCGACAACGGCAGCAGTGGACCGCGATAGCCGTTCAGCGCGGCGCGCAGCTCGCCGGCCGCCAAGGCCTCCTCGACCGCGCCCAGATCGGTCTCGACGGACCTGCTCAGCCGGTACGGCCGGGAATGCAGCAGCGCACCGACCAGCTGCCGCAGCCGGGACAGCTCGGCCCGCAGCGTCACCGGGCGCATCTCGCGCTCGCCGTACAGCAGCACCGAGAGCTGATCGCCCGTCAGCCCCTCGGGATGCCGGGCCAGCAGCATCATGATCTCGCTGTGCCGGCGGCCGAGCCGCAGCCGCTCCCCGTCCATGACCAGCAGCGCCTCGTCCCGGCCGAGCGCCGACACGCAGACCCCCAACTCCGGTACGCCCGCGGCGAGATGGGCCTCCGCGGCACGGGCGGTGGCCTGCACCAGAGCCAGGCTGTGCGGAGTCGCCACATGGTCCCCGCCGGTGAGGTCCACCGCGCCCAGCAGGCGGCCGGTCCGTGGATCGTGCAGCGGGGCGGCGGCACAGCTCCAGCGCTGCACCTGCCGGTTGTAGTGCTCGGTGGCGAAGATCTGTACGGCATGGTCGGCGGCGAGGGCGGTGCCCGGGGCATTGGTGCCGGCGTGCCGTTCGTCCCAGCGGGCGCCGACGACGAAGTTCATCCGCTCAGCACTGCGCCGCACTCCGCGGTGCCCCTCCACCCACAGCAGCCTGCCCTGCGGATCGCAGACGGCCAGCAGATGCGCCCCGTCCTGCGCGAAGCTGCCCAGCAGCTCCCGGAAGACCGGCATGGCGCGGGCCAGCGGATGCCCGTCCCGGTAGGCGCTGAGCGTGGCCTCGTCCAGCTCGATGGGCGCGGCGCCGTCCGCCGCTGCGTGCGCGTCGGCGGAGCGGCGCCAGGAGTCGGCGACGACCTGACGGACCGGCGGCGTGACGGTCCCGTCGGCCAGGAACGCCGCATGCGCCCTTCGCACCGTGCGGGTGCGCTCCACCGGATCGGCTCCGGTCTCCATCGCCAGCCAAGGGTTGACCACGTGCCACCTCTCCGGTGCGGCTCCTGCTCCCGTACGGCCGATGGTGCTCGTACCGGGCGCGGCCGTAAACCCCGCGGGGCGCACCGGGGCGCCGTGGAGGAGCGCGCGCCGAGAGGTCCGGCGCCGCCCCGGCCGCTCGTGCGGGACGGCTTCAGGCGGTCCGCAGGACGGGGAACGGGCGGGCGGCCGCTGCCTCCCGCCCGCCTGGCTCCGAGCTCGCTGCCGCTACTTGATCGCCTTGATCAGTTCACCGTTGGTGGTGTCGCCGCTCAGCTCCCAGAAGAACGTGCCGCCCAGCCCCTGTGCGTCCTTGAAGGCCATCTTCGTGCCGATGGTCTCCGGGGTGTCGTAGCTCCACCACTGGTCGCCGCACTTGGCGTAGGCGGTGCCGCCCACCTTGCCGGTGGCCGGGCAGCGGCCCTTGAGGACCTTGTAGTCGTCGATTCCGGCCTCGTACTTGCCCGGTGCCGCGCCGGTCGCCGTACCGCCCGGTGCGTCCTGGGTAACGCCCGACCAGCCGCGGCCGTAGAAGCCGAGGCCCAGCAGCAGCTTGTTCGCCGGCACGCCCAGGCCCTTGAGCTTGGCGATGGTGTCGGTGCTGTTGAAGCCGGCCTTCGGAATGCCGCTGTACGACGTCAGCGGGGAGTGCGGAGCCGTCGGGCCCTTCGCGTCCCAGGCGCCGAAGTAGTCGTAGCTCATCGGGTCGTACCAGTCGACGTACTGGGCCGCGCCCGCGTAGTCGGCAGCGTCGATCTTGCCGCCGGCCGAGGCGTCCGCGGTGATCGCCGCGGTCACCAGATTGCTCTGGCCGAACTTCGACCGCAGCGCCTTGATCACGTCGGTGAAGGCGTCCCTGCCGCTGGTGTCGCAGGTCAGACCGCAGGCGTTGGGGTACTCCCAGTCGATGTCGATACCGTCGAAGACATCCGCCCAGCGCTTGTCCTCGACCAGGTCGTAGCAGGACTGCGCGAAGGCGGCCGGGTTCTTGGCGGCCTCGCCGAAGCCGCCCGACCAGGTCCAGCCGCCGAACGACCAGATCACCTTGAGGTTCGGGTGCAGCTTCTTGAGCTTTCTGAGCTGGTTGAAGTTGCCGCGCAGCGCGCCGTTGTCCCAGGTGTCCGCCGTGCCGTCGACGCTCTGGTCGGCGGTGTACGCCTTGTCGTAGTCGGCGTAGGAGTCGCCGATGGCGCACTTGCCGCCCTGGACGTTGCCGAAGGCGTAGTTGATGTGCGTCAGCTTGGCCGCCGAGCCCGACGTCTCGATGTTCTTGACGTGGTAATTGCGGTCGTAGACGCCCCAGTTGGTGAAGTATCCGACGACCTTGCCGCCCGCGGCGGTGGCCGCCGGGGCCGCGTCGCGCGGTGCGGTGGGGGCGTTCGCGGGGCGGGCGGAGGCCGGTCCGGCGAGCAGGGTGCCGGCCAGTGCCGCCGTACACAGCGCGGTGACGGCGGCGAGCACTCTGCGCGGTGAGCGCATCCGGTGCGGTCTGAGCATGTCGTCTCCTCGGAGGGGGTGGGGGTGTCCGCGCACTCCCGAACGGCCCGTCCTCCAGGCGGACGACGGGCGCTGCGGACACCCCCTGGGGGGAGCCTGACCTGCGTTCCGAATTGGCATGAACGCGTTGAACGTTGGAGGAGAAGGTAGAAGGACTAGACCAGTGAGTCAATGGTTCGGACCAATTTCCCGGCCGGGCCGGGTACCGGGGCCGGATCCCCGCAGTCCGTGATGATCAACCCGTGACGCGGAGCCGCCGATCGGGCATACTCCTAGCGCCACAGTCGCAGGTCATCGCCATCCGAGACCCGGAACGCGATCATCGGCCTGGCACTACGGAAACCGGCGCCGCCGCCCACCCCGCGCGTGTCGCCGCAGCGCCCGACAGGGAGGAGAGCGCCGCCATGACCGAGTACGGCCCCCGGCCGGTGGACCGCAGGCTGCCCACCGAAGAAGCCCGTGACCTGCTGATGCTCGTACGCGAGCTCGCCGAGCGCGAGATCCGGCCGACGGCCGCCGAGGAGGAGGACGCCGGCCACTTCCCGCGCGCGACCTTCACCCTGCTGTCGGAAGCCGGACTGCTGTCGCTGCCCTACGACGAGGAGTTCGGCGGTGGCGGCCAGCCGTACGAGGTGTACCTCCAGGTCCTGGAGGAGCTCGCCGCCGCCCGCCTCACCGTCGGCCTCGGCGTCAGCGTGCACACCCTCGCCTGCCATGCGCTCGCCGGCTACGGCAGCAAGGAGCAGCGCGCCGAACACCTCCCGGACATGCTCGGCGGCGGGCTCCTCGGTGCGTACTGCCTCTCCGAGCCCTCCTCGGGCTCCGACGCCGCCTCCCTGACCACCCGGGCCACCCGGGAGGGCGACACCTGGACACTGGAGGGCACCAAGGCCTGGACCACCCATGGCGGCGCGGCCGATTTTTACACCGTGCTGGCCCGCACCGGCGGCAGCGGCGCCCATGGCATCACCGCCTTCCTGGTGCCCGGCGACGCCGAGGGTCTGAGTGCCGCAGCGCCCGAGCGCAAGATGGGCATGAAGGGCTCCCCGACCGCCCAGCTGCACTTCGACGCCGTCCGGGTCCCCGACTCCCGCCGTATCGGGGAGGAGGGTCAGGGCTTCGCCATCGCCCTGTCCGCCCTGGACTCCGGGCGCCTGGGCATCGCGGCCTGTGCCATCGGCGTCGCCCAGGCGGCGCTGGACGAGGCACTCGCCTACACCGCCGAACGACAGCAATTCGGCCGCCCCATCGTCGACTTCCAGGGCCTGCGCTTCATGCTCGCCGACATGGCGACCCAGATCGAGGCGGGCCGCGCCCTCTATCTCACCGCCGCCCGGCTGCGCGACGCCGGTCTGCCGTTCTCCAAGGAAGCGGCGATGGCCAAGCTGTTCTGCACCGACACCGCGATGCGGGTGACCACGGACGCCGTCCAGCTCCTCGGCGGCTACGGCTACACCCTCGACTTCCCGGCCGAGCGCTTCATGCGGGAGGCCAAGGTCCTGCAGATCGTCGAGGGCACCAACCAGATCCAGCGGATGGTCATCGCCCGCCATCTCGCGGGCCCCGAGAAGCGCTGAGCGGGGCGGGGTGGGCGCGGACGTCCCCGCCCACCCCGCGGCTTCCCGCCCGACCGGGTCCTGGTGTCAGCCCACCAGCCCCTTGAGTCCCGTCGCCGTCCCGATCGCGACCACCAGCGCGCCGGGCGTACGGGCCGCCGCCCGCGCCACGGCGGAGGCGACGGCGGACGACGGCTCCAGGAGCAGGCCCTCCGCGGCCAGCCTCCGGTGTTCGGCCATGATCGCCTCGTCGTCCACCGCGACCGCCGTGCCTCCGCTGCGCCACAGCGCGTCGAGCCCCTGCCAGCAGGGCCGCTCCTCGCCGAGGGAGAAGGCCACCGTCGGCCCGGCCGCCACCCGCGTACGCTCCTGGTCCGCGCGGTCCGGGTGGCGCAGTGCGGCGGTGAACGGCGCCGCGGCGGCCGGTTCCGCGGCCACCAGCCGGGGCTCCCGGTCGATCAGCCCGGCGGTCGCCAACTCCCGGAAGCCGCGGCCGATTCCGGCCAGCAGATCCGCCCGGCTGGTGGGCACCACCACCGTGTCGAGCCGCCGCCCGGAGAAGTCCCGCGCCAGCTCGTAGGCGACCGACTTGTACCCCTCGTTGGCATACGGATTCCCGCCCGGCGAGGGGGCGGAGTAGCTGGTCAGCGGGTACCGGCCGGGCTGTCCGACGGCCCGTGCCATCGCCGCGTTCCGTTCGGCGGTGGTACCCGGGTGGACCACCCGCTCGGCGCCCAGCGCATCGATCTGGGCCCGCAGCCCCGCCGGCACCGCCTCGTTGGTGAACACCACACAGCGCAGCCCGGCGCGCGCCGCGTATGCCGCGGCCGCCGCCCCCGCGTTGCCGGAGGACGCGGCGACCACGGTGTCCGCGCCGGCCGCCACCGCAGCGGCC
This sequence comes from Streptomyces sp. NPDC048637, assembly GCF_040650675.1. Classification (NCBI taxonomy): domain Bacteria; kingdom Bacillati; phylum Actinomycetota; class Actinomycetes; order Kitasatosporales; family Streptomycetaceae; genus Streptomyces; species Streptomyces sp. NPDC048637. Next base: position 214,734 of record NZ_JBEZHQ010000003.1, read on the forward strand.
ACCCCGACGGCCATCGCCCGGTCCTTGTGCGAACCGGTCGGGTTCCCGCCCTCGTATTTCAGCCATACCTCACCGGCAGGCCCGCCCCCTCGGGTTCGGTCCGGGGCGTTCCGCAGCCGGACGACCGGGGTGTTGCCCTCGCCCAGCGTGACCGGCGGGCCGGGCACCGGCAGGGCCGTCGGCAGGCCCCACGGACCGCCGGGATACCCGCTGAGGTCCACGCCGTCCAGATCCGCGAGCGGCGGCATCGTATTGACGCCGATGCCCTCCGCGGCGCAGGTCCGGCAGCCGTCGAAACCCTCCGCGGTGCGGGCGCAGCGCAGACAGTGCAGGGATGGTGAGGTCACCGTGGCTCCAGGAATAGGTTGCGCGTCGACCAGGCGACGGTAACAGCCGAACTGCTACTAGGACCCCTACTCGCCTTTCCGGGTCTGGCCGTCCGTGCAGAGCTGACGTACCGTCAACTCCCGCCCGGGGGCGTCGTACCCGGGCGCGACGCCCTGCCGGCCGCGCGCCAGGAGGAGACCGTGCCCGACCGCCCGATCGCGCTCGACGAATACCCGATCCACCAGGTCCCGCTGTCCCTGCGGCATGTCGCCACCGGCGACCGCAACGCCTACGACCGGTGCATCTTCCATGTCATGGACCACTCCGGCCGCGCCCTGCTGATCGCCGGCCTCGGTGTCTACCCCAACACCGGCGTCATCGACGCCTATGCCACCCTCCGCCTCGGCGACCGGCTGTATGCCGTACGGGCCTCCGACGCACTCACCGACGACCGCCTCGCGCTCACCGTCGGCCCGCTCACCATCACCGTCGAGGAGCCGCTCGCCCGTCTGCGGCTGACCTGCGCCGCGGACCCCGGTGACCCGGACGGCCTGGCCTACGACCTGACCTGGAACGCGGCGTTTCCTGCGACCTGGGAGCCGCACCACACCCAGTACCGCGGTGACCGGCTGATGCTGGAGGGCCGGCGGTTCGTCCAGGCGGGCACCTGCACCGGCAGCATCCGCGTCGCCGGCCAGCAGCTCGCCGTCACGGCGGGGGAGTGGACCGGCACCCGCGACCGCAGCTGGGGCGTCCGCCCGATTGCCGGCGAGGACGGCGGACGGGCCGCGGAGGAACTGCGGCCCGAGGGCTTCCACTGGGTGTGGTGCCCGGTGCGCTTCGACGACCGGTTTGTGATGGTCATCGTCCAGGAGGATGCCGACGGCCATCGCACCCTGAACGAGGCCCTCATGGTCGACGACGACGCCCGCGAGGTCCAACTCGGCTGGCCGCACACGGACATCGGCTACCGCCCCGGCACCCGGCACCCCGAACGCGCCGTCATCCACCTCACCGGCCCCGGCCGCACCCCCCTGGAACTCACCGCAGAGATCCTCACCTCCTCACCCCTCGCCCTCGGCGCCGGCTACCCTCCCGCGAGCTCTCAGCTCCGTTCGAGCAGGGGGGACCCCCATGCCGAAGACTGGCAGCACGGCACCTGGCGGGGCCGCGACTGGACCGACCGCCGCAGTTACGACCTCACCGACCCGGCGGCACACCCGCACGCCGCCTACGGAGTCACCGACCACGCCGCCCGTTTCACCCTCGACGGCCGGACCGGCTACGGCATCTTCGAGCACGGCAGCTTCGGCCGTCACGACCCCAGCGGCTTCACCGGCCATGACTCCGTCGCGCGGGAGGCCGGGCGATGACGGCGCAGCCGCCCGCCGCCGACCCCGGTGGCAGCCGCCCCGGGGGAGCGCCCGCGGGACGGCGCCCCCGCACCACCACCCGCGACCCCGAAACCCTCACCCGCCGGCTCACCGCCTGGCTCGGCACCCGGCTGCCCGGCGCCCGCGCCGTCGCCGCGACCGTCCCGGACTCCAACGGCATGTCCAGCGAGACACTGCTCTTCGACATCGACCACCCCGGACCGCCGTCCCCCGAGCTCCCCTCCTTGCGCGAGCCGGGCGGAGCCCCCGTCTCCTGCGCGCTGCGCCTCGCCGCCGACCCCGCCGCGTTCGCCGTCTTCCCGCGGTACGACATGGCCCGGCAGTACCGCACCATGCGCCTGGTCGCCGCCCATACCGACCTCCCGGTGCCCCGCACCCTCTGGCTTGAGGAGGACCCGGCACACCTCGGCGCGCCGTTCTTCGTCATGGCCCACGCCGACGGCCGCGTCCCACCGGACGTCATGCCCTATACGTACGAGGGGAATTGGCTGTACGAGGCCACCGATGCCCAGCGCGACCACCTGGAGGCCGCCAGCGTCTCGGTCCTCGCCCGGCTGCACGACCAAGTCCCGCCCGCCGCAGCCGACTTCCTCGCCACCCCTGGTACCGGTAGCGCGCTGCACCGCCATGTCGAGGCCCAACGTGCCTACTACGCGTGGGTCATTGACGGCCGCCCGCGCTCCCTGCTCATCGAGCGTGGCTTCGCCCGGCTGGCCGACCGTTGGCCGTCGGACCCCGGCGAGACCGTTCTGACCTGGGGCGACGCCCGGATCGGCAATATCGTCTACGACGGGTTCGAACCGGCCGCCGTCCTCGACTGGGAGATGGCCGCCCTGGGCCCCCGCGAGCTCGACCTGGGCTGGATGGTCTATCTCCACCGCTTCTTCCAGGACCTCACCGAGGCCGGCGGCAAACCGGGACTGCCCGGCTTCCTGAGCCGCGACCGCGTCGAGAGCCGCTATGCCGCGCTCACCGGGCATCCGCCCCGCGACATGGACTTCCACACCCTCTACGCGGCCCTGCGGCACGCCCTCGTCATGCTGCGAGTGGCCTACCGCCAGGTCCACTTCGGCGAGATACCGGTCCCGGCCGACGCCGATGCGCTGATCCTCCACCGGGAGACGCTGGAGGCGATGATCGAGGGCCGCTACTGGTGAGCGCGGCCCCTCCGTAAGGGCTCTTGGGTCCGTAAGGGCGCTCAGGCGCGCGGACGCATCCGCGGCACCCGGGCCGGACCGGTGCCGGGTCCGCCGAGGTGCGAGAACGGCTGGCGGCGCCAGTCCAGGCTCTCCGGAAGCGTCAGCAGCATCGCCGCGTCCTGCTCCTGGGCGTCCAGCGTGTCCTCGGTCTCCGGAGCCTCGGACACCGCCCGGCCGGAGCCCTGGCACACCGTCAGCCCGAACGGGTTCCACGGTGAGGCGCACAGGGCGTGCTCCGGGAGCGTGTCCTCGTCCGCCAGCAGCGCGATCGGCTGCAGGCAGTCGGGGCACGTCACCCGGTAGATCTCATAGGTATCGAAAGAGTCGTACGCACCGTCGTCGCCGGAGATGCCGGAACTGTCGCCCTCCTGGGCGTCGATGTTCGTGCCAGCGGAGTCCTGCTTAAGGTGTCGCATGATGTCCATCCCCCTCGGGTGGGCCAGTCGTACCGCTGACTTCCTGTGACGGGCGGTCCCGGCCACCAGCAGCAATTCCCTTCATGCCGCACGCATAATCGCCGGCACCCCACCGACACCGGATCACACGTGTGGCATTGGTCACATGGCCCGGCGCAAGGGGGTCCACGATCCGGCGCGCGGTGCGCATACGCGCCCGCGCGCAGTAGGTTGAGTGGGTGGAGGAGTTGGACCGACAAATCGTGGATCTGCTCGTCAAGGACGGGCGGATGAGCTACACCGACCTGGGCAAGGCCACCGGCCTGTCCACCTCGGCGGTGCACCAACGGGTGCGCCGTCTGGAGCAGCGCGGTGTCATCCGGGGCTATGCCGCCATCGTGGACCCTGAAGCAGTGGGCCTGCCGCTCACCGCCTTCATCTCGGTCAAACCCTTCGACCCCAGCGCGCCGGACGACATCGCCGACCGCCTGGCCGAGGTCCCCGAGCTGGAGGCCTGCCACAGCGTCGCGGGCGACGAGAACTACATCCTCAAGGTCCGGGTCGCCACCCCCTTGGAGCTGGAGCATCTGCTCACCCGCATACGGACCCTCGCCGGCGTCTCGACCCGCACCACGGTCGTGCTGTCCACCCCCTACGAGGCCCGTCCGCCACGCATCTGACCGGTGATCGCCCCCCGCGCGCGGCCCGTCCGCACACAGGGGTCAAACTGTCCGGTATGAGCGAGCGCATCCCCGATCCGGTCCGACCGCACCCCTCCGGCCCGGCCCGCCCCCGTACGGTCCTGCTGCGCGGCGGTGAGGTGCACAGCCCCGCGGATCCCTTCGCCACCGCCATGGTCGTCGAGGGCGACCGCATTGCCTGGGTCGGTGAGGAAGGCGCGGCCGACTCCTTCGCCGACGGCGTGGACGAGATCGTCCCGCTCGACGGTGCGCTCGTCACCCCGGCGTTCACGGACGCACATGTGCACACCACCGCGACCGGGCTCGCGCTCACCGGACTCGATCTGTCCGGTGCCGGCACCCTGTCCGATGCGCTGGCCCGCATCCGCGGCTACGCCGGCGCGCGGGAGGCGGACCGGATTCTGCTCGGACACGGCTGGGACGCCAGCGCCTGGCCGGAGGGCCGCCCACCGTCCCGCGCGGAACTGGACGCGGCCACCGGCGGCCGCCCGCTCTACCTCACCCGGGTGGATGTGCACTCCGCGGTCGTGACGACGGCGCTGCTGGATCTGGTCCCCGGCGTGCGCGAGCTGGCCGGATTCCGGGCCGATGCGCCGCTGACCGGTGACGCCCACCACGCGGTCCGCCAAGCCGCGTACGCCACCGTCACGCCCGCCCAGCGCGCCGAGGCCCAGGCCGCCGCGCTCGCCCGCGCCGCCTCGCTCGGCATCGGCAGCGTCCATGAGTGCGCGGGCCCGGACATCTCCGGTGCGGACGACTTCACGGCGCTGCTCGCCCTGGCCCGGGAGGGGAACGGCCCGCGCGTCGTCGGCTACTGGGCCGAGCTGGTCGCGTCCGCAAAGGACGCGGAGCGGATCCGTGAACTCGGGGCCATCGGCGCCGCGGGCGATCTCTTCGCCGACGGCTCGCTCGGATCGCATACCGCCCATCTGCACGCCCCGTACGCGGACTCCCCCAGCTGCGCCGGGGGGACCGCCGGCCACACCGGCACCGCGCAGCTCGACGCCGAGGCCGTCGCCGCCCATGTCGCCGCCTGCACCGAGGCCGGACTCCAGGCCGGCTTCCACGCCATCGGTGACGCGGCCCTGACCGGCGTCGTCGACGGGGTACGGGCCGCCGCCGAGCGCCTCGGCCTGGCGCGGATCCGGGCCGCCCGGCACCGCGTCGAGCATGCCGAAATGCTCACCGACCGCACCATCGCCGGCTTCGCCGACCTCGCCCTGACCGCGTCCGTCCAGCCCGCCTTCGACGCGGCGTGGGGCGGCGCCGAGGGTATGTACGCCGCCCGTCTCGGCGTCGACCGGGCCCGTACCCTCAACCCGTACGCCGCGCTGCTCAAGGCGGGGGTCCCGCTCGCCCTCGGATCCGACAGCCCGGTCACCCCGCTCGACCCCTGGGGCACCGTGCGGGCCGCCGTCTTCCACCGCACCCGCGCCCACGGCATCTCCGCCCGCGCCGCGTTCACCGCCCACACCCGCGGCGGCTGGCGCGCGATCGGCCGGGACGACGCGGGCGTTCTGGTGCCCGGCGCCCCCGCCGATTACGCGGTCTGGCGCACCGGCGAGCTGCTGGTCCAGGCGCCCGACGAGCGGGTGGAGCGCTGGTCCACCGACCCTCGCTCCGGCACCCCCGGCCTGCCCGATCTCACCCCCGGCAACGACCTCCCGGTGTGCCTGCGCACGGTCGTCGGCGGGCGAACGGTCTTCGGGCCGCCGAACGAGTGACATCACGTGGGCACGTGCCACCGCGGACCGTGCTTGCTGCTCCTTGGCCCACCGGTGGGCGCTCGCGGCTGACCTGGGGCGACGCGAAAACGACGCAGGCGGAGCACCTGTTGACAGCAGGCGGGCGACGGCCGGTAGGTTCGGCCGAGTCCACCACAGGACGTCCGACCGGTAGATCTCCGCGCAGTCGTCGAACGCAGCTGGGCCATGGGGCGGTGCGCCACTGGGGCACCGCCACTGGGAGCCAGGTCCAGGACCCGCGACACGGGGCGACGGAAGGTTTCGGCCGGTCGGCGGGTGCGACCCGGGTGGGGCCCGGACGCTCAGTAGACAACGGCTCTCGGTCGACCCGCAGCCAGCGGGTCCCAGGTCGGCCCGAAGGGCGCCGGGCCCCTATCCGCACCGCACCGCATCCCGCCCGGATCCTCCCGGCGATGCCCCTTCACCTTTTGTGCACCCCGCATCCGCAATCCCGGCCTCCCGATGTACGGTCAGCTCACCACCGCACGACCTGCAGGAAGGCTCGCGACCGTGCCATCGGGTTCCGACACCACCGAAGAAGCCGTCAGCGGCACCACGCCCGACGGCCCGGTGCCACCCGCCGGGACGGGCTCCGCCGCCGTGCCCGCCCGCCCCGGACGGGCACGGCGTCTTGCCGCCCTGGCCCGCCGTGAGGCGGCGCGCAGCGGCCTCGCGGTCGTCGCCGGCCTCGCGCTCGGACTCGCCTTCCCGCCGTACGACCTGTGGCCGCTGTCCCTGGTGTCCATCGCCGCGCTGTCGCTGCTGACCCGTGGCCGGACCGCCCGCCAGGGAGCCTGGACGGGCTTCGTGTTCGGGCTGCCGTTCTTCCTGATCCTGCTGAAGTGGCTGCACGTCGTCGGCTGGGACGCGGTGGTGGGCCTCTCGATCGCCGAGGCGTTCTTCCTGGCGCTGCTGGGCGCGGGGCTCGCCGTCACCTCCCGGCTGCCGGCCTGGCCGGTGTGGACCGCCTGTCTGTGGGTCGCCCAGGAATGGGCCCGCGACCGGCTGCCGCTCGGCGGTTTCCCGTGGGGCCGGCTGGCATTCGCGAACACGGGGTCGCCGTTCACCCCGCTCGCCGCGCTCGGTGGCGCCCCGCTGGTGACCTTCGCCGTCGCGCTGGCCGGGGCACTGCTCGCGGCCTGCGCCGCCACCCTCTGGGGGCTGCGCGAGAACGGGTCGCTGCGACGGGCCGTCCCGGCGATGGAGGCGTTCGGGCTCGCCGCCGCGGTCACCCTGGCCGGTGTGCTGGTGCCCGTTCCCACGAAGGCCGACGACTCCGTTGACATCGCTGTCGTCCAGGGCAACGTCCAGTCACCCGGTATGGACTTCCTGGGCCGCCCCATGATGATCACCGACAACCACGCCACCGCCACCGAGAAGCTCGCCGCCGACGTCAAGGCCGGCCGGGTCAGGAAGCCGGACCTGGTCATCTGGCCGGAGAACTCCTCCGACCTCGATCCGTACAAGTACCCGCAGGCGTACGACCGGATCGACGAGGCCGTGAAGGCCATCAACGTGCCCGTCCTCGTAGGCGCCCTGGTCGACCACCCCACCAAGAAGGGCTATGTCTTCAACGAGGGCATCGTCTGGGATCCGAAGAAGGGGCCGGGCGCCTCCTACACCAAGCAGCACCCGGTGCCGTTCGGCGAGTATGTGCCGTTCAAGGAGCAGCTCAGCAAGATCATCACGCGGTTCCAGCGGGTGACCCGCAACTTCTACCCCGGTGACCACACCGGCGTGCTCAAGGTCGGCCCCGCCCGGCTCGGCGACGTCATCTGCTTCGAGGTCGCCTACGACGAGATCGTCCACGACACCGTCAACGCCGGTGCCCGCGCCCTGGTCATCCAGACCAACAACGCCACCTACGGCCGCACCGGCCAGCCCGAGCAGCAGCTGGCGATGTCCAAGCTGCGCGCCGTTGAACACGGCCGCGCCGTGGTCACCGCGGCCACCAGCGGGATCAGCGCGGTGGTCGCCCCGGACGGCACGGTCACCCACCGGATCCCCGAGTTCACGCAGGGCGTGGTCTCCGCGCGGATTCCGCTGCGGGACGAAACGACGCTCGCCGACCGCGTCGGTGCTGCTCCTGAGTGGGCGCTCGCTATCGTGGGCCTTCTGTCCTGCGCCGCCGCGGCAGCCACCGGCCGGCGTGGGCGTACGAAGGACGAGAAGGGGCAGCAGTGACAGACGGTCAGCGGCGGTACGGTCCGCTCGGCACCACGTTGGTGATCATTCCGACGTTCAACGAGGCTGAGAACATCAAGCCGATCGTCTCGCGGGTGCGGTCCGCCGTCCCCGAGGCGCATGTCCTGGTCGCGGACGACAACAGTCCGGACGGCACCGGCAAACTGGCCGATGAGCTGGCCGCCGACGACGAGCAGGTCCATGTCCTGCACCGCAAGGGCAAGGAAGGCCTCGGCGCCGCCTACCTCGCCGGCTTCCGGTGGGGCATCGACAACGGCTACGGCGTGCTGGTCGAGATGGACGCCGACGGCTCGCACCAGCCCGAGGAGCTGCCCCGGCTGCTCACCGCCCTCAAGGGCGCCGATCTCGTCCTCGGATCGCGCTGGGTGCCCGGCGGCCGTACCGTCAACTGGCCCAAGTACCGCCAGCTCATCTCGCGCGGCGGCAGCACGTACTCCCGGCTGGCGCTGGATCTGCCGCTGCGCGACATCACCGGCGGCTACCGGGCCTTTCGCGCGGAGGCCCTCAAGGGGCTGGGCCTGGACGATGTCGCCTCCCAGGGCTACTGCTTCCAGGTCGACCTCGCCCGCCGCGCCGTGCAGGCCGGCTATCACGTCGTCGAGGTCCCGATCACCTTCGTCGAGCGCGAGTACGGCGACAGCAAGATGAGCCGTGACATCGTCGTGGAGGCGCTGTGGCGCGTCACGGCCTGGGGCGTCGGCTCGCGCGTGGACAAGATCCGCGGCCGCTGACGCCGGACCGGGCCGCCCGGCCGCCGGGAGTTGATCCGTCCTGCGACCCTTGGGAAATGCGGCCGGACGGGCCAGGGCACACTTGAGGCATGACGTTCGGAGCCACGCCATCGCCCAGTCCCCGCCCGCCCCAGCGCTCGCGCGCCCGTAGGTTCATCCCCTTGGGCATCGCCGCCTGGATGGTGCTGGAGATCTGGCTGCTGACCGTCGTCGCCGGCGCCACCAGCGGTCTGACGGTCCTGCTTCTGCTGCTCGCCGGAGTGATCGTCGGCGGTTATGTGACCAAGCGGGCCGGCCGTCGCGCCTGGCGGAACCTCACCGAGAGCCTTCAGACCGCCGGCGACCCGGCGGCGCCCGGCAACTCACCGTCCGGCAACGGCAGATCCGGCAACGGCAGCTCCGGAAACGGCACGTCGGGCAGCGGTAATACGCTCCCGATGGTCGGCGGACTGCTGCTGATGCTGCCGGGGCTGGTGTCCGACGCACTGGGGCTGCTCTGCCTCTTCCCGCCGACCGGAAAGCTGTTCCAGCGCCGCGCCGAGAAGCTGCTGTCTCGGCAGGCGGGCTACACCCCGGGGTCGTTCGGTGACGCGTTCCAGCAGGCCCGGATGCACCGGCCGGACGGCAAGGTCGTCCAGGGCGAGGTCATCCGCGATGACGAGCCCCCGTCCCCGCGCCGTCAGGATCCGCCGCTGACCGGCTGACCGGCTGACCGGCTGAGCGCGCCGGGGGAGCGGCCGCGGATGCGACAAGGGCTGGGGCCACTGCGTAATGCAGTGGCCCCAGCCCTTGCGTGCTGCTTGTCGCAGGCCCGTTGTCAGGCGGACTTGCGGTTGCTGTCGCGCGGATGCACGGCAATGTTCATGGTGCCGGAGCGCAGGACGGCCAGCCGTTCGGCCAGCACCTCCTCGAGCTCCTCGCGGGTGCGCCGCTCCATGAGCATGTCCCAGTGCGTACGCGCGGGCTTACCCTTCTTCTCCTCGGGGCCGTCGCCATCCACCAGAAGAGAGGGTGCACCGCATACCTTGCACTCCCACTCCGGCGGAATCTCGGCCTCAACCGAGAACGGCATCTCGAATCGATGTCCGTTCTCGCATGCGTACTCCACCGCCTGGCGCGGGGCCAGGTCGATGCCGCGGTCGGTCTCGTAGCTGGTCACCACGAGTCGCGTGCCGCGGAGAGCTCGCTCACTCATGAATCGTGCCTCCCGGGCTTGTCGCCCACAGGACAGGTGTCGCTGTCGTCGTCATCCGGTCAACGTCCGGTCGGCGGTGAAGATTCCCGAATTCGGGACATGAGCCCACCCGTCGCCCACCACCGCCCTTGACGGAGGCGCTGTGCGCCGCTGCCTTCCTTCGTGCCGCCCCTTGTTGTACCCACCGGCGCCCGGTTTGTCACATCTGGCAGCAGATGTCACCCAGCGCCTTCCATGCCTTAGCGCGCAGTAACGGTCCGCCTGGTGAGCCAAAGGCGTACACTACCGCCCCGCACGCCCGGAGACTAAATCCGGTCAGGCACAGGATTTCCGGCCGCCGCGATCGCCCGCCCCACCGGGACCCTCGCCAGCAGGACAAAACCGATCGCGAAGAACGCCACCAGGGACACGATCGCGTCCCGGTAGCTCCCGGTGAGCTGATAGGCCACCCCGAACACCAGCGGTCCCAGCCAGCTCACTCCCCGGTCGCTCATCTCGTACGCGGCGAAATACTCCGCCTCCTTGCCGTGCGGCACCAGCTGCGAGAACAGCGAACGCGACAGCGCCTGGCTGCCGCCCAGGACCAGGCCGATGCCGACGGCGAGCGCGAAGAACCACAGTGGCGCCCTCGCGGGCAGGAAGTAGGCGGCCGCGAGGGTCAGCACCCAGACCACCAGCGAGCCCAGGATCGTCCGCTGTGCGCCGTACCGCCCGGCGAGGCGGCCCATCAGCAGGGCACCCACCGCGGCCAGCACCTGCACCAGCAGCACCGCGACGATCAGCGTCGTCTGGTCCAGCTTCAGCTCCTCGGCGCCGTACACGGACGCCTGGGTGATCACCGTCTGCACCCCGTCGTTGTAGACGAGATAGGCCAGGAGGAAGGAGAGGGTGAGGGGGTGGCGGCGCATCCCGCGCAGCGTCTCCCGCAGCTGCCGCCAGCCCTGGCCGGGCGAGGCGCCGCGGCCCTCGCCGGGCGTGTCGGGGGCGGCCGTTCGCCGGTCGCGCAGCCGGCGCAGCGGAATCAGCGAGAACGTGCCCCACCACAGCCCCGCCGATGCCAGACAGATGCGTACCGCGGTGCCCTCGGACATGCCGAAGGAGTCGTGTGCGCCGTAGAGCACGAGGTTGGCGACCAGGACCAGTGCCCCGGCCGCGTAGCCGAAGGCCCAGCCCCTGGAGGAGACCGCGTCCCGTTCGCCGGGCCGGGCGATCTGCGGCAGGAAGGAGTTGTAGAGCATCATCGCCACCACGAACGACACATTCGCGATGATCAGCAGCACCCCGCCCAGCAGATACCGCTCGCCGCCCAGGAAGAACATCCCCGTGGTCGCCGCCGCGCCCGCGTAGGCGCAGCAGCCCAGCAGCGGCTTCTTCCGGCCGGTCCGGTCGGCCAGCGCCCCGGCGAGCGGCATCGCCAGTACGGCCAGCAGCAGCGACGCGGACACCGTGTACGCATAGAAGGAGCCCGCGCGCACCGGAATGCCCAGCGGGTGCACAAAGCCGTCCGCGTCCGCCGCGGCCTTCGCCACCGACGTCAGATACGGCCCCAGGAACACCGTCAGGACGGTGGTCGAGTAGACGCTGTTGGCCCAGTCGTACCAGTACCAGCCGCGCTGTTCGCGACGCCGGTCGGCCGTCTCGTCCACGGCCCCGGCCGGTGCGCCCGGCACGCTCGCCCCCGTCATCCTGCCCCCGTTCACAGCGGCGGACAGCCGACGGCCCCCGGGCGGCTCAGACCCAGCACCCCCGCTCGGTCAGCACCGTCCGCAGCGTCTCGATGTGATCGGTCATGATGCCATCCACGCCGAGATCCAACAGGGCGGTCATCCGCTCCGCGTCATTGACCGTCCAGACATGGACCTGCATGCCCAGCGCATGCGCGGCGCGCAGGAACAGCGGATCGACGACCGGGAGGCCGGACTGCCGCTCGGGGACCTGGACGCATACCGCGCTGCGCCGCACCGCCGCACCCAGCAGCCGGTCGAGCGGCAGCACGCCGCGGCCGTACGAGCGCAGCCGCAGCCCGGCCACACCACGGGTGCCGAGGGAGCTCGCCATCCGCCGGCCGGCCAGTCGCTGGGCCCGCGCCACCCGGGCCTCCGAGAACGAGCCGACGCACACCCGGTCCCAGGCGCGCGTGCGGCGCAGCAGATCCAGCAGCGGTGGCAGCGCGGCGTCGGTCTTGAGGTCGACGTTCCAGCGCGCCTCGGGGAACTCCGCCAGCAGCTCCTCGAACAGCGGCAGCGGCTCCCGGCCGCCGACCCGGGCCTGGCGTACCGCCCGCCAGGGGAGCCGCCCGATCGCGCCGCGGGTGTCGGTGACGCGGTCGAGCGTCGCGTCGTGGAAGGCGACGAGCTTGCCGTCCGATGTGGCGTGCACATCGGTCTCCAGGTAGCGGTAGCCGAGGCCGACCGCGCGGCGGAAGGCGGCAGCGGTGTTCTCCAGGCCCTCCGCGTCCCCGCCCCGGTGGGCGAAGGGGAGTGGCGCGGGGTGGTCGAGATAGGCGTGGCGGATGCGTATCGCTGAGGTCACTCCGGCAGTATCGCGCGCTCAGGTGAAGCCTCTCCGCGGGCCACCACCGGGGACGGCTTCGCGGGTGCGCCCTTGACCGCGAAGCGGCGGAGGAAGAACTGCGCCAGTGGGCCGATGGCCAGCGCATAGACCACCGTGCCGACGCCGACGGACCCGCCGAGCAGAAAGCCCGCCGCGAGTACCGTCACCTCGATGCAGGTCCGCACCAGCCGCACCGGGCGGCCGGTCCGCCGGTGCAGCCCGGTCATCAGCCCGTCGCGCGGCCCCGGGCCGAAATCGGCGGAGATGTACAGACCGGTCGCGGCGCCGTTCAGGAGGACGGCGCCCGCGAGCAGCGGGATACGGGCGCCCAGCGAGTCCAGCTCCGGTACCCAGGCCAGCGTCGCGTCCATCACCAGCCCGAGGATCACCACATTGGACACCGTGCCCAGGCCGGGGCGCTGGCGCAGCGGGATCCACAGCAGCAGGATCAGCGCGCCGGACACGATGGTGACCGTGCCGATCGACAGCCCCGTATGGCGGGATATGCCCTGGTTCAGCACGCTCCATGGCTCCAGCCCCAGCTCGGCCCGCAGCATCAGGCCCATGCTGACGCCGTACAACGTCAGCCCCGTGTAGAGCTGAACCAGCCGGCGCACCGGCAGGCCCCTCCCCGGGCCGGACTCACTGATCATGGACACGACTTTTCCCCCTCCTGGCAGGATTGGACCGACGCATGACACCATGTGGCGTGTCCGGGCTCGGGAAGTAGAGCCAATTCGGGGAAGGTGGACTGATCTTCATGGCTCAGTGGACTTCAGCGGTGGGTGCACCCCAACTCGCCCGGCTGCTCCGGTCGCAGGACCCGCGCGACGCCCAACTCGCGGTCGGCGGCCGCCGGGTGCCCGCCTATCGCACCCTCGCCGACGGTGTGCGCCTGCTCGTACTGGAAGGCCGGATACCCGTCGCCGCCCGCCTGCCGGCCGAGCGCGAACTCGCCGCGGCCTTCGGCGTCAGCCGCACCACCGTCGCCGCCGCCTACGAAGCGCTGCGCGCCGAAGGGTTCCTGGAGTCCCGGCGCGGCTCGGGCAGTTGGACCGCTGTCCCGGCCGGCAATCCGCTTCCCACCCGCGGTCTGGAACCGCTGCCCCCGGAAGCCGCCGGCTCCATGATCGACCTCGGCTGCGCCGCCCTCCCGGCCCCCGAACCCTGGCTCACCCGCGCCGTCCAGGGCGCCATGGCCGACCTCCCGCTCTACTCCCACACCCACGGCGACTACCCGGCCGGTCTGCCCGTCCTGCGTCAGGCCCTCGCGGACCGCTACACCGCCCGCGGTATCCCCACCATGCCGGAGCAGATCATGGTGACCACCGGCGCGATGGGTGCCGTCGCCGCGATCTGCCGGCTCTGTACCGGCCCCGGCGAGCGCGTGGCCGTCGATTCGCCCTCCTACGCCAACATCCTCCAGCTGATGCGGGACGCCGGTGCCCGGCTCGTCCCGGTCGCCCTCGGGGACAAGCTGGCCGGCTGGGACATCCCCGCCTGGCGCCAGGTGATGCGCGACGCCGCCCCCCGCATGGCCTATGTCGTCGCCGATTTCCATAACCCCACCGGCACGCTCGCCACCGAGGACCAGCGCCGCCGACTCGTCGATGCCGCCCGGTCGGCCGGCACCCTGCTCGTCGTCGACGAGACCATGACCGAGCTCCGGCTGGACGAGGACGCCGACGAACCACCCCGCCCGGTCTGCGCGTTCGACCCGGCCGGCAGTGCGGTGATCACCGTTGGTTCGGCGAGCAAGGCGTTCTGGGCCGGGATGCGGATCGGCTGGGTGCGCGCCGCCCCCGACATCATCCGCAGCCTGGTCGCCGCCCGCGCCTACTCCGACCTGGGCTCACCCGTCCTCGAACAGCTCGCCATCGCCTCGCTCCTGGAGAGCGGCGGCTGGGAGAAGGCCATCGGCATCCGCCGCGAGCAGGCCCGCGAGAACCGCGACGCGATCGTCGGGGCACTGCACCGGCACCTCCCCGACTGGGAGTTCAGCGTGCCCCGCGGCGGCCTCACCCTCTGGGCGCGTACGGGCGGACTCTCCGGCTCCCGGATCGCCGAGGCGGGGGAGCGGCTCGGGGTGCGGGTGCCCTCCGGCCCGCGATTCGGCGTCGACGGCGCCTTCGAGGGCTTCGTGCGGCTGCCGTTCACGGTCAACGGGGCCGTCGCCGACGAGGCCGCGGTCCGCCTGGCCGGCGCCGCGCGACTGGTCGCGACGGGCGCGCCGGTGGAGGCGGAGCTGCGGCACACGTTCGTGGCCTGACGGCTGCCAGGAGGCGTTGCCCGGGGCCGGGTGGAGTGGATCTCAGGGGCCGGCCGGCGCCACCGGGCGGACGACCTCACCCCTCCGCTCGGACGGCCTCCACCGCCCCCTTGGCGACACGCGGTTCGCCGCCCTTGTCGGTCCGCACCCGCGCGCTCGCGCCCACCGGCTCGGCGGCGGACCCGGTCTCCTCGGCATCCGGCGCCGCGTCGGCCGTCGCGGGCTCGTCGTCCGGCTCCGCCCCGGCGCCGCGCCCGGATTTGCCGATTTCCACCGGCCGGCCGCCGGTCACCGGCTCGGCGGGCCCCGCCCCGTCGGCCGGGACCGTACGCTCCGGCAGCAGTGCCGTGACGGCCTGCCGGTGCGTCTGGCCGGTGGCGTCGTCCAGCGGATCGGGCGTGGCCGGCACCTGGAGCCGCAGCACGGGTGCGCTCCCCAGCCGCGCATAGCCGCGCCCCGGCGGTACCTGCGCCGGCGGTGTGGTGTGCGGCGGCGCCCCGAGCACCGCCCGTACCTCTTCCGCCGTGGCGGGGCCGAGCACCACCCGCGCCTTGGTGTGCGCCCGTACCGGATCGCCCAGCAGCTCGGCGGTCTCGAACTGGTCGGCCACGACCACCGTGACCTGGGCGGCCCGGCCGTGCCGCAGCGGCACCTGCAGCCACTGCTGCGGATCGTCCCGGCCCTCCGCGACCGCGATATGGGACAGCGCCGTCGGACGGTCCGCGAGGATCCACAGCGGCCTGCGGGTGTCGTCCGGCGCCGGCCCGCCGGCCTGCCGCGCCCGGTTGCCCGCGATCAGCCGCCGCTCGGTCTCGTGCGATGCCCACTCCAGCGTCGCCAGCGCCCCCGCCAGCCCGCTCTCCACCCCCAGGACGCCGCGGCATCCGGACAGGCACCCGTACTCACCGGTGCCGCTGCCGTCGATGACCAGCACATCGCCGTGCTGTAGCGCCTGGAGTGCGATCGAGCGCAGCAGCGTCGTGGCGCCGGTCCCCGGCTGCCCCAGGACGAGCAGATGCGGTTCGGTGGAGCGCTGCCCGGTACGCCAGACCACCGGCGGGGCGTCCCGGGTCTCCTCCCCGCCGGTGACCGGCAGGGTCCGCTGCACGGCGTCCGGGTCGGTGAACCCGAGCACCGTCTCGCCGGGCGAGGTGACGAAGCGCTGTGCGGCGATATCGGTGGGCAGCGCGTCCAGCACGGTCAGGGTGAGCTGGTTGGCCAGCTCGTCCCAGGTGAAGTGGTACTCCCGGCCGCGGCCGGCCTTGGCGTACAGCACCTGCTCGATGCGGACCCGGGACCGGTCCTCACCATCGGTGAAGTACGCCGGGTACTTCAGCTGCAGTCGTTCCAGCCGTCCGCTGTCGTCGAAGGCGTACTCGGCGAAGGCCCGCTCCCAGTCACCACCGTGCGCATACAGCGGGCTGGGGTCGCCCTCGGCCGAGAGGTAGGGGACCAGCGCCTCGTAGAGCGCCCGCAGCCGCTCGGTCTCGGCCTCACTGGGCCCGGCCGCCACGGGCGTACGCTCCCGCCCCGCCCAGGCCCCCGCGCCCATCACCGCGATCAGGGCGAGCAGCGGCCCGTACGGCACCAGCCACACCACCAGCACACACGCGCCCACGAAGAAGGCCAGCGGGCCGCGCTGCTCCTTGGGCGTCTCGGCCCAGCGTCCCCGGCCGGCCGCGCCCAGCCGGCGCAGCCCCCGGCCGATGGTGATCAGCGGATGGAACACATCGGAGGCGCTGTCGGCGGCGCTGCGCGCGAATTCGCGGCTACGGGCGAGCGGGGCGCTGTGTGCCATACGGGCGAGCGGTGCGCTGTTGGTCAGGATGCGGGGCAGGGGGCGCCGGGCCACGTCTTCTCCTGTTGCTCGTGCGGTGGTCGTGCGGGATCGGCGTGGGCTGCCGGCCGGGGAGCGTGCCCCGCACGGAGCCGCCCGGACGGGAGCCGGTGCGGCCCGTTCGGGCGGGGCCCGTGGTGGTGTGCCGGAAGCGGACTGCGGCCACCCCTAGATCTTGATCCCCCCGAGGAGGCTCGCCAGGCTCGCCCCGCCGGCCTTGATGCTGGGCGCGATGGCGGAGCTGGCGAGGTAGAACCCGAAGAGCGCGGAGACCAGAGCGTGGGACAACTTCAGGCCGTCTTTCCGGAAGAAGAGGAAGACGATGACACCGAGCAGGACGACGCCGGAAATGGACAGAATCATGGGGGTTCTCTCCTGGGTGGTGGGGACGGTCACCATGAGTTCTTCCAGCCTCACAGTACGTACCAAGCCACCAAAAGCTGCAAATGGGTGATTTGTCAGTGAAATTCCCTAAATGGGCGCAGCTCCAGGGCGTGCCGGGTCCGGGTGTGCTCGGCGTGTCGCGTCCCGCTCCCGCCGACCCTGCACAATCGTGGGGTGTCGAAGCAGAAGAACAAGCCCCGCCCCGCCGCCGTTACCCCCGCCGCGCCGTGCCCCTGCGGACGCGCCGAGGCCTACCGCGACTGCTGTGCCGCCTTCCACCAGGGACGCGCCACGGCCCCGACCGCGGAGCGCCTGATGCGCTCGCGCTACAGCGCCTTCGCCGTCGGTGACACCGGATATCTGCTGCGCACCTGGCACCCCACGACCCGCCCGGCCGGCCTCGACCTCGAACCGGCGCAGCGGTGGACCGGCCTGGACATCCTCGGCACGACCGGCGGCAGCACCTTTCACACCGAAGGCACCGTGGAATTCCGCGCCCACTACAGCCTGCACGGCCAGACCGACAGCCAGTACGAGCACAGCCGCTTCGTCCGCGAGGGCGGCCAGTGGGTCTATCTCGACGCGCTGCCGTCGGCATAGGACTCCCTCGTCGGGGCGGCCCCGCCCCGGGACCGGCCCCTGCGGTGCGCCGGGCCGGGCCGGTTCACAGTCCGCGCAGCTGGTCGATCTCGCGGCGGTCGCGTTTGGTGGGGCGTCCGGTGCCGCGGTCGCGATGCCCGATCACCGGGACCTCCGCACGCGGCGGGGCCGGCGGGCTGTTGTCGATGAAGCACTCCGCGGCGACCGCCGCGCCCACCCGCTTGCGCACCAGCCGTGTGACGACCACGATCCGCTCCCGGCCGGCGTGCCGCAGCCGCACCTCGTCGCCGTTGCGCACGCCATGGGCCGGCTTCACCCGCTCACCGTTGACCCGTACGTGCCCCGCGCGGCAGGCCGCCGCGGCCAGCGAGCGCGTCTTGGTGAGCCGTACCGACCAGATCCAGCTGTCGATGCGGGTGGTCCCCTCGTCTGAAGCCATACCAAGACTCTAGAACGGACGCCCGCCGGCGAGGTGGCCCGACGGCCCTACGCGGACGACCTCTTGCTCGTTTTTCTGGCCGCGGTCTTCTTGGCGGTGCTCTTCGACGCGGTCTTCCGGGAAGTGCCGGCGGCTGCCGTCTTCTTGGCCGTCGACGTGTCCTTCGCCTGCCCGCCGGCGGCCTTCGGGGCGGCGGCCGTCTTCTTCGCGGGAGCCTTCTTCGCGGTGGCCGCGGCGGTCTTCTTCCCCGTTGTCTTCTTCGCCGCCGCACCGCTCTTCTTGGCGGCGCCCTGCTCCGCCTCGCCCTTCTTCGCCGCCTTCCGCCCCCGTATGGGCGTCACGGACGCCGACTCCGACTCCGAGTCCGCGCCGGCGTCCCGGCCGTCCCGTGCCGCGCGCACACTCTTCTCCAGCGCCGCCGTGAGATCGATGACCTGGGCGCCGGACGGGCCCGACGCGGCGGGGGCGACCGGCTCGCCCTCCAGCTTGGCGGCGACCAGCGCCTCGACGGCCTCGCGGTAGTCGTCGTGAAGTTCCGCGGGGTCCAGCTCGCCCAGGGAGTCCATCAGGGTCTCGGCCAGCTTCAGCTCGTTCTCGCGGAGCTCGACCTCGTCGGGCGCCACACCGGTGACGGGCCGGAGCTGATCGGGCCACAGCAGCGTATGCATCACGATCGCCCCGGCGTGCGCCCGCAGCATCGCCAGTGACTCCCGCCCCCGCATCGCCACCTTGCCGACCGCGACCTTCCGGTGGTCCTCCAGCGCCTCCCGCAGCAGGGTGTACGGCTTGGTGGCGGCCGCCCCGTTGGGCCCCAGGTAGTAGGCCTTGTCCATCTGGAGCGGGTCGATCTCGTCGGGGTCGACGAACGACAGGATCGACAGCGTTTTGGCGGTCGGCATCGGCAGCCGGGACAGATCCTCGTCGGTGACCGGCACGATGGTGTCGTCGCCCGGCGCCTGATAGCCCTTGCCGACTTCCTCGTTCGGGACTTCCTCGCCGTCCAGCTCACAGATCTTCCGGTACTGGACCTGCGCGCCGTCCTCCTCGTGGATGCGCACGAAAGACACCGACGAGGTGCGGTCGGTGGCGCTGTAGGTCTTCACGGGGATGGTGACCAGACCGAACGATATGGACCCATTCCAAATAGAACGCATATTTCATCCCTTGTGTGGGATTCTCATCGTATGTCGCCGATCACCGTCGTGGAGGGGCGGCGCCTCTCGCTGACCAACCTGGACAAGGTCCTCTATCCCGAGACCGGCACCACCAAAGGTGAGGTGCTGCACTACTGCACCACCGCCGCAGGCCCGCTGCTCGCCCACCTCCACGACCGGCCGCTCTCCTTTCTGCGCTACCCCGACGGGCCGGACGGCCAGCGCTTCTTCACCAAGAACGTGCCGCCCGGCACGCCCTCCTGGGTGAAGACCTGCGAGGTCCCCCATTCGACGTCGGGGCCCACCCGGCAGGTCCTGCTGCAGGACCTCCCCTCGCTCGTCTGGGCCGCGAACCTGGTCGTCGAGCTGCACACCCCGCAGTGGACACGGCAGGCGCCGGGCCTCGCCGACCGCCTCGTCTTCGACCTCGACCCCGGCGCCCCGGCCACCATCGTGGAGTGCTGCACCGCGGCGCAGTGGCTGCACGACCGGCTGGCGGCCGACGGCCTCGCTGTCTGCGCCAAGACCAGCGGCGCCAAGGGCCTGCACCTCATCGTGCCCGTCGAGCCCACCCCGTCCGAGCGGACCACCGCCTACGCCAGGTCCCTCGCCGTCGAGGCCGCGGCGGCCCTGCCGGACCTGGTCGTGCACAAGATGACCAAGTCGCTGCGCCCCGGCAAGGTCTTCATCGACTTCTCCCAGAACGCCGCCGCCAAGACCACCGCGGTCGCCTACACCCTGCGGGCCCGTGCCACCCCCACCGTCTCGGCCCCGGTCACCTGGGACGAGATCGCCGACTGCACCGACCCGCAGCAACTCACCTTTCTCTTCAGCGAGATCGCACCGCGCTGCGAACGCCACGGCGATCTGCTCGCCCCGCTCCTCGATCCGGACCGTGCCCGTCCGCTGCCCGCCGCGGCACCCTCCCGCGCGCCCGCGGCACCCCCTCGGCCGGGGCCCGCCCGGGGTTCGTCCTAGGCACTGTCCGGCGGCGGGCCGGCGGGGCCGCTCACACCGCGTGCGGCCGCGGCCATGACGCGCGTGCGGCGGTTCCGAGCCAGGTGATGACGGCACCGACCGTGGTGTCGCCCAGGGCCGCGATCTCCGCCAGGGCGGCCAGGTCCCCGTCCGTCGGAGCGACCCCGGCCGCGGTCAGCGCGGCCTGGAGATCGAGCCGCCGGCGATCGGGCATGGCCACCGGCCCTTGCCGCTGCTCCTCGGGGTGCGAGGGCATGAGCGGCCGGTCCTGCGGGTGTGGTGGGCCGAAGCGCGGCCGGTCCTGCGGGTGCGGCGGGCCGAAGTGCAGCCGGTCCTCCGGGCGCGGCGGCGGCAGCATGTGGTCCGTGCGGTACGCGGGCGGGGGCGGCGGGCCCTGCGGTACCGCGGGTGCGCCGAGGCGTTCCTCGGGGCGCGGGGGAGCGAGCACATAATCCGGCGTCACGCCGTAGGGCGGGGGAGTGGGGCGGTAGTGCGACATGGGGGCCTCCACAACTCACGGTCCGAAGGGTCCAGGGGATTCGGTGATTGAGGCTGTCAACTCTTCGGAAGCCGGGCGGTGCCTGTTCGGTTGCGCAGGGAGCGTGGGTTCACCCGATGGGCCCAAAGTGCGCCGTTGAACGCCGCGCACGGGCCCGCCACTTCGGCCTCGGGGCCGGCGCCGTGAGTTTTGGGGCGATCAGTCCAATAGTTTTGGAACGATCGGTCCAATGTGGGTAGAGTCCTCGGCGCAGGCGGGGGCAGGTCCGGCCCGGTGGGGCATTCCCGGAGGTTGCGGGCTTTCGCCTGCCTGCGTACTGGAACGATCGGTTGTGAAAGAGGGGGATCGACATGGAGTGTCACGGCATGACGCGCCGGACGGGTGGGCCGGCCGGGGCCGGAGTGCAGGCGTCCTGCTGCGCAGGGGAGTGCTGATCGTGCCGCGCGCCGTCTATGTGCTGGCCATGGGGATCTTCGCCATGGTGACCAGCGAGTTCGTGGTGGCCGGGCTGATGCCGCAGATGGCGGTGGGGCTGGACGTGGGCATCCCGCAGATCGGCTTTCTCATCACCGCGTTCGCCGTGGCCATGGCGGCCGGGGGGCCGTTCCTGACCGTCGCCGTGCTGAAACTCCGCCAGAAGGCGGCGCTGATGACGCTGTTCGGCATATTTCTGGCGGGCAATGTGCTGGCCGCCCTCGCGCCGGACTACGGGGCCATGCTGATGGCGCGGATCGTCACCGGCGTTGCCTCACAGGCATACTTCGGCGTTGCCCTGTCGCTCTGTGTCCAACTGGCCCGTCCGGAGGTGCGCGGCCGTGCCATTGCGCTGGCCATGAACGGGCTGATGCTCGGCACGCTCCTGGGGCTCCCACTCTCCACGCTCGTCGGTGAACACTTCGGCTGGCGGACGGCGTTCTGGGTCATTTCGGGAATCACGGTTCTCGCCGCGGCGGCCACGCTCGCCGGAATTCCCCGGCTGGGCCGTGCCGAGGGCGGCGGGAGCGTCCGGCAGGAGCTGGTGGTCTTCCGGAATCCCCGGCTGTGGCTGGTGCTGTCCACCAGCACTTTGATCATCGGTGCGACGTTCTCCGCATTCAGCTATTTCCACCCGATTCTCACCGAGGTCACCGGATTCGCCGCCGGAACCGTTCCGCTGCTGCTCATCGGATACGGCGCCGCCACCGTTATCGGCAACACCGTCGTCGGACGGCTGGCGGACCGGCACACGGTGGGCGTCCAACTCATCGGCCTGATACTCAATTTCCTCTTCCTTGCCGGATTCGCCGTCTTCGCCCACCTCCCCGTGCCGGCCGTGGCGCTGATGACGGGCATCGGCCTGGTCGGGGTCACCATGAATCCGGCGATGGTCACGCGCGTTCAACGGACCGGCAATGCACGGCCGTTGGTGAACACGGTGCATTCCTCCTTCATCACCCTCGGTGTCATCGTGGGTTCTTCGGGCGGTGGGCTGGCCATCAACTCCTTCGGACTGCGGGGCCCGTTGTGGCTGGGTGCCGCGCTGGCCGCCATCGGGGTCGGCACCCTGCTGCCCGATCTCCTGCGCCGCTCCCCGGCGGCACCCGTATCCGTCACACCCGTCGCGGGTCACCCGGAACCCACGACTTCCGCGACTGCCGAACCGAAAGCGGCATGTGTGGCGCGCTCCTGACGAAGGGTCGGCAGCGGGTGGCATTTTCGGGGGAATTCGGTGATTGCCACGGGGTGGACACACAACTCTTCCCGGGTGTTCACACTGTGGTGATTACCGCAATGGAAAGCTGCCTGCGGCCGCATCCCAACGGCCGGCGCCGGTCGTGCCCCACATTTTCACGACTCGGTGCCACAATTCGGGGAGAGGACACCCTTCGTGGACAACACCCGCGTGACTCGTCGCGCCCGTACCGCGCTGGCCATCGCCGCCGGAACGGCATTGACCGCGGTGGCCGTACAGATTCCGGCGAGTGCGACGGCCACTCCGGCCGCACCGCACCGTGCCGCTGCCGCCTCCGCCGCTCAGCACGCATCCCTGTCCGCCGGCGCGGCCGGCGACACGTCGTATGACGACACGTACTACAAAGACGCCGTGGGCAAGACCGGCCAGGCACTCAAGGATTCGCTGCACCGGATCATCAGCGGCACCCAGACCGGAAAGCTGACCTATTCCCAGGTCTGGGACGCCCTCAAGGAAACCGACCAGGACCCGGACAACAGCGCGAACGTCATCCTGCTGTACACCGGCCGCTCACAGAGCAAGAACTCCAACGGCGGCAACCCGGATGACTGGAACCGTGAGCACGTCTGGGCGAAGTCCCATGGTGACTTCGGCACCGACACCGGCCCCGGCACCGACATCCACCATCTGCGCCCGGAGGATGTGTCCGTCAACAGCACCCGCGGCAACAAGGACTTCGACAACGGCGGGACAAAGGTCGCCGAGGCGCCCGGCAACCTCACCGACGACGACTCCTTCGAGCCCCGTGACGCGGTCAAGGGCGACGTCGCCCGCATGATCCTCTACATGGCCGTCCGCTACGACGGCGGCGACGGATTCCCCGATCTGGAACCCAACGACAACGTCGACAACGGCTCCCAGCCGCACATCGGCCGGCTCTCCGTCCTGAAGCAGTGGAGCGAGCAGGACCGGCCGGACGCCTTCGAAAAGCGCCGCAACCAGGTGATATTCGACAAGTACCAGCACAACAGGAACCCGTTCATCGACCACCCCGAGTGGGTCGACGAGATCTGGTAGCCCCTACCGGCCGGGCCCGGCGGACCTTCCGCCGGGCCCGGCCCCTCGCCTACGGCAGTCGGGGCGCCCGCGCATCGGATGGCGTAGGCCAACCAGCGCCCGGCCGCGGTCGTTTTTAGCGTGGCCACATGTCGAGCGTGAGTTGGGCCCCCGTCAGAGTCGCTACCGCCGCCACCGTTTGTGCCGCGAGCCTGTGGGCCGTGCCCGGTCCGGCAGCCGCCGATGGCCCGTACGGCATCGACGACCTGCGGGCCGGGACACACTCGGCCCAAGCGGCCGACTCCGAAGGTCGGCTGGACCGGCGGGGAGTGCAGTTCCTGCCCCGGCCGGACGTGCCCGAGCCGCCGGAGGTCTCCGCCCTGTCGTGGATGGTGACGGACATGGCCAACGGCAAGGTCCTCGCGGCCAAGGACGTCCACCGGCCACTGCCGCCCGCCAGCACCCTCAAGACGCTCTTCGCCCTGACGGTGCTGCCGAAGTTCTCCCAGGGGGAGGTGCACACCGTCTCCCTCGAGGACTTGGCCGGGATCGAGGCGGGCAGCTCCCTCGCCGGCCTCAAGGAGGACCTGCCCTACCAGGTCGCCGACCTGTGGCACGGCGTCTTCCTCAGCTCCGGCAGCGATGCCGTACACACCCTGGCCAGCATGAACGGCGGCTGGCGCAAGACCATCGACGATATGCAGGAGACGGCCCGCCGCCTCGGCGCCCGCGACACCCGGGTGGAGTCCGCGGACGGATTCGACACCCCGGGACAGGTCTCGTCGGCCTACGACCTGTCACTCTTCGGGCAGGCCGGGCTGGCCGACCCGGACTTCGCCCACTTCGCCTCGACGAAACGGGCCGAGCTCCCGCAGGACGGCGGCCCGGACGCGTTCACCCTCCAGAACACCAACCGGCTGCTGGTCGGCTCACACGGCGTCAGGCCGTACGACGGACTGATCGGGGTGAAGAACGGCTATACGAGCCACGCCGGCAACACCCTGATCGCCGCCGCCCGACGCGACGGCCGGACCCTGCTGGTCACCCTTATGAATCCGCAGTCCGGCGGCCGGAACGCCGTCTACGAGGAGACGCGCGACCTGCTGGACTGGGGATTCGCGGCGGCTCCCCGGGCCGCGGCCGTCGGAGTGCTCCCCACCTTCGCGCCCGGTGAGCGCACCGGTGCATCGCAGCCCGTCGCCCACCGGCCGCGGCCCGTGCCGCTGCACAAGGCCGGGGTCGCGGCGCAGACGGACGGCGAGTGGTTTACGCGGTACGGGTGGTTCCTGTCCGCGGCCGGAGCCGTCGGGGCCATCGCCGCCGCCGGGCTCGGCACCGCTCTGTGGCGGCGCCGGCGCACCGCGCGTGCGAGCCGGAGCGGCGAGTCCGGGTCCGTCTGAGGCCGTGCCCGCGCCGCCCGGCCGTCGTACATGCATCCGATCGGTCAGGGATACGGAGGACACCCGATGGCCTTGCCCGGTGAAGGGCGACGCGTCCATCACGGTTGTGCGGCCTGCCGGGCGTCGCTCGGTGTAGCGTCCTGATCAGCTGTCGTGGTTCCGAAGTGCCGGACGCCCGTGTCGCATTCACGGGCGTCCTTGCTGTGTAGCGCGTCTCCGGACCAGGGCGATCACCTCCGGGTTCCGCAGCACGCGGAAGCCGATTCGAGCCCATTGAACGAAGGAGACGGAAATGGCTTCCGGCACGGTGAAGTGGTTCAACTCGGAGAAGGGCTTCGGCTTCATCGCCCAGGACGGCGGCGGCGCCGACGTCTTCGCGCACTACTCGAACATCGATGCCACGGGCTTCCGCGAGCTGCAGGAGGGCCAGAAGGTGACCTTCGAGGTCACCCAGGGGCACAAGGGCCCCCAGGCGGAGAAGATCCGGCTGGCGTAGGCCCGGCGAACCCGCCCTCGGTGCCCGCTCCCGACCCCCGGGGCGGGCACCGTCGTGTGGTGTGCGGCCCCGGCCTCACCCGGTCGGCCGCAGCCGACAGCAGCATGCCGCCGGCCTTCCGGGCGGCGGTCGCCGCGGATCTTCCGGCATCAGGACGTCAGGGGTCGGCCGGGCGGACTGCACGGTGGTCATCCGTACGGCGTAAGGGCGGGACGGCGGTGGTGACCGCCGGGTGAGCCGCCGGTTCAGGGCCGCGGTGGCTGGTCCGGGCCCTGCCCGCCGCCGAACTGGTCCCTGAGCTTCTCCTGGCCGGTGTCGACCGGGTCCTTGTGCTTGCCCTGGGTCTTCTCGTCGGCCATGTCGCCGGCCTTGTCGATGCCCTTTTCCGTCTGGCTTTCGTGGCCCTTCAGCATGCTCTTGATCTTGTCCATCATGGACATGATGCGTCCTCCTCACGAAGGTCCCCCACGACTCCAGCATCGCCCCCTCCCAGACGATCTGCATCCCCGCGCCAGGGGCCCCGCCGGGCGCGGGGATCGCCGTGGCGCCCGGTTCAGGAGCCGCTCGGGACCGGTGCCTTCATCCGGTCGCTGATGAACTTGATCGAACTCGCGGCCATGCCCTTCTGGTAGTCCCAGGCGTTGTGCCGGCCGCCGGGGATGATCTGCAGGGCGGTGTGGATCGGTCCCTTGCCGTACGTCCGCCGGAAGCGCTCTATCGGGGCCTTGACCGCGGTGGGCTCCTGGGAGCCGGCCTGGAAGGCGAGATAGACGTCCGGACCGCCCTTCTGCAGCAGGCGCTGGGCGAGCTTCCCCGGATTGTTGGCGTTCTTCTCCGCCTGGTGGCCCGCCCACAACGGCGAATCCGGCACCATGTCCGGGCCGCTGGCTATTGCCGCCTTGAACTTCTCCGGGTGTTTCAGCACCGACTTCAGCCCGGCGAAACCGCCCGAGGACGACCCCATGAAGGCCCAGCCGTCGCGGGACTTGAAGGTACGGAAGTTGGCCCGGGTCAGCTGGACGACGTCCTCCGTCAGCCAGGTCCCCATCTTCTGGCTGCCGGGTATGTCACTCGCGTCGTGGTACTGGGTGTCCGGGTTGAGCATCGGCATCACCACGATGAACGGCAGGCTTTTGCCCTCCGCGGTCCACTGGGTGAGGTTCTCCTGCAGCTCGATGTCGCCGCCGACCCAGTAGTTCGTGACCCCGCCCGCTTCCTTGGGGCTGCCCAGGCCGCCCGGCAGGGCCATCAGCACCGGAAATCCGCTCTTGGCGTATTTCGGGTCCCCGTATTCCTTCGGAGCCCAGACCCAGACGCTTCCGGTGACCCCGGATTTCTGGCCCCGCAGCGTCGCCCGCGCTATATGGGTGCCGTCGTCCAGTGTCCGGGTGATCCGGAAGTCACTCTTCGGGCCGGTCGGCATGAGGGTGTCGTCATCGATGGGCTTGGCCCGCGCGGCGCCGTCGCCCTTTCCGCCGGCGTTGAAGTCGACCGGCTTTCCGGCGTCCGAGCAGCCGGCGAGCAGCGAGGAGGAGGCGGCGAGCGCGACGGCGAGCGCGACGACGTAGGGGCGTTTCAAGGGGGACTCCGCGGCTGTGTGATCACGTGCAAGTGCTCATAAAGAGGGAAAAGGGGTTCCGGAGGTTCCCCTGCCGCGAGCCGGCCGCGGGGCTCGTCCCACCCGTGTGGAGCAGCGCCGGCCCGGAGGTTTCCACCGGGCGGTCCTCGGCTCTCTCGACGGGCAGGGTCGCGTGGTCCGGCCGAGAATGCAGCGGTGAGCGATGAACACCGCAGTGCCGATGACCCCGCGCCGCGCGCCGTGCCGTGTGACGAGGAACGACGGCTCGCCAGGAAGGCGCTGGCCGGCCATGCGCGGAACGCGGACGATCTGTCGTTGTTGATGGACATGCTGGGCCTGGACCCGAGCCTCGATCCGGACCATGAAGCCGCGTACGGCCATGAGACGGGCCACGGCCAGGAATGTGGCGGTGGCCCGGGGAACGGGCGCGGCTCCGGGCGGGAGCGGCGGCCGGAGCTGCGCCGGGACGCCCGGCCGCGGTGGGGCGGGCCCCGGACGTAACCAGGGCCCGCCCCCCGTCCGGCCGCTACCGGCCGCCCGCCCGGGTCAGCCGCACGGTCACGATCTGGAACGGGCGCAGCCGCATCCGCAGGGTGATTCCCTGCCGCTCGATCGCCGGGCCGTCCTCGGTGGGGCGTTCGAGCAGATCGGTGAGGACGGCGCCGGCCGGCTCGAAGCCGGTGGTGAGGGTGGTGACGGCCCGCCCGCCGTGTGCCTCGTGGAGGCGGACGATCACATCGCCGCTCGCATCGTCGGCGAGCTTGACCGCGGTGATCACCGTGGCGTCATTGTCGGCTGTGACCAGGGGCGCCACCGCGGCGGCGCCGGTGATCCGGCGCTCGGGCAGGTTGAGGCGATGGCCCTCGCGTACCGCGTCCCCGATGGCGGCGCCCGGTACGAGCGCATGGCGGAAGCGGTGCACGCCCTGGTCGGTCTCCGGGTCGGGGAACCGCGGGGCGCGCAGCAGGGAGAGCCGGACGGTCGTGGTGGTGCCACGGTCGCCGGTCTCCCGGACGGTACGGGTGACGTCATGACCGTAGGTCGCGTCATTGACCAGCGCGACACCCCAGCCCGGCTCCTCCAGGTGCACGAACCGGTGGGCGCAGGCCTCGAATTTGGCGGCCTCCCAGCTGGTGTTGGTGTGGGTGGGCCGGTGGAAATGGCCGAACTGGGTCTCGGCGGCATAGCGCTCGGCGTGCAGATCCAGCGGGAAGGCGGCCTTGAGGAACTTCTCGGTCTCGTGCCAGTCGACCTCGGTGCCCAGGTCCAGCCGCCGCTGCCCGCGCGCCAGCGTCAGCGACTGCACCACCCGCGAGGCGCCGAACGTCCGGGTGACGCGCACCGTCGCCGCCTCCCGGGACACCTCGCCGAGCACGACCTCGTCCGCGTCCGTCAGATCGGTGACGACATTGCGGTAGAAGGCGTCCACGTCCCAGGCGTCCCACATGGTGGGGAAGTCCGGGTGGATCTGCAGCAGGTTCGCCGCCCCGCCGGGTGCCACCGTCTCGCGGTCGGCCACCCGGTCGTACACGGAGACCACCAGGCCGCGGCCGTCGATCCCGATCCGCAGCAGACCGTTGGTGAGCGTGAACCCGCCGCCGGCGCGGGGCGCGGCGGACACCTCGGACCCCTCGTTCACCGCGGGGCCCACGGCTCCCGCCGCGACTCCGCCGCGGGCGTGCGGCGCGGAGTTCACCGTCAGCTCCGTGCCGCCGCGGCCGGTCAGTGCGGCCAGTGCGGCGGCGATCAGGCCCTCCAGCTCGGCGGCGACCGCCGCATAGGTCCGGGCCGCCTCGCGATGCACCCAGGCGATGGAGGAACCGGGCAGGATGTCATGGAACTGGTGGAGCAGCACCGTCTTCCAGATCCGGTCCAACTCCTCGTACGGATAGGGATGTTGCGCCATGACGGCTGCCGTGGCCGACCAGAGCTCGGCCTCCCGGAGCAGCTGTTCGCTGCGCCGGTTGCCGCGCTTGGTCCTCGCCTGGCTGGTGAGGGTCCCGCGATGCAGCTCCAGATACAGCTCGCCCACCCACACCGGCGCCTGGGGGTACTCCGCCTCCGCCTTCGCGAAGAAGTCGGCAGGCCGCTCCCACTCGACCGTCGCCGAACCGTCCAGATCGCGCAGCCGCCGCGCCTTGGCGATCATCTCGCGGGTGGTGCCGCCGCCACCGTCGCCCCAGCCGGTCGGCGCGAGCGAGTGCCTGGCCACCCCCTTGTCCTTGAAGTTCCGCGCCGCATGGGCGATTTCGCTGCCCGCCATCTGGCAGTTGTAGGTGTCCACCGGCGGGAAGTGGGTGAAGATCCGGGTGCCGTCGATGCCCTCCCAGCGGAAGGTGTGATGGGGAAAGGCATTGATCTGACTCCAGGAGATCTTCTGTGTCAGCAGCCATTTCGCTCCCGCCGCCCGGATGATCTGCGGCAGCCCCGCGGCGAAACCGAAGGTGTCCGGCAGCCACGCCTCCTCGTTCTCGATGCCGAACTCCTCCAGGAAGAACCGCTTCCCGTGCACGAACTGCCGCGCCATCGCCTCCGATCCCGGCATATTGGTGTCCGACTCCACCCACATGCCGCCCGCCGGAACGAACCTTCCCTCCGCGACCGCCTTCTTGACCTTGGCGTAGACCTCGGGCCGGTGCTCCTTGAGCCAGGCGTACTGCTGCGCCTGCGACATGGCGAAGACGAACTCCGGCTCGTCCGCCAGCAGCGCCGTCATGTTCGACGCCGTACGGGCCACCTTCCGCACCGTCTCGCGCAGCGGCCACAGCCATGCCGAATCGATATGCGCATGCCCCACCGCGCTGATCCGGTGCGCGGAGGCCCCGGCGGGCGCCGACAGCACCTCCCGCAGTTCCGAACGGGCAGCCGTCGCGGTCCCGTTGACGTCCTGCAGATCGACCGCGTCCAGCGCCCGGCCCGCCGCCCGCAGCAGCTCCCAGCGCCGGGGGCTGTCCACCGCGAGCTCCGCCATCAGCTCACCCAGCACCTCCAGATCCTGGATCAGCTCCCACACCTCGGTGTCGAACACTGCCAGATCCATCCGCGCCAGCCGGTACTGCGGTGCGCTGCCCGCCGTCTCCCGGTCCCCCAACGGGGTGGGCTGGAACGGATGCACATCGAGGATGACGGGGTTGGCGGCGGCTTCCAGATGCCACTCGACGCGCTCTCCGCCGCGCACCGGGGCCCCCACCCGCACCCACTGGTTGCGCGGATTGAGCGCCTTGACCGGGGTGCCGTCGGGCAGATGGACCAGCGCCTCGCACTGGAAGCCCGGCATCCGCTCGTCGAAGCCCAGGTCGAGCACCGCCTCCACGGTGCGCCCGGCCCACTCCCGAGGCACCTCACCGCAGACCTTGAACCATGTCGTACCCCAGGGCGCGCCCCACGCGTCCCCCACCGCCACCGGCGTATGCGCGGCGGCCAGGCCCTCCGCCACCGGCACCGTTCCCCAAGCCCTCGACTCCTCTTCAGCAGGGGAGACCCCCATGTCCGGTGCGACCCAGGCCGCGACCTCCAGGGGAACCGATTCCGGATACAGGGCGGGCCGGATGCGCTCGTCCAGGACGCGCTTGAGGCGGGCTTCGGTCAGTGCACGGTCGTCATGCATGGGAGAGGGCTCCGTAGCGTTGAGAGGAGGTGAGAGCGGCGGCGATCCGGTCACCGCCGGGACTTACCAGGGCAGCTGGACCGTCGACGGCTTCGAGACGGTGAACAGTTCGTGCACCGCGCGTACGCCGAGCCGGGCGGCCGGCTCGTGGCCCGCGCGCCGCAGGCCCGCCACGTAGTACGCCGTGCCGCAGGTGCCCCCGAGGAACTCCCGCTGCCCGTCCGGCAGTTGGCGATGCAGCTCGTAATGGCGCACCGGGCCGGTGGCGCGCCGCCAGCTCAGCCGCACCGCGGTCGCCCCCTCCGCGGCGGCGGTCTCCGTGATCGTCAGCCCGCGCGGCGCGGCCGGGGACGTGGTGCCGTCGTGGACCGCGAGCGCCCCCAGCCGCCAGGCCACCGCGGCGCCACCATGGCCGGTCAGCCGCACCCCGAGGGCGTGCAGGGTCCCGGTGCCGAGGGCGCCGAGGCGCAGGGAGACGGTGTGCCAGCCGTCGCCCGGCCCGAGGGTCCCGGCCGGCAGGTGGACGTACGGAGCGGGCTCGCCCGGTGCCGGGGCGTCCCGCAGGGCGACCGCCACCTCGACGGTCACCGGACCCGACGACGGGTCGGTGCGATGGGTGAGGTCGAGGACCGTGGCGGCGCCGGCCGGCAGCCGGGCGGGGAACAGCTCCAGGGTGGCCGGCCGGTCGAGGGCGCCCCGCACCAGCAGACTGCTGCCGCCGCGCCAGGCGTCGGCGAAGTCGAAGGACACGTCGGGGCGCCGGCCCTCCGTGCGCACCGCCCAGCGTCTCGGCGGCAGCCGGTCCTGCAGCCCGAGGTGGTTCCAGGGGGCGCCGGAGGTGGCCGCACCGTTCTCGTACCAGCGCAGCCCGTGCCCGGTGTTGAAGGTGGTGGCGAAGGGCAGCGCGGTGAGTGTCGAACGGTCGGCGACGGCGGAGGCCGGCGCCCGCCAGCCGCCGCCCGTGCCGTCCGGTCTGGTCGGATCCAGGCCCGCGCCGGACCAGAACCGGTCGTCCGCGGCATGGAACTGGCCGGGCGTACGCCCCGCGGGCAGATGGCTGAGGGTCCACTCGGGGCGATAGAAGCCGTACGAGACGACGTGATCGCGCCCGGTGGGGAGGATCGCCTCCCAGTCCGTGGCGCTGTCCCAGCCCGCCGATTCGACATCGACCCCGGCCCACAACTCATAGCGGCTGCGGCCCAGTTCCTCCGCCAGCCGCCCCGAGTCCGCCAGTCGCCCGGCGCTCCACCGGAAGTCCACGAACATCGAGTCGGCGACCGGCCCGGCGTCATCCTGGAAGAACGGCTGATTGAGCGCGTCGAGCGCGCCCTGCCAGCCGACCTGCCCGGTCCGGTTCATCGCGTCGTACCAGGTGATCCGCAGACCGTGCCCGGCACCCGCGGCGCGCAGGGCCCGCAGGAACGCCTGCATCTCGGCGGCCAGCGCGGCGTCTCCGCCACCGGTCTCCGCGTTGAGGAACCAGCCGTCGAAGCCGTACACCCGCGCGACCTGCACCAGCTTCGCGGCGAGCGGGAAGCGTCCCGCCGCGTCCCGCTGCACCAGATCGCGGGTCCAGCGCAGCTGCCCGCCGTAGGCGACCGGCGGGAGGAAGACCGTGCCCAGTACGGGGACACCATTGCGGTGGGCGGCATCGACGACCGGGGCGTTCGGCGCCAGGATCAGGCCCTCGCCGGACGAGCCGCCCCAGAAGACCAGCTCATCGAGGTACGCCCAGTGGGTCGGCGCGTAGTGGTCCGCGGTCGTCGAGCCCTGTGACGGGTTGCCCGCGGTGTGGTCGAAGGCCGCGAGCGCACTGATCCGGGCCTGCCCGGCGCGGGCCGTGGTGTTCGCCGGGACCGGCGTGAACCGCTCGGCGAGCGGCACCGTCGCGGTGTTGAACGCCAGATCCCGGTCCGTCCCGGGCGTCCAGCCGGCCAGGCTCCGCCAGGTGATGCCGTCCCCGGGGGTGCCCGAGGGGAGCGAGTCGGGGAACCAGTACGACGCATACGGCTGCAAGGAGTCCGCGGCACCTGCCCGGGGCCGCCCGGCGGCCGCCGCGGTGCCGTCCCCGGGGGACGGGCCGAGCAGCGCCGCCGCGGTACCTGCCCCGGCCAGCAGCACCTGGCGGCGGGAGACGGGGAACGGTTGCCGGTTCATGAGGTCCTCCGGTGGGGCACGGCCGGTGCGGGCCGGTGCGGGGCGCGGCCGACGTCCTCGGGTGTGCAGACCTCGGTGATGCCACGGGACGTCAGATGTCCGCTGTCGGCGGCGAGTTCGGACAGCACGACGGCGGGCCGGTCCCCCTGGGCGGTGAGCTCGGCCCAGGCCTCGAAGACCGGGCCGCCGGGTGCGCACACCGAGCGGCGGGGCGCGGCCTGCGCCCCGCCGGTATCGACGGTCAGCGCGGTGCTGCGGACCGGCGGCCGGTGCGGGCGGCGCCGCTGCTCCGCGACCAGCGCCGCGAGGGCCCGGCCCGCCGGCTTGACCGTACGGTCGCTGCCGAGCAGCCCCAGCCCGTACTCCAGCTCGGGGAAGTCCGCGAGCGACCGCGGGACGTCGTGCGAACACCACCAGGTGATGCCCCAGACGTCCGGGCAGTCCAGCGCGGCGGTGACGGTGGTCTCGGTGAACCGCGCCGCGCGCTCCTCGGGGATGTGCGGGGCCGGCGCGCCGACCTCCTGGAGCCACACCGGGCGGTGCGGGTCCGTCGCCCAGGCCTTGGACAGCTCGATGAGGTAGGCGGCGTGCTGTTCGGTGGCGGTGCCCGTCGGGCCGTGCCGCTGTGCGGTGCCGTTGAAGACCCAGGAGTGCACGGCGGTGATGGCGCCGAGCCGGGTGGCCTGTGCCGGGGTGAAGGGATGTCCGTCCTGGTACCAGGCCGCGTCGTAGGCGGCGTGCAGATGCATCCGGCCCGGCGCGCCCCGCTCGCACGCCGCCAGCATCCGCTCCAGCCAGGCCGCGGCCTGCTCTTCGGTGATGCGGTCGGGGTCCGGGTGCGGGCCGTCCGAGAACTGATTGATCTCGTTGCCGAGTGTCATCCCGAGGAAGTGCGGGCGGTCGGCGAGCGCGGCCGCCAGCGTCCGCAGGTACTCCTCCTGGCCGGACAGCACCTCGGGGTCGGTGAAGAGGTTGCGGCGGTGCCAGGTCTGTGTCCAGGAGGGCAGGAAGTCGAAGCTCGACAGGTGGCCCTGCAACCCGTCGACATTGACGTCCAGGCCGCGCTCGCCCGCGGCGTCCGCGAGCTGCACCAGCTGTTCCACCGCGCGCGGCCGGATCAGGGTGCGGTTGGGCTGGAACAGCGGCCAGAGCGGGAAGACCCGGATGTGGTCCAGGCCCAGCCCGGCGATGGAGTCGAGGTCGGCGCGGACGGAATCCAGGTCGAAGTCCAGCCAGTGGTGGAACCAGCCGTGGGTGGGCGTGTAGTTGACACCGAAGCGCATGGGGCTCCTGTGGGTATGGGGGCGGGAAGAGGGGCGGGGCGGGCGGGTCAGCCCTTGACGGCGCCCTCGCCGACGCCGCGGAAGAAGGAGCGCTGCAGACACGCGAACAGCACGATCAGCGGGAGCACGGCGATGACGGTGCCGGCCGCGACCAGCCGCTGGTTGTCCGCGAAGGTGCCGTGCAGAAAGTTCAGCCCGATGGTCAGGGTGAACTTCGACTGGTCGCTCAGCACGATCAGCGGCCACAGGAAGTCGTCCCAGGCCCCCATGAAGGCGAAGATCGCCACCACCGCGAGGGTGCCCCGGACCGACGGCAGCGCGATCCGCACGAACCGCTGCCAGGCGTTGGCACCGTCGACGAACGCGGCCTCCTCGACCTCGTACGGCAGGCCCGCGAAGGCATTGCGCATCAGCAGCACGTTCATGGCGCCGATGCAGCCGGGCAGCACCACCCCGAGCAGGGTGTTGTTCAGCTGCAGCTCCCGCATCGTCACGAACTGGGCGATCATGATGCTCTCGACCGGCACCAGCATCGCCATGATGAACACGACCAGCGCGCTCTTCCGGCCCGTGAAGCGCATCCGGGCCAGCGCATAGCCCGCGAGCGCCGCTCCCGCGCAGTTGGTGAGCACATTGGTGACGGCCACCTTGAGGGAGTTCAGCGCGAAGTCCCAGACGGGGATGGTCTCGGCGACGCCGGCGTAGTTGTCCAGGGTGGGCCGCTGCGGCAGCAGGCTCGGGGGATAGCGGTAGATGTCCTCGCCGGGGCCCTTGAGGGAGGTGGACAGCTGCCACAGGAACGGTCCGATGGTCAGTGCCAGCACGGCGAGCAGCAGCAGATAGCGGAGCAGCAGCTGCCACCGCGGCATCCGGCGCCCGGTGGGCGCCCACCCGGCCCGGCGCCCGGCGCGCGCCCACCCGGCCCGGCGGTCCGGCTCCCGCTGAACGGTGGCGCTCATGCGTCCTCCTTGCGGTTGGCCCGCAGCACCAGCAGCATCAGCCCGAGGGTGAGGACGAAGACCACGACGGACAGCGCCGAGGCATAGCCGACCCGGCCGCTGAGGCCGGTGCCGACCTGCTGGACGAGCATCACCAAGGTGGTGTCCTCACCGCCGGGGCCGCCGGCCGGACCGGCCATCAGGTAGACCTCGGAGAAGACCTTGCAGGCCCCGACCGAGGACAGCGCGGCCACCAGCACCATCGTGGAGCGCACCGCGGGGACGGTGACGGTCAGGAAGCGGCGCACCGCCCCCGCTCCGTCCACCGCGCAGGCCTCGTGCAGCTCCCGGGGGACGTTGGCCAGCGCCGCCAGATAAATGATCATGTAGTAGCCGAGGCCCTTCCAGACCGTGACTGCCATCGCGCTGAGCAGCAGCAGCCAGGGATCGCTGAGAAAGCCGACCTTGCCGAAACCCGGACCCTCCAGCAGCGCATTGATCAGCCCCCGGTCGTCCAGCAGCCACACCCAGATCAGCCCGACCACCACGACGGAGGCGACCACCGGCGTGTAGAACGCGGCCCGGAAGAAGGCGATCCCGGGAAGGTGCCGCTGCACCAGCAACGCCAGCAGCAGCGGCAGCATCACCAGGAGCGGTACCACCCCGACGACGTACAGCAGGCTGTTGCGCAGCCCCGTCCAGAACAGGGCGTCATGGAGCAGCTCCTGGTAATTGGCGCCACCGACGAACTGCCCCGCGGTGAGGGTGCGCGCATCGGTGAACGAATGCGCCACCGTGCTCAGGAACGGATACAGGCTGAATACGGCGACGATCAGCAGACCGGGAGCCAGAAAGAGCCAGGGACTGGACGGCAGCTGTGCACGGGCCCCGCGCGTACGCCGCCGTGCCGGGGCCGGCGAGGGAGCGGCGGCCGGCGCATTGTCCGCCGTGATCAGGGCGCGCGGTGTCATTCCGGTCGTCACGAAATGCCCCGGCCTCAGGCGGACTTGAGCAGGCGATTGCATGCGGCGACCGCGCCGTCCAGCGCCGCCTGGGGGGACTGCTTTCCCTGTACGGCCTTGGCGACCGCATTGCGCAGCACGGTCTTCATCTGGTCACTGAGCGGCACCGGGGTGTAATTCACCGCGTTCTTCAGCGACTTGGCGGATGCGATCCGCACCCGGGTCGCATCGGTGCCGTCCTCCTTGGTGAAGTACGGATCGTCCAGCGAGCCCTTGGTGCTGGGGAAGATGGTGACCTCCTTGGCGAAGGCCATCTGGTTCTTCTTGTCGGTGATGAAGTGCGCGAACGCGACCGCCGCCGGCTTGACCTTGCTCTGCGCATTCACCATCAGGCCCTGGACGTACATATTGGCCTTACCGGTGTTGTTGACCGCGTCCGTGATGCCGATATGCCGGTAGAGGCTCGGCGCTTCCTTCTTGAAGTTCTCCAGGTCGTGCGCACTGCCCGGATTCATGGCCACCGACTGCTGCTGGAACTTGCGCCCCGCGGACTCGGCCTGCGCGGTGAGCGCCTGTGAGTCCAGCGCCCCGGCCGCATACAGCTTCTGGTAGTGCTCCAGCAGCTCGACGCCCTTGGGCCCGTTGAAGGTGAACTCCGTGCCCCGGGCGTTCATCAGCCGCTCGCCATAGCGGCCGAAGTCCTCGATCGACGGGGTGCCGGCGAGCATCGCGATCTTCCGGTCGCTCTTCCGCGCCATCGCCACGGCGTCCTGGAAGAGCTGGTCGTACGACGTCGGCGGCCGCTCCGGATCGAGTCCCGCCTTGGCGAAGAGCTCCTTGTTGTAGAACATCGGCCCGGTGTTCAGATACCAGGGGAAGGCGAAAACTCCCGTCATGCCCGGCATCCGGTGGCTCTCCCACGCCCCGTCGAGATACTCTCCGCGGTATTTTCCGGCGGTCTTTTCCAGATCCAGCGCAAGCCCGGCCTTGGCCAGCGGATACGCGAGATCCGGCGAGACATTGACGACATCGGGAAGTGTGCCGCCGGCGGCATCCGCGCTCAATTTTTCCGGATACCCTTCGGCCGGCTGGTCCACCCATCTGATATCCGTGTCCGGGTATTTGTTCTCGAAGTCCGCGATCACGCCCTCGAAGTATTTCTTGAAATTGGCCTTGAGGTTCCAGGTCTGAAAGGTGACCTGGCCCTCGACCTTCCCCGAGGCGCTGTCCGATCCGCCGGATCCCCCCGAGGGGCCGCATGCGGTCAGGGCGAGCGCCGAGGTGACCAGCGCCGCGGTCGTGGCGGCTGCTCGACGGGGTATGCGCATGGCTGGCGGCTCCTTTGCTCGGACCAGACACCAGGGATTCGTCGCGACGGGCCGGGAATTTCATTGACTTACGGCAGCCGGAAATGCTGCGGCGGACTTTCCGGTCGTTGTGCCGGTGATTGCGCGAGTCCTCGGGCGACGATGCGGCAGACGCTACTAATGCGTTTTAGTAGGTGTCAATACCCCGTCAGTCAACTTCCCGAAGGCGCGGGGAGATGGCCTGATTCACGAGTGGCCGTGCGGCGATTGACAGGCCACTGGACGCTGATCAGACTGATGCGCACTAATGCGGTTCAGCACGAGGGAGAGCCTGCCATGACAGCGCCCGGTGAGGCGGCCCGGCGCAAGCCGGCGCGCCGGCCGACGATCAAGGACATCGCCCGCCGGGCCGGGGTGTCGGAGAGCGCCGTCTCGTTCGCGCTCAACGACCGGCCGGGCGTCTCCCAGGACACCCGGGCCCGGGTCCGCCGCGTCGCCGAGGAACTCGGCTGGCAGGCCAACAGCGCCGCCCGCGCACTGTCCGGCGAACGCGCCGGCGCCATGGGGCTGGTGCTCGCCCGGCCCGCACAGACCCTGGGCGTGGAGTCCTTCTTCCTCCAACTGGTCTCCGGCATCCAGGAAGTGCTCTCCGCGCGGCAGATCGCGCTCCTCTTCCAGGTCGTCGAGGACCTCGACAGCGAGTGCGCGCTCTACCGCCGCTGGTGGGCCGAACGACGGGTGGACGGCGTCCTCGTGGTCGACCCGCGCACTGCCGATCCCCGCCCGGAGCTGCTCACCGCACTCGGCCTGCCCGCCGTCGTCGTCGGCGGCCCGGCCACGCCCGGCCCTGCCACGCCCGGCCCTGCCACGCCCGGCCCTGCCACGCCCGGCCTGGCCACGCCCGGCCCTGCCACACCAGGCAGGGCCACATCCGGCCCTGCCACGCCCGGCCAGGACCCCTCGGAGCCGGCCGCCGCCGAACCGGTCGCCGCCCCGGCCCACCCGCCGCTCTCCACCGTCTGGGCCGACGATGCCAAGGCCATGGCACGGGTCCTGGACCACCTCTACGGCCTCGGGCACCGCCGGATCGTGCATATCGCCGGGCTGCCCGGCCTCGCCCACACCGCACGCCGGATCCAGTCGCTGCGCACCGAAGCGGACCGGCGGGGTCTCGACCGACGCCAGGTCCACTCGGTGACCACCGACTACTCCGACGCCGAGGGAGCCGAGGCCACCCGCCGTCTCCTCGACGCCGCCCGGCCGCCGACGGCGCTCATCTACGACAACGATGTGATGGCCGTGGCCGGCGCCTCGGTCGCCGCCGAGCGCGGTATCCCCGTCCCGGGCGCGCTGTCGATCGTGGCCTGGGACGACTCGGCGCTGTGCCGGGTCACCCACCCCCGGCTCACCGCACTCGTCCGCGACACCCCCGGCTTCGGCAGGCTCGCCGCCCAGGAACTCCTCGCGGTCCTCGACGGCGGCCCGCTGCGGACCGTCCAGGGCGAACTGCCGCACCTGGAGGCACGGGAGAGCACCGGGACGCCCCTGGCCGGGTGATCGTGGGGGCCCGGACCCAGGTTTTGTCATGTCCCGGCCTGGAGTGATGGAGTAACCCCGTGCTGGTAACACCTCCCCCAACTTCCCGCCCCCGCCCTCGCACCGTCCGTACGTGCCACCGCTGTACGGATCGCCGCAGCAGCCCCAGCCCCAGCCCCAGCCCCAGCCCCAGCCCCAGCCCCAGCCCCAGCCCCACCCCCAGCCCTTGAACTCGGACTGGGACCCGGTGCCACCCCGCTCCCGCACCGGCCTGATCGTGCGTCACCTCTGCACCGTGCTCTACTTCCCGGTCCATGTGCTGCTGCTCATCGCCGTGTCCGTCGCGGTGTTCGCCTTCGGACTGCTGGCGGAGCTGCTGATCTTCTTCGACAAGCCGATGGAACGCGTGCTGGACTGGGCGCTCGACCCGTTCCCCTTCCGCCCCCGGTGGTGGGCGACCTGGAGCGAGCTGCGGCACGAGCGTGCCGGTGACCCCGAGTTCTACCGCGCCCGGATCGGGCGGCACCTCGGCCGGAAGAAGCCCACGGACACCAAGACCTTCTTCCGGTTCCACACGTACCGGGGCATCGGTGCAGGCGGACTGCTGGATGTCGCCGCGGAGCACGGCTGGCAGCTCGACCCGGACCAGAAGCTCCGTCCGCGCCGGAAGGTCGACCTGACCCGGAAGGCCCGCCAGGGCACGCCCTGACCTGCGTCGTGATGCCCGGCGGAGGGAGCGGTGACAGACTTGGCGGGCAGCCTGGTCGTGCTGCTACCCGCCGGAGGAGGCCGTGCACATGGCCGGCACAGACGATGCCTCGCAGCCCACGGCACGCCCGCGCGCCCTGGTCACCGGCGCCACCGGCTACATCGGCGGCCGCCTGGTCCCCGAGCTCCTCGCGGCCGGATTCACCGTCCGCGCGCTGGCCAGGACACCGGAGAAGCTCCGTGACCACCCCTGGGCCCCGCAGACGGAGGTCCTGCGCGGCGACGTCACCGACGCAGGCTCGGTCCGCACCGCGATGGCCGGTGTCGAGGTCGCGTACTACCTGGTGCACGCCCTGGGCAGCGGTCGCCGGTTCGAGGACACCGACCGCAGGGCCGCCGAGATCTTCGCCCGGCAGGCCCGCGCCGCCGGCGTCCGCCGGATCGTCTACCTCGGCGGCCTCACCCCCGAGGGCATCCCCGAGCAGGAGCTGTCGCCCCACCTCCGCTCCCGTGCCGAAGTCGCGGAAATCCTGCTGGCGTCCGGTGTCCCCACCGCCGTACTGCGCGCCGCCGTCATCATCGGCTCCGGCTCGGCCTCGTTCGAGATGCTGCGCTATCTCACCGAGCGGCTGCCGGTCATGGTCACCCCCAGCTGGGTGCGCACCCGCATCCAGCCGGTCGCCGTCCGCGATGTGCTGCGCTGTCTGGTGGGCTGCGCCCGCCTCCCTGACGACGTCAGCCGGGCCTTCGACATCGGCGGGCCCGACATCCTCACCTACCGCGACATGATGCAGCGCTACGCACGGGTCGCCGGGCTGCCCGAACGGCTGATCCTCCCCGTGCCGATGCTCACCCCGCGCCTCTCCAGCCTCTGGATCGGCCTGGTCACCCCGGTGCCGCCCGGCCTGGCCCGCCCGCTCGCCGAGTCACTGCGGTACGAGGTCGTCTGCCACGAGCACGACATCGCCCACTACGTCCCCGACCCGGACCCGCCGGGCCACCCCCTCGCTTTCGACGACGCCCTGGAACTGGCACTGCGCCGGGTCCGGGACGCCGAGGTCGTCACCCGCTGGTCCAACGCCGCGGTGCCCGGAGCGCCGAGCGACCCGCTGCCGACCGACCCCGACTGGGCCGGTGGCAGCCTCTACACCGACCGGCGGGAGCGGACCGTGGACGCCCCGCCCGAGGCGCTGTGGCGGGTGGTCGAAGGCATCGGCGGCGACAACGGCTGGTACTCCCTTCCGCTCGCCTGGGCGGTGCGCGGCTGGCTGGACCGGCTGGTCGGCGGGGTGGGGCTGCGCCGCGGCCGACGGGACGCCGGCCGGCTGCGGGTCGGCGACTCGCTCGACTTCTGGCGCGTCGAGGAGGTCGAACCGGGCCGCCTGCTGCGGCTGCGCGCCGAAATGCGGCTCCCCGGCCTGGCCTGGCTGGAACTGACGGTCGGCCGCGACGCCCACGGCCGCACGCTCTACGGCCAGCGGGCCCTGTTCCACCCGCACGGACTGACCGGCCATGCGTACTGGTGGTCCATCTCCCCCTTCCACGCCGCGGTGTTCGGCGGCATGGCCCGCAATATCGCGGCCGCCGCGGCGGCCGAGCACCGGAGCCGTCCGGCGTGATCGGCCCGTGCCGAACCCTCGGAGCCGTCAACTCGGCTGCCCAGCATGCTGGTTGAGGTGTGCGGTGCAGTGCGGCGCGCGGTACGCCGACGGCGGGCTCCCGGGCGGGCGCTGCCCGGGAACCCGCCGTCATGGGCGATCAGTGGTGCGTCACCACACCGGCCGCCATCCGGCCGCAGTTGGAGCCGGAAACGCTGACGCTGACCGACTCGATCGCGCCGCCCCAGTCCACACAGATGCCCTTTCCGGGCAGGTAGACGGGTCCGGCGTAGGAGGTGTACTGACCGCTGTCGTAAACCCAGTCCGAACTGCCGTCCGTAGCCGTGAGATAGGCGTTCATGTACACCCGCTTACCGGTGCTGTTCCGCACCGTCACGACACAGTTCTTTCCGGTCTTTGCGCTGTACGTCAGGTACACGGTCCCCTTTCCGGTGACCGGTACGGAATTCACTACGCTGTAGCCGCTTCCGCAGGCTCCGTTGTACGCGGCGGCGGCCCTCGGTGCAGCGGACGCGGTGGTGGCCGTCGCCATCGTGGCGATACCGGCCACGGCCAGCACTGCGGATCCTGCGATAGCACGAGAACGCTTCATGGAATACCCCCCGTTGGGTGAAGTGCCTAGCGTGGTCATTTCGCAGTGTTGGACATCGGTCGGCCGTCGATGGTTGTACCGCGGCGTGAATTCGCCGTCATGCCGGAGGGTTTGTCCCAAAGGCGTCCGGCCGTCGCAGGCCGCGGGGCGAACGGAACACGGCCGGTCCCCGGCGCCGGAGCAGGCGCGCCGGGGACCGGCCGTTGCGTGTGGGGTCAGTGGCCGTTCGCGAGCACCTTGAGGCGGGTGTACGAGCCGTTGAAGCGGTTACGGTCGCCGACCGGGTGGCCCGAGGAGGTGTGCTGCCAGATGCTGTGATAGCGCCAGCCGGCGGGCAGTGAGCCCACGGACGATCCGTACCGCGGGATCCACAGCGGGTTCGTCCTGCCGAACTTCCCGGAGTTGCCGGTGCACCGCTTCCACCAGTTGGTGGAGGTGTAGATGACCGCGTGACGGCCGGTCTCCTCCCGGTAGGTCTGCACGAAGTCGTGGATCCAACTGACCATCCCCTTGTGGCTCTTCCCGTAGCAGGTCGCGCCGTAGGGGTTGTACTCCATGTCGAGCGCGCCGGGGAGCGTCCTGCCGTCCCTGGACCAGTCGCCGCCGTGATCGGCGAAGTACCGCGCCTGGGAGCCGCCGCTGGAGTGGTCGGGCAGCGCGAAGTGGTAGGCGCCATGGATCATGCCGGATTGGTACGAGCCCCTGTACTGCTGCGCGAAGTACGGGTTCGTGTAGTTGGTCCCCTCGGTGGCCTTGACATACGCGAAACGCACCCCGGACTTACGCAGCGACGACCAGCCGACCTTGCGGTTGTGGCTGGAGACATCGACGCCGGCCACGGCCCGGTGGCCCGACGCCCGCGGCTCGGAACCGCCCGCCCGGTCACCGCCCTCGTGGGCGATGATGGTGGAACCCATCCAGTCCTGTTCGGGGTGGGCGGGTCTCTTCTCGGCGTCCGACGCCGTGGCGGAGCCGGGCAGCGCGAGGGGCAGAGCGAGCACGGAGAGAAGAGAAACGAGAGTTCCGGCCGCAATCGGGACTGTACGGCGGGCCGGACCGGATCTGCGCAAGGGCATCGCATGCCTCCGAAGGCCTTCGGTTGAGTCAGGTTCGGCAGCTTTTGAGCAGAATCCTGCCGATAAGAGACATATACGCAGAACTGCCTGACTCTATGGCCCAACAGGCCGTCAGTCCGCCGACCGGCCCTGCATCTCACCCGTCCGGCGGGCGGAAACCATCGCTCACGCCCCCGGTCCGGACCTCCGGGTCGCACGACAGAGCGAAGCGGGCCCCGGCACTGCCGGGACCCGCTCCACCGCGCAGCGGCGAACGCGCCATTCCGCCGCTTCGCAAGCTGCTCTATGCCGAGCCTGCCGGCTCGTTTGTCTGGTCCGTCATGTCTCTGACCTCATCGGGCCGGTCCGGCCTCGGGTGTCCATGACGGCTCTTCGGCTCTGCCGGCTCAGTAGGCCGAGTCGACGTTGTCGATCGAGCCGTACCGGTCGGCCGCGTAGTTGGCCGCGGCGGTGATGTTGGCGATCGGGTCGGTGAGCTTATCGGGGGTGCCCTCGACGTGGTAGGTGTCGAACGTGGGCTGGATCACCTGCAGCAGACCCTTGGAGGGCGTGCCGTTGATGGCGTTGATGTCCCAGCCGTTGACGGCGTTGGGGTCACCGGCGGACTCCCGCATGATGTTGCGGTGCAGGCCCTCGTAGGAGCCCGGGATGCCCTTGTCCTTCATGATGTCGAGGGACTCGCGGATCCAGCCGTCCAGGTTGTTCGGGTAGTCCTTGACGTCCTTGCGCTCGGCGGAGCGGTCGGCGGCCTGCTGGGCGCTGTGCTGCTTCTCGACGGCGGTGACCTTCACGTGGTCGGCGACCGAGGCGGTCACCGGGCGGCCGGTCCTGGCGTCGTCTGCCTTGGCCGGCTGGCCCTTCGCGCTGACCGGCTTGACCGC
Source organism: Streptomyces sp. NPDC048637 (assembly GCF_040650675.1). Classification (NCBI taxonomy): domain Bacteria; kingdom Bacillati; phylum Actinomycetota; class Actinomycetes; order Kitasatosporales; family Streptomycetaceae; genus Streptomyces; species Streptomyces sp. NPDC048637. The sequence continues at coordinate 258,208 of NZ_JBEZHQ010000003.1, forward strand.
GGCAGGGGAGTGCCCAGAAGCGGCCTGTGCGGTGTCCGGAGCCGAGGTGAAGGCCAGGGCCGAGGTGGCACCCGCGGCGGCCAGAACGGCCACGGCGACCTTGTGGGTACGGGTGATGCGGGTGATACGGGCAGCGCGGGGCAGGGTGAAGCTAGGCATGCAGAGTGACCTCTTCCAGGTACTGGGGACGGGGAGGCGGCCTTTTTGGCGGCGCGTTACGAACCAGAGGTCTTCGCTGCGTCCGCCTTGGGGCGTGATGCGCAAGCTCGCTCTCGGTGCGTCGGAATCCATGGTTAACGCCGGTCCCGAATCGAGGCAATGGTGCTCTGTACTACTCATCTTCGTGAGAAGAAACCGGATCACCGAAGCAATAAGCGATTCCGGCGGCGATGGCCCGGAAAGGCCGCAGGGATATCGACTAGGCAGGTTCGTAAGTGACGTACATCGCGTGCCTCGGGTCACCCGACAGCGGCCTCAAAGGCCGCTCGTCCCCCGTATATAAGTTGCCTGGCTCACACCGGAATTAGCGTTCTCCGGCACCGATTCAGGCGCCGGCGGCAGCAGATTTACCGGGGTGCCGGCCCGCTGGGACGGTGCGGGAATCCCCAAATGTGGCGAGGGGCACTGTGGCCGGGGCCAAAAGTGCGCCAATTGTGCCCTGATTCACGATCGATCGGCCATGGCCGGGCTTTTACGGTGGGGCGGCGCAGGGAGAAGGGCAGACCGGCTCCGCCGTTGGTGAGAGCTCCACTACGGCAATACGGCGGTGCCGCTGGTCCGTTCGCAGCAGCGCCCGGAGCTGTCGCATGACTCGGGGCCCGCCGCCCCCGGAAGGTGGCACCGCACACCGTCACCACTCACCGTAGGGACATGCTGATGCTCCGTCGTATTTCCGTCGTTCTCACCGGTCTTCTCGTCACCGGCTTCCTCGCGACCGGCGCTGCCGCCGCGGCCCCGGTCGACGGCCGCCACCAGGACCGGCTCACGGCCAAGGAGCGGCAGGGACTCCGCATCGCCGGCGAGGTTCTCGACACGCTCTTCGGCGAAGGCCTGCCCCGGCGCGACCGCTACTGACCGGCGGCGCCGGGCGCTTGCCGCCCGGCACCGGTGCCACCCGGCAAACGGCAGTGGCCCCACCCGCGGAATGCGGGCAGGGCCACTGCCGTTGCTGTGCTCGGGGCCGCACCGCGGCCCCGGATCAGTCTGCTCCGACCGTGCTCACGGTCGTGTCTCTCCGGCTCAGTAGGCCGAGTCGACGTTGTCGATCGAGCCGTAGCGGTCGGCCGCGTAGTTGGCCGCGGCGGTGATGTTGGCGATCGGGTCGGTGAGCTTATGGGGGGTGCCGGAGACGTGGTAGGCGTCGAACGTCGGCTGGATCACCTGCAGCAGGCCCTTGGACGGCACGCCGTTGATCGCGTTGATGTCCCAGTTGTTGACGGCGTTGGGGTTGCCGCTGGACTCCCGCATGATGTTGCGGTGCAGGCCCTCGTAGGAGCCCGGTATGCCCTTGTCCTTCATGATGTCGAGCGACTCACGGATCCAGCCGTCAAGGTTGTTCGCGTAGCGCTTGGGGGTGGCCTTGGGCGCCTTGGGCGCCTTGGGGGCGGCCTTCGGCGCGACGAGGGCCTTGCGCTCGATGGAGCGGTTGGCGGTCTGCTCGGCGGCGTGGTTCTGCTTCTCGACAGCGGTCACCTTGAGACCGGCGGCGACGGACGAGGCGACCGCCCGTGCCTGCTTGCCGTCGTCGGCCCGGTCCTTCGCGGTGAGCGGCAGGCCGTTGGCGCTGACCGGCTTGACCGCGGCCGGGGCGGCTGCGGAGGTGGTCTCGGCGTCGCTCGGCGCCGCGGTGAACGCCAGGGCGGCGGCACAGCTCGCGGTGCCGACCAGCGCGGCGGTGACCTTGTGCGTGCGGGTGATGCGGGCAGGGCGGGGCAGGGTGAAGTTGGGCATGCGGACAGGACCTCTTCCAGAGCTTGGTGGCGGGGGAAACGGCCTTCGGTTGGCGCGTGAGGACCGAGGGTCATTGCCGCGTTTCGCCGCTCCGGCTGAGATCGCGGGCTCGTTCTCGGTGCTACCCGGAACATGGTTAGCGCGAGCCCAAGATGGTGGCAAAGGTGCCTTGTACTACCTATCTTCGTGAGATAGAGCGAGATGTCCGTTGTAAATACCGCGAATCTCGCTGTGTGCCGGGAAGGGCCTCGACTAGGAATGCTCGTACGTGACGTACGTCTCGTGCCCGGCATCACGCGGTACGGACGCCGCATTCCGCTCCACGGCACCGCGGAGTTGCCTGGCTCACACGGTGAACGGGTAATTCCGCAGCGGGCGCGGGCGGGTCGGCAATGCCCGCGGTGCCCGGCATCGCGCGCGCCCCCTATGGACTGCATAGGGGGCGCGAGTATGCGGCGCTAAAAGGGGGGGCGGTAATTCAGCCCGCCAGCAGCCGTGCGGCGAGCTGCTCGATACGTTCGTGCCACGCCTCCAGTGCGGCGTCCACGTCGAAGCCCTCCGGGCCGGTCTGGGTGAGAACGAGACGGGGGCCATGGCCGGTGCCCTGGCCCAGCTCCCAGCGGACCGTGCCCTCCGGGTGCCAGCGGTACGCGAGCACCGCCGGGGCCGTGACCTCGGTGATGGGCCCGGCCGGCGCCTGCCGGCTGGTGAAGCCCGCCGGTGCGGGTGCCTCCACCGCAGGCTCGTCTCCCGAGGTCAGCTCCGCCCAGACGGCCTCGGTGGGACGTACGAGCTGACGCTCGAAACGGATCCGAGGGCCCTCCGCAGTGTCCTCGACCACCCCGCGCCCGAGATCGAACTGCTCAAGGTACGCCTCGTGCAGCTCACCCGAGTCGCGATCGACCCGGGTCGAGTCCCCGTCGAGCAGCTGCGACAGCGCGGTGAGGCACAGATGCCAGCCGGAGGCGAAGCTGGCGCCGCCGAACCGGTCGCCGAAGGTGTGCACCAGAACCAGCAGCGAGCCGTCGCCGTCCGGGGTGATCTCCCAGCGCAGATGATCCTCGCCCCAGGTGAAGGCGAACAGCCGGGGCTCCTCGGCGTCGGTGACCGTACCGGTCATGGCGATGCAGCTCACACCGGGCATGACGAAGGTCATCGCTCCGCCGGGGCGGAGCTCCACGGTGACCTCGGAGGGGAACCACTGCCCGACGTGCGCCGGGTCGGTGATCGCCGACCAGACCTTCGCGGGCGGATGGGCGAGCCTGCGCTCCATGCGCAGTGCGGTGCGGCCGTCGGCGGTGGTGAGGGTGTCGGAATGCGGGTTCATCGGGGATCGTCCTCCATGGCGTCGAGGTGCCGTTCCTGGGGGCACCTCGACGCGTTAGCTGGGGGAGCGTCCAGGCTCCCGGTCCACAGATGCCGGTAGTGGGCCAGCCAGGCGTCCAGCTCCGCCAGGGGCTCGGGCCGGAGCTCGTACCAACGGCGCTGGGCGTCCTGCCGGACCCGGACGAGCCCGGCCTCGCGCAGCACCCGAAGGTGCTTGGAAGTGCCGGGCTGGCTCAGTCCGAGCTGCTCCGTGAGCTCGCCGACCAGCCGCGGGCGCTCCAGCAGCAGGTCGAGGATCTTGCGCCGGCTCGGCTCCGCCAGAACGTCGAACGGTAGGGTCATGATCTCAGCATGCCACTTGGATTATATAGCTGCAAGGGAATGTTGCCGAGGTTCAGGGCTCACACACATGCCGGATCGGCCGGCGACGGCTCCTCGCGCACCACCGGCGCGAGGCAGGGCGCCGAGCTCAGCGGTCCATCGGTGAAGAACCGGGCCGCCAAGTCCGCCACCTCCTGCGGGCGTTCGAGCACCACCCAGTGATCGGCGTCCGGAATCGTCAGAAAGCGGCTGCCCGGGATGGTGGCCGCGAAGTCCCGCTGCCGGGCCGGGGAGGTCACCGTGTCGTGCTCACCGCTGAAGACCAGGGTGGGGACATCGGTCAGGCCACCGGAGAAGTCCGGCCGGTCCGAGATCCCGCGGCGCAGTGAGTCCACCGCGTGCCGGGAGTTCCGGGCCGCGTGCAGCATCGAGCGCCGGACATAGCGGTATGCCAGCTTCCGGCGCGCGACGTGCCGACGGTCGTCGAGGCACATCAGGCCCTGGGCGACCAGGGTGGCAAAGGCCTCGGTGTCGCCCTGCGCGAGATGATCGGAAGCCCGCCGCCACAGCTCGACCTGGGCGTCGCTGATGTGCGCCGGCACGCCGCCGAGGGCCAGCCGCGCGACGCGGCCGGGGAATCGCCGGGCGCACCCGTAGGCCAGACCCGCCCCGTACGAGAACCCGAAGAGGTTGATCCGGGGGACCTCCAGATCGTCGATGATGCGCTCGATCGCCGCGCACACGACATCGATGCTCGGCCCCGGAGGGAGCGGGTCGGCGCTGCCCATGCCCGGCAGGTCGGCGGTGACCACGTCCGCCACCGGCCCCACGTGGTCTTCCATCTGGGGCCAGCCGTACATTCCCTGCAGTGCGCCGCCCAGCACCAGAACGGGCTCGGTGATCCGCTCCGGCTGCCTCAGCCGCCGGTAGGAATAGGACACCCCGTGCACCGACAAGGCGCGGATCGTTTCCTCGGACATGGCAGATTCCTTCTCGGGGCACCGGCGGGAGGGGCGCGCCGGCAAGGGCGCGCGGTGGCGGTCTAGCGGGTCAGTACGAGCGCGGCATTGTGCCCGCCGAAGCCGAGCGACGTCTTGACCGCGCAGTCGAACGCCGCCTGCCGGGCCTCCTTGCGCACGATCTCGATCGGGATCCGCGGATCCGGCACCTCGAGGTTGGCGGTCGGCGGCACCAGCTGCTGTTCCAGGGCGAGCACGGTGAGCGCGGTCTCGATCCCGCCGGCGGCGCCCAGCGCGTGCCCGGTCATCGCCTTGGTCGAGGTGACCAGCGGGTGATCGCCTAGGACCCGCTGCAGGACGGTGGCCTCGACGCGGTCGTTGACGACCGTCGAGGTGCCGTGGGCATTGACATGCCCGACGTCCCGGCCCTGCACCTGCGCGTCCGCCAGCGCGTTGCGCAGCGCCCGCTCGATGCCGTTCCCCTCGGGGTCTGGGGCCACCGCGGCGTAGGCATCGCTCGACGCGCCGTAGCCGCGGATGTGGGCACGGACGGGCGCACGGCGGGCGCTCGCGTGCTCGGGCCGCTCCAGCACCAGGAGCCCGGCGCCCTCGCCGACCACGAAGCCGTCGCGGCCCGCGTCGAAGGGGCGGCAGGCCGTGGCCGGATCGTCCCGGCGGGTGGAGACCGCCTTCATCTGGCAGGCGCTGGCGATCAGCAGCCGGGACAGGACCGACTCCGCCCCGCCCGCGACGGCGATATCGCAGACCCCGGCGCGCAGCAGCTGGTGTGCGGTGCCCACGGCGACCGTGCCGGAGGAGCAGGCCGTCGCCACGCCCATGCTGGGGCCCTGTGCGCCGAGGTCCATGCAGACGCTGCTGGCGGCACTGTTGACGACGGTCAGCGGGGCGAGCTTGGGGGAGACCCGGCGGGCGCCACGCCCGGCCATCGCGGCATGCTGCTGGTCGTAGAACGGCAGCCCGCCGTGTGCGGAGCCGATGACCACCGCGACCCGGCTGCTGTCCCAGGACTCCGGGTCGAGCCCGGCATCGGCGACGGCCTCCCGGGCGGCGATCACCGCGAGCTGGGAGAAGCGGTCCATCAGTCGCTGGGTGGCCACACCGAGCAGCTCGGTCGTGTCCAGATCCGCGATGGTGTACATGAAGTCGCAGGGCAGATCGGCGAGTTCTTCTTGGTGGCTCACCCCGCCGGGCACCGTCTCCTGGGTGACGGAGTGCCAGGTGGCCTTCGCCCCCACGCCCGCCGCGGTCACCAGTCCCAGTCCTGTTACGGCCGCGGAGAACGGCTCCTGGCGGGCCGTCATGCCGGAACGTTGCCGTCGACGGCCGCCACCAGCTGGCCCACGGTGTTCCGCGGGGTCAGCGACACCTCGTCGAGGTCGAGGTCCAGCCGCTCCTCGATGAGGACGCGGAGCTCCTCCAGCGCCAGGGAGTCCAGGCGCAGGCTGCGGAGCGGAGTCTCGTCGGTGATGTCGGCCGGGGAAACCCCGAATCGTTGGACCAGCAAGGTGTTGACAACTTCTGCCGCATTCACGTGGCGCTCCTCCGCTTGTCGTAGGCGATGCTGCCAACCGCGTCGTGGGCGGGATATCACCGGCGGCTCCGGCTGGTTTGACCACCCTTTATACGCCTTTGTACCGATGACACCCCAACCTTGGTAGCTCAATGGGGTGATGAGCGACCGGGGTGGACAACGCGTCCGCACCTCGCCTTGCGGACACCGCGGAAAGCACCTACGTACGTAACGCCGCGGACCGCCGAGAGGTACGGGGCGGACGCCGGCGGACTGGGGAACCGCCCGGGGTCAGGCCTCGTCGAGGGCGCTCGTCACCCGGCCCAACAGGCCCTGGAGCGTGCGCAGTTCCTCGATGGTGAGGCCGGTCGCGGCCAGTATCCTGCGGGGGACCGGCAGGGCCTGTTCGCGCAGCTCGTCGCCGGCGGGGGTGAGGTGGATGGTGACCGACCGCTCGTCCTCGGTGCTCCGTTCGCGGCGGACCAGACCGGCCGACTCCAGGCGTTTGAGCAGGGGGGAGAGGGTTCCGGAGTCCAGTCGGAGCTGTTCGCCGATGGTTTTGACCGGCTGGGAGCCGTGTTCCCACAGGACCAGCATGACCAGGTACTGGGGGTAGGTCAGGCCCAGGTCCTTGAGGGCGTCCCGGTAGACGCCGCCGAAGGCGCGTGAGGCGGCGTGCAGGGAGAAGCAGACCTGGTGGTCGAGGCGGAGCAGTTCGGCGTCGGGTACCGGAGGCCTGGTCGCAGGGGTCATGGACCCAGGTTAGCTCGCCGCGAGTCATTTAGTTGTGCGCAACTTAGTTGCGGGCAATTTAGATGTGTGCAACTGTGGTGGGCATCGGGTGGCCGGGGAACGGCCGCCGCGCTATCGAAGGGGAACTGTGATGGACGCGCTGTACACCGCTGTCGCCACCGCCAATGGCCGTGAGGGCCGGGCCGTCAGCTCCGACGGCCGGATCGACCTGGCCCTGGCCATGCCTCCCGAGCTGGGCGGCAACGGCGCCGGCACCAACCCGGAGCAGCTCTTCGCCGCCGGATACGCGGCCTGCTTCGCCAGCGCGATGGGCAATGTCGGCCGGCAGATGAAGATCGACACCAAGGATGTCTCGGTCACCGCCGAGGTCTCCATCGGCAAGGACGACACCGGCTTCGGCCTGGCCGTCGTCATGCGGGTGGAGCTGCCGGAGACCCTCGCGGGCGAGACCGGCCGGCAGCTGGTCGAGGCGACGCACCAGTACTGCCCGTACTCCAAGGCCACCCGCGGCAACATCGAGGTCGAGCTCGTCATCGAGTAGCGGCGCGACGCCCGGCGGACCGGCCCCGGCGAAGGGGCGGGGCCGGTCCGCCGGGCGAGGGCGTCTCAGGAAGTGCGCCTATGGCTGCGGATCAGCCCGGCGTAGTGCCGGCCGCTGTCCTTGAGGGTGCGGACCTGCGTCGCACGGTCGACATGGAACAGGCCGAAGCGCTTGTCGTAGCCGTAGGCCCACTCGAAGTTGTCCATCAGCGACCAGGCGAAGTATCCGGCGAGTGGAGCGCCCTTACGGGCCGCGCGGGCGCAGGCCGCGACATGCCCGTGCAGATATGCCGTGCGCTCGGGATCCGCGACGGTGCCGTCGGGGCGGAGCACGTCCGGGTAGGCGGAGCCGTTCTCGGTGACGTGGATCGTGCGCGCTCCGTACTCCCGCGTCAGCCGCAGCAGCAGTGTCTCGATGCCGTCCGCGTCGATCTCCCAGTCCATGCCCGTACGGGGGACCCGCGGACGGCGCACCGGGCGGGCGAACGGCGGCGGGCCGGCCGGCCGGTCGGCGACCACGACCGGGAAGTAGTAGTTCAGCCCCAGCCAGTCCAGCGGCTGCGCCATGGTCTCCGCATCCCCGGTGCGCTCCGGCAGCTCCACGCCGTACACCTCGCGCAGGTCCGCCGGAAAGCCGCGGCCGTGCACCGGATCGAGCCACCAGCGGTTGGTGTGCCCGTCCATCCGCCGGGCCGCCGCGGCATCGGCCTCGGACCCGGTGGCGGGCTCGACGGTGCTGAGATTGTTGACGATGCCGACTTGGGCGTCCGGCGCCGCGGCCCGGATCGCCTGGACGGCCAGACCGTGCCCGAGCAGCAGATGGTACGAGGCACGCACCGCCGCCGTGAGATCCGTGTGGCCGGGGGCCATCCGGCCTTCGAGATGGCCGATCCAGGCCGAGCACAGCGGCTCGTTGAGTGTGGCCCAGTGGGGGACGCGGTCGCCGAGCTTCCCGGCGACCACCGCGGCGTACGCGGCGAAGTGCTCGGCGGTCTCCCGTGCGGGCCAGCCGCCACGGTCCTGGAGGGCCTGCGGCAGATCCCAGTGGTAGAGGGTGACGAAGGGGGCGATGCCCGCTTCGAGGAGCCCGTCGACGAGCCGGTCGTAGAAGGCCAGTCCCGCGGCGTTGACCGGGCCGTCTCCGTCCGGCCGGAGCCGCGGCCAGGCGATCGAGAACCGGTAGGCGCCGACGCCCAGTTGACGCATCAGGCCGATGTCCGCGCGCCAGCGGTGATAGTGGTCGCAGGCCTGGTCGCCGGTGTCGCCGTTGTCGATCTTTCCCGGGGTGTGTGCGTAGGTGTCCCAGATGGAGGGGGCGCGGCCGTCCTCGGCGACCGCCCCCTCGATCTGATAGGCCGAGGTCGCCACGCCCCAGGTGAAGTCGTCCGGCAGGGCGGCGAAGTCGATCCGGTCGCTCACGGAGTTCCTTTCGGCGGGGGTCATTTGACGGCTCCGGCGGTGAGCCCGGCGACCAGATAGCGCTGGAGCAGCAGAAACCCGGCGACCACCGGGACGCTGACGACCAGGGACGCGGCCATCACCTGGTTCCAGTAGACGTCGTTCTGGGTGGCATAGCCCTGCAGGCCGACCGAGAGGGTGCGGGTGGTGTCGTTGGTCATGACGGAGGCGAACAGCACCTCGCCCCACGCCGTCATGAACGCGTACACGGCGACCGCGATGATCCCCGGGAGGGCGGCGGGCACCACGACCCGGAAGAGCGCCCCGAGCGGACCGCAGCCGTCCACGTACGCGGCCTCGTCCAGCTCGCGCGGCACCGAGGCGAAGTAGCCGGTCAGCATCCAGATGGAGAACGGGAGCGAGAACGTCAGATAGGTCAGTACGAGCCCGCCGCGGGAGCCGTAGAGGGCGACACCGGTGGTGTTCCCGATGTTGACGTAGATCAGGAACAGCGGGAGCAGGAAGAGGATGCCCGGGAACATCTGCGTGGACAGGACCGTGACGGTGAAGATCCGCTTGCCGCGGAAGCGATAGCGGCTCACCGCGTAGGCGGCGAAGACCGCGACGACCACCGAGCAGACGGTGGCCGAGCCCGCCACGATCAGTGAGTTGGTGAAGTACCGGGCCAGCGGAACGGTGTGCCAGATGTCGAGGTACGGACGGACGGTCACCTCGCCCGGCAGCCAGCGGAAGGCGCCGGAGACATCCTCCAGGGGCTTGAGCGAGCTGCTGAGCATCACGTACACCGGGAGCAGTACGAAGCCGGTCAGCGCGGTGAGGAAGATCCGCCGGGTCCAGCGGAAGGCGCGGGGCGGAGCGGTGGGGGAGAGCCTGCGGCCGCCGGTGCGGGGCGCGCGGGCAGCGGTGCTAGCCATCGGCAGACTTCCTTCCGCGCGAGGTGGCCAGGAGATAGCCGGCCGTCACCACCAGCAGGAAGAGCAGCAGCAGGACGGACATGGCCGAGCCGGTACCGAAGTTCCAGGTGACGAAGGAGGACTGGTAGATGTGGATGGAGAGCAGATCCGCGGCCTCCGGGGCGGCCTTGCCGAACAGCACATACGGCGTGTTGAAGTCGTTGAAGCTCCACAGGAAGAGCACCAGGATCAGCACCTGGTTGATGGGCCGTAAGGACGGCAGGGTGATCCGCCGGATCTGCCGGACGATGCCCGCACCGTCGAGCGCCGCCGCCTCGTAGAGGTCCTTGGGGATGCTCTGCAGCGCGGCCATCACCACGAGAAACGCGAACGGCCAGGTCTTCCATACGGAGACCACGAGCAGCGCGAGGAAGCTGTTGTCGCCGAGCAGCCAGAAGGGCCGGTCATCGGTGAGCTGCAGCTGGTCGTGCAGCACATGATTGACCAGGCCGTTGTCCCGCTGGAAGAGAAAGGCCCAGGTGATGACCGCGGCGTAGACCGGCAGCGCGTACGGAGTGAGGAAGACCGCCCGCAGCAGGCCGCGGCCCCGGAAGTTCTCCTGCAGGAAGATCGCGGCCGCGGTGCCGAGAAGCCAGCACAGGCCCACCGTCAGCACGCTGAACGCACAGGTGACGACGAACGAGTGCAGCAGTGTGGCGCCGACCGGGGCGTCGAAGTCCACGGTGACGCGGTAGTTGCCCAGCGCCTTCCAGGGGGCCGCGCCCCAGTGGGCGATCTGTAGCTGGGTCAGTTCCTTGAAGCTCATCACGATGCCGATGACCATCGGGACGAGGTGGACCAGCAGCTCCAGAAGCAGCGCGGGAAGCAGCAGCAGATAGGGCAGGCCGACGCGGCGCAGCCTGGTGACGCCCCTCATTGCGCCATCTGCTGCTCGGCCTTGGCCAGCCGCGCCTTGACCGATGCGGTGGTCACCGGGTGGCCGGCGGCCGCGTCGGCGAACAGGTCCTTGATGGCGGTCCCGACGGACGTCTCGAACTGGGACTCCTCGGCGATCTGCGGGAGCGGCGCGGCGCTCCTGATGAGCGTTTCGCGCAGCACCTTGGTGTCCTGGCGGTTGAACGCCGGGTCCTGCTGGGCGGTCTTGACGGGCGGTATGGAGCCATAGGTCTTGTTGAGCAGCCGCTGTTCGGTGTCGCTCGTCATGAACTTCACGAACTTCCGCGCGCCCTGGAGATTGCGGGTGTTCTTGAAGACCGCGATGTTGATGCCGGCGAGCATGGAGTTGATCTGCCGGCCGGTGCCGGGGGTGCCGGACGGGACGGGGACCGGGGCGACGCCCCAGTCGCCGGGCTTCATCCCGTCGGCGGCAAAGGTGGTGGCCGCGGCCTGCCACAGCACCATCGCGGTCCTGCCCGTGGCGAAGTCCCTGAGCGACTGGTTCTGTCCGTACTCGGCGTTGCCCGGGGCGATGATCTTGTCCTTGGCCATGAAGTCGATGTACTGCTTCACCGCTGCGACCGCGCCGTCCGAAGTGAAGGCGGGCTTGCCCGAGCTGTCAAAGAAGTCGGCGCCGTGCTGTTTGCCGAGCGCGAAGGCCTGATGGATGTTGTTGGTCAGCTGGCCGCCCTCGGCGCCGAGGCCCCACTTGCCGTCCTTGGCGATCCTCTTGCCGTCCGCGACCAACTCGTCCCAGGTGGCCGGGGGTTTGCTGATCCCGGCCTCCTGGAACATCCGCTTGTTGTAGTAGAGCGCGTAGGCCAGCGAGTACAGCGGCACCGCGGCCGGGTCCTTGCCCGCCGCGCCCGTCGCGTCCAGGGCCGGCGCCAGGAACCGGTCGCGTCCGCCGATCGTGTCGAAGTTCGTCCGGTCCCAGGGGAGCAGCGCTCCGGTGGCCTGGAGCGAAGCGGACCAGGTGTTGCCGATGTTGAGCACATCGGGGCCCTGGCCGGACGTGGTGGCGGCCAGGATCCGGTTGAGCAGCTCGGGCCAGGGGATGACCTCCAGCTTGACCTTGATCCCGGTCTGCCGCTCGAACTTCGTCAGCTCGGGGCCGAGGATCTCCTTGTCGGCCTCGACGTTCGGCCCCTGGTTGGACGCCCAATACGTCAGCGTCTTGGGGGAGTCGTCGCTGCCACCGCCGCCGAAGCTCGTCCCACCGCCGCATCCGGACGCCACGGCGGCGAGTGCGGTAACGGTGGCGGTGACGGTCGCGGCTCGGAGTATGCGCATGACGGATACGCCTCTCTTTGAGGAGTCCGAAGGCCGGCCATGTTCCGTTCCTGAACAGCCTCATGGCTTAACTTAGGGTGTGAGTTAAAGCCCGAGGGAAGGGCGCGTCAAGAGAGCGAACACCGGCAGCCGGCCGGCCGGGAGGGGACCAGATGGCCGAACGCACCCAACGGACCGTGCGTGACCTGCGCAGGGCCAATCGCACCGCCGTTCTGCAACGGCTGTATTCCGACGGCCCCTTGAGCCGGCAGGAACTCGGGCCCGCAACGGGCCTCAGTTCAGGCTCCGTCAGCAATGTGGTCGCCGAACTCTCCGAGGACGGACTGCTGGAGGAGGCCGGCGTGGTCGGGTCCGACGGCGGCCGGCCGCGCACCCTGCTACGGGTGGCCCCGGGGAGCGGCGCGCTGATCGGCGTGGACGTGGGCGAGACCCGGGTCAGGGTCGAGCTCTTCGATCTCGCCATGCGGGAACTGGCCCGCTCGGAACTCCCGTTGCGGCACCACGGCTACGACGTGGATCTGATCGTCCGCCATATCGCCGACGGCATCGCGACCGTGCTGCGGGAGAGCGAGGCGTCCCCCGGCCGGCTGCTCGGCGTCGGCGTCGGCGTGCCCGGCATCCTCGACCGGAGCCGGCCCGGCGGCGCGGTCGTCCACGGCCAGACCATCGGCTGGGACGCCGTCCCGCTGGAGGAGCTGCTGCACCACACCGTCGCACTCCCGCCCGGTGTGGGCTTCTTCCTCAGCAACGGCGCCAAGGCCCTCGGCCAGGCCGAGATGTGGTTCGGCGGCGGCCGCGGCGCCAGGAACGCGGCCATCGTGCTCTTCGGCTCCGGCGTCGGCGCCTGCCTTGTCACCGACGGCGTCATCGACGGCGGTGCCCGCGACAGCGCCGGTGAATGGGGACATCTGACGGTCAGCGTCGGCGGCCGGCGCTGCCGCTGCGGTGCCCGCGGCTGTCTGGAGGCGTACACCGGATCCGAGGCGCTGCTGCAACGCTGGCAGGAGGCGGGCGGCCAACCGCCCGCCGACGCCGACGAGGAGACGGCGCTCACCGCGCTGGTCGCCGCCGCCCACCCACCGGACGGCGGTCCGGCCGCCGATCCGGTCGCGCGCTCCGTCCTCGACGAGACCGCGGAGTACCTCGGCGCGGGCATCTCCGACCTGATCAACCTCTTCAGCCCCGAACGTGTCCTCATCGGCGGCTGGGCCGGCCTCCGGCTCGGCCCGCACCTCCTCCCCGCCGTCCGCGCCCACGCCACCGCCTACTCCCTGGCGCACCCCGCCGGCCGGGTCACCATCGACCTCGGCAGGCTCGGCCCCGACGCCGTCACGGTCGGCGCGGCGACGCTGCCGCTGGCGGACTTCTTCGCCAACGGGGGGCGGCGGCGTGCCGCACCGGCCCCCGAACCGGGGGAGCGGGTGACGGCGCCGGGGTGGCGGACGGCACTGGAGGAGCGGGCACGGGCCGGGCGTGGCTGACGGGGCGGTGGTACGGCGCCCGGCCCGTCCCTGAGCCTCCGGAACGGGGGGCCTGGGCCCGCCGGACCCGCCGTCCCGTCCGGACGCGCCGACGGGTGGTCCCGCTATGCCTCGATCTCAGGCGTCATCGGCCGCGTACACCCGCTGTCCCCCGACGAACGTCTCCAGCACGCGGGTCGAGGCGATCTCCTCGTCGGGGCCGTCGAACGGGTCGCGGTCGAGCACGACCAGGTCGGCCAGCTTTCCCGGCTGGATGGTGCCGGTCTCGTCGAGGTGGTTGGCGTAGGCGCTGCCGGCCGTGTACGCGGCGAGCGCCGCACCCAGGTCGATGCGCTGCTCGGGCAGGAAGACCGGCGCCGACGGCGGGTCCTCCGGCGCCCGGCGGTTGACCGCGACATGCAGCGCGGCGATCGGGTCGGGGGAGCTGACCGGCCAGTCGCTGCCCGCCGCCAGGGTGGCGCCGGAGCGCAGCAGATCGCCGAACGGGTACTGCCAGCCGGCGCGCCGGGGCCCCAGGAAGGGAATGGTCAGCTCGTCCATCTGCGGCTCGTGGGCCGCCCACAGCGCCTGGATGTTCGCGGTCGCCCCGAGCCGGCGGAAGCGCGGAATGTCCTCCGGGTGCACGACCTGGAGGTGGGCCAGGTGGGGCCGGGTGTCGCGCAGACCGTTCGTCCGCCGGGCCGCCTCGACGGCGTCCAGCGCCTCACGCACGGCCCGGTCGCCCAGGGCGTGGAAGTGCACCTGGAAGCCTTCCGCGTCCAGCCGGCTGACGTAGCTCCGCAGCGCCTCGGGGTCGATGAACGAGATGCCGCTGTTGTCGGAGGCACAGCCGCACGCGGTGAGGTAGGGGCTGAGCATGGCGGCGGTGTGGTTCTCGGCGATGCCGTCCTGCATGATCTTGACGCTGGTCGCCCGCAGCCGTCCCTCGGTCAACTCGGCGCGCCGCGCGACCAGTTCCGGGATCTGTTCCGCCCCACGGGAGCGGTCCCACCACAGCGCCCCGGTCACCCGTGCGGTGAGTTTCCCGTCGCGCCGGGCGGCCACATACGCGGGGGTGACGTCGGGCATACCGGGGGCGTAGCCCAGCATCGCGTCCTGCCACGCGGTGACGCCGTAGCCGTGGAGGAGGCGCTGCGCCCGGAGCAGCCCCTCGGTCTGCTCGGCGAGCGTCGGTTCCGGGATCAGGTCGGCCACCAGCCGCATGGCGCCTTCCTGGAGCATGCCGGTCGGCCGGCCGTCGGCGTCCCGCTCGATCCGCCCGTCGGCCGGGTCCGGCGTACGGTCGGTGAGCCCGGCCCGTTCCAGGGCGCAGGAGTTGGCCCAGCCGCCGTGGTGATCGCGGTTGACCAGGAACACCGGGCGGTCGGGGACCAGCGCGTCCAGGAACTCGCGGGTCGGTGTGCCGCCGGGGAACGCCTCCATGGACCAGCCGCCGCCGTTGATCCAGGCAGCCTCCGGATGCGCCGCCGCGTACGCGCTGATCAGTTCGCGGTACGCCTCGGCCGTGACCGCCGCGGTCAGATCGCACAGCGCCAACTCCCGCCCGCCGCCGACCGGATGGACATGCGCGTCCTGGAAACCGGGGATGAGCAGTTTGCCGTGCAGATCCACGACCTCCGTGGCGGGCCCGATCAGCGCGCGGACCTCTGCCTCGTGCCCGACGGCGACGATACGGTCGCCGCGTACCGCCACCGCACTCGCCCGAGTGCGCGCGGAATCGACGGTGTGCACGGGACCGGAGAGGAAGACGAGGTCCGCGGGGCCGCCGTCGGCGGAGCCGGGGGTGCGGGCGTCCGGGGTGGTGCTGAGGTCCATGTGGTGGTTGCTCCAGTGGTGTGGGGAGTGTGGTGCGGTGGCCGCAAGCGGCTCGGGTGGGTGGGGTGACGGGGTCGGATCGGGCGTGGGTCAGCCCTCCACGGGGCTCGGGAGCGGGCTGCCGTCCCCGTCCATCGGCAACGTGATCGCATCGGCGTCCGTCCCCCGGCCGGTGCGGAAGTACGGGGCGCGGCGTATCCACTTGGCCCAGGCGGCGGTCGCCAGGCCGGCCAGGATGAAGAGGGCGGGGAGCAGCAGCATGAACCAGCCGTTGTCCGGGCTCGCCTCGAAGTGGTCGCTCATGGTCGCGTAGTCCCAGACGAGATAGCTGCCGAGCCCGAAGAGCGTCAGCGCGCTGACTGCCGGAACGACCACGTCCCGGAGCGCGCGCACGGCTCCGGCGCGCAGGCTGTCGCGGAAGCGCACCGCGCAGGCGAGCGCGGTGAGTCCGTAGTAGAGGGCCACGGTCAGGCCGATCGAGTTGACGGCCGTGAGGATCATGTCGTTGAGCTTGGGGATGCCGACCGCGAGCACGGCGAGCAGCGCGGCGAGGGCCATGATCAGCACGGTGCCCACGGCGGGGGAGCCGTAGCGCGGGTGCACGCGCTGCCACACCGGGCCCAGCGTCCGGTCGCGGGCCATCGCCAGCGCACCGCGGGCGGTGGGGATGACGCTCGACTGGAGGGAGGCGAAGGCGGAGCACATCAGGGCGGCCAGGGGCAGCGAGGCCCAGGGTTCCGGGGCCAGTTCGGCGCCGAGGAAGGTGAGCGCCTGCGGTCCGTTGTGGATGAGTTCCCCGGTGCTCATCACCCGCTGGAACGCGAGCGCGCCGACGAGGAACAGACCCATCATCACCACCAGCGCGATCAGTCCGCCGCGGGCCGCGTCCGTGGAGCTGCGGGTCTCCTCATTGACACTGAACGCGGCGTCCCAGCCCCAGTAGAAGAACACCGCCAGCACCATCCCCTGGGCCACGTCCTGCGGTGAGCCGATCTCCAACGGGTTGAGCCAGGACAGCGAGAACGGCTGGTCGCCGATGAACAGGGCGTAGCCGCAGAAGACCAGCAGGACCGCGTACTCGAAGACCAGCAGTCCCATCTGCAGTCGGGTCGCGGCCCGCACGCCGGTGATGGCGGTGAGGGTGACGACGACCAGCGCGACCAGGCCCACGGTGGTGCTGATACCGGTCGAGGCCGGATCCAGCCGGAGCCCCCACACGCTGTACAGGCCCAGCTTGTTGAGGAACTGGAGCACGACGGAGCCGGTCACCGCCCCCGTGTACGCCATGAAGATGACGTTGCCGACCAGCACCACCCAGCCGGTCAGGAATCCGGGCCAGGGGCCGATGGACCGGCCCACCCAGGTGTAGCCACTGCCGCAGTTCGGTTCGCTGCGGTTGAGCCGGGCGTACGACAGCGCGATGCCGAGGATGGGCACAAAGGCCAGCAGCAACAGGGCGGGCGTCTGCCGGCCGGCGTAGGCGGCCAGAGTGCCCATGCCGATGCCGATGCTGGTGGTCGCGGCGGTGCTCGACGCGGCGATCGCCACCCCGTCCTTCACGCCCAGTGAGCGGCGCATGCTCGGTGGGCCGGGGTCCTGCTGCACTGCGGAAGGCATGGCACTCACTCCTTGGACGGGCGGGCCGGACCGGTCTCGGCCGGACCTGGGGGAACGGGGAGGTGCGGGCGGGGTGTGGCGGAGCAGGGCGGCGCGGGCCGGGCCCGGGATGGAGGCCAGGCCGCGTCGTACGGAAGGGGGTGGTGCGGGATGCGGCACCGCGGCGGTCCGTCTATGTCCGCCGATGAAACAGGCCGTTCATTCTTGTGTCAACGGTGTTGACGTAACCTGGTGATTAACTGGCTCCGAGAAGGGCCGGAGGGCCGGGGCGGGGCGAAGCGGAGGGTTCGGCGTGGCGGAGAGCGAGCGCGTCCCGGTCGAGCGCAAGCGGCGCCGGCCGACCAGTTCAGGCGTGGTCCTGTCGGCCGATCTCATCGTCGACGCCGCATGCGAACTCATCGACGCCCAGGGGGCGCAGGCCTTCACCGTGCGCAAACTCGGAGCGGCGCTGGGCGCCGACCCCTCGGCCGTCTACCGCTACTTCCGCAACACCGAGGATCTGCTGCTGGCGCTGGCCGACCGGCTCATCGGCGAGTCCATGGCCGACTTCACGCCCGGCGGCGACTGGGCCGCCGATCTGCGCGACCTCGGGCTGCGGGCGTACCGTTCCGCGCTGCGTCACCCGCAGATCGCCGTGTTCAGCACCGTCCGGGTCACCGGCCGGCCGTATGAGCAGCACGCCGTCGACACCGGGATCGGTCTGCTGCTCCAGGCGGGCTTCGACGACGCCACCGCCGTCCGGCACTACCACGCACTCGTGGACACCGCCCTCGGCCATGCGGCCGTGGACGCCGGCGTCCTGCGGCTGGCTCCCGCCCAGCGTGCGGCGGACGAACAGGCCTGGCAGGACGAGTACGGCAACCTGCCCGCGGACGACTACCCCAGCCTGCACCGCGTACGGGAGCACCTGCCGCTCATGGGGGGCTCGGCCATCGAGCCGGCGCTCGATCTGCTCATCGCGGCCATGCGACAGGAGGCGGCGGAGCGGGCGAGGTGACGGGATGAGCCGGGCATTTCGCTCACCCCGGTGCAAACATGAGACATGCCCTTTCCATGGCTGAGGCATTTCCGGGGACGACGGGAACTGAGTCATGTCCTGGTGCTGATCCCCGTCGGGATCATCGTCGCGGTCTGCACCATCGACGTCCTCGCACCGCCCGACATCCATCTGGGGCCCCTTCTCGTCGCGGCTCCCGCGATCACCGCGGCCTTCGCCGGACCCCGTCTGACGGCGGCGATCGGTCTGCTGGCGGTGGCCGCCCAGGTGTTCATCGGCATCGCGCGCCATGTGCTGTTCACCGAGAACCTGGAGGCCCAGATCGCCTCGCTGGTGGTGGTTTCCGCGCTGGTCGTGCTCTTCACCGTCGTGCGGGACCGCAACGAACGCCGGCTCACAAAGAGCCGCTCGGTGGCCGGGGTCGCCCAGCAGGTCCTGCTCCGGCCGCTGCCCTCGCGCAGTGGTTCCCTGGAGATCGCCTCCCTGTACTTGGCGGCCGAGGAGGAGGCGGAGATGGGCGGCGATCTGTTCGCTGCGGCGCGCACCACCAACAGCACCCGGCTGATCATCGGTGATGTCCGGGGCAAGGGGCTGCCCGCCTACAGCCATGCCGCCCTGATCCTCGGCGCCTTCCGCGCGGCCGCCCACCGCGAGGCCACACTGCCCCGGCTGGCCGTCCACCTCGACGGCGCCGTCCGCTGGGACAGCAGCCAGTGGAACAACGTGCCGGGGGACGTGGGCGGGGACGGGGACAGGGGCGGGGGCAGGGACGGGGGCGGGGACGAGAACGGGGCCAGGGGCGGGGCGGACGCGGCTGCCGACCCCGCCTCGGACGTCGGCCCCCTCCCCACCGCTCCGGCCCCCGGGTCCGCCCCCGTCATCGACACCGACGAGACCATCGACACCGAGGAGGCATTCGACGCCGACGAGACCATCGACATCGACGAGACCTTCGCGACCGTGATTCTCCTGGACCTCCCCGACCGACGGCCCGTCGTCCACACCACCACCTGTGGCCACCCGCCCCCGCTGCTGCTGCGTGACGGGCGGGTGCGCACCCTGTCGGCGGAGCGGCCCGCGCTGCCGATTGGGCTCGGCGGTCTGCCCGGCGCCCCTGATTACGAGGTCGAGGGATTTCCCTTCGAGCCCGGCGACCTGCTGCTGCTCTATACGGACGGGGTGAGCGAGGCCCGCGACGACAAGGGCACGTTCTACCCGCTCGCCGAGCGCGCCGGCGTCTGGAGCGACTGCAGTCCGCGGCAGGCGCTACGGCAGCTGCGCACGGACCTGCTGGCGCACACCGACGGCCGGCTGGGTGACGACGCCGCCGCGGTCGCCGTGCGGCGCCTGCCCGGCTGTCCGCCGGGCGGCGGACGCCGGGGCACCGACCCATTGGACAGGCCATAGCGCCACTCGACCGCCAGGCAGCCGCCACAGCGGCCGGCCGCCCCGGCATCCCGCCCGGCCGCCCCGGCACCCCGGCGCCCCGGTCGGCGGCCGGCGATCGACCCAACGAGGATGAAGTACATCACGCCATGAATTCATGAACATATCGGGCAAATCGCAAAGATATCCCACGCACGCTTTCCGAATTGCCCCCTTCTCTTGCGTTTCACTTCCTCACGCTGCGCCACCACCTCACCCGCCCGCCGATCCGCAGCTCCGGCCCGCTCCCCCTGACGCTTCCTCAGTGCCGCCCCGCTTGATAGACACGTCCGAATCATCCGCAAGTGGCATGGGACGCGCACCATGAACGACCGCAACACCTCGGAACCCCGGATATCGGAACCCCAGAACTTCGAGATCGACCTCACCGCGCACGAAGCCCGGCGGCGGACCGAAGTCCTCGCGGCGCTGGGCGACACATGGGACCCCATCGAGGTGATGGAGGGCGAGGCCGACGCATACCGGCTCCTGTACTCCGGCCTGGACGCGGAGCAGCAGGCCACTTACGACGCGCTGGTCGCCGCCGGGGTGCTGCCGGCCTCCGGGCAGGCCTGAGCATGCTGCCGCTCGACCCCACCGCCGATATCGGCCGCCGGGCCTGGGTGCCCTGCCCCAGCTGCCAGGACCATCAGGACTGCGGAACCTGCCTCGACGGCCGCACCTGCCCCGACCACTGGCGCTACCTCCTGTCGAACAAGGGCAGTGTGCTGCATCTGCAGTGCCCCAACTGCACCCACCTGTGGGCCTGGCAGTCGGGCTTCGGAGCCGGCGGCCGCACCGACGGCTGACAGCGGAACCGCAGGTCTTCGCGTTCCGGTGCGCTGCGCCCGACGCCGGGCGGCGGTAGCGTGCGGTCCATGGAGCTGCACGCACGAGCGCTTTGGCTGCTGACCGAGCCGCTGCACGCGGTCTGCTACTTCGACGAGCGGTGTCGTGACCTGGGCAAGGACCTCGGTCTCAAGGGTTTCTGGATGGGGTATTTCGCCTCGCGCACCGCACCCTTGGGAGCCGTGGAACCCGCGGCGGCCACGGCCGTCCTCGGAGTGTTCGCCCCGGAGATGGTCGCCCGCGCACTGCCGGCGGCCTGGAGCATCGTCGGCCCGGCACATGTGCTCGACGAGCGCGGCAGCCGTGCGGCCCACGCACTGCGCGGGATCGACCCCGAGCTGGAGCACACGGCGGCTTGGCTGCTGCCACTGCTCCAGGCGATCGTCGATGACGCACCAGCCACCGCACGGCCCCTGTTCGCCGCCAACCGCGCGCTGTGCGACCACGCCGACCCCGTCGAGCGCTTGTGGCAACTGGCCACCGCCGTCCGGGAGTTCAGGGGCGATGCGCACCACACCGTGCTCGCCGACGAGGGTGTGGACGGATGCGAGGCCCTGGTCCTGGCCGCGGCGTCCGGTCGCGTACCCAAGGACACCATGCGGGAGGACCGCGGCTGGAGCGAGGAGGAGTGGGCCGCCGCGACGGACCGGCTGCGCTCCCGTGGCCTCGTGGACGCCCAGGGCGAGGCGACCGACCAAGGCCGGCAGGAACGGGAGCGCATCGAGAAGGCGACCGACCGGCTGGCCGGCCGACTGCTGCGCGCGCTGCCCGACGCGGAGACCGAGGAGCTGCTGCAGGGCCTGGAACCCGTGGTCCGGCGCATCCTGGCCGCCGACATCCTCCCCTTCCCCAACCCGATCGGCCTGCCCCACCTCGACGAGCCCGTACAAGGCGGTGCCCGCTCCTAGCCCAGCTCCTTCTGCGCCTCCCTGAGCTGCTTTTCCAGATCCATCGTGTCGGAAGCGGGCGGCGCCTGGACCGTGACGGGCTTGTTGACGTCGAAGAACCGTATGGTCACGTCAAGCGGCCCCTGGGCCGCCCGCGCACGCTCCCGGAGCTTCACCGTGCGGTCGCCGGGGCCGACCCAGAGGTCGAGGCGCAGCTCGCTCACCCCGAGCTGCTGGTACTGCTCGACGACCTTCGTACGGCGCTCGGCGTCCGGAGAACTCTTGGCGGCCCGCTTCTTCTGCAGCTCCGCCACGTCGACCACCCCGGCGTAATGCGTCGTCCGCACCCCGTCGACGGTCTCCTCGCCGACCTTCTTGACGTCATCGGACTGGGGAAGCAAGGACGCCTGCGCCGCCGGGTCCTGGTCGGCCTGCCGCTGCATGCCCCCGAAGTCGCCGGCCTCCTTGTCCTTGAGCGCGAACTTGAGCCAGTGCTTGCCGTCCAGCACAGCAGCCGCTTGCCCGCCCCCGCCGAGATACACCGCGCCCCCCACGAGCCGCACCGAGAACTCGCCCTCCTTGACGCCCCCGGACGCCGTCATCCGCATGTCGGCGGCGCGCGGACGGAGGCTGAACGACGCCTTGCCCTCGACGGTCCCCTGCCCGGGGACCTGGCCGGCGACGCGATACGACAGGGAGTTGAGCCCGGCGCCCTTGTCGACGGCCTTCTGCACCGCGGCGACCGTTGTTGCGTTGGGCCGCTCCGGCGCGCCGGAGCGGTCAGCGGACGAGCCGCCTGCCGTGCAGGCGGCCGTGCCGCACAGCACGGCGCCGGTGAGCAGCGCCCCGACGACGCGGGGCGAGGTACGGGCGCGGGCGCGATGAGTCATGGTCCCCCCATGAACACATGGAAATCAGAAGATGGACTGATCGGGACAGTAGCTCACGACACTGACAATCCGCGTTGCGTATTTACGCGGGCCTGTGGCCAGGGCATATGACGTCATTCGGGGGTCCGGAGCGGTCGGGGGCCGTGGAGCCGGGACGATTTTCATCTGGTGGTTCGATGGGTGCTTTGGGGTGCTTTGCTGAACCAGATCGGGACACCTGCGGGCAAGAGGCGTTGAATGAGTATGGATCCTAGAGAGTTGTGGGACCGCAACGCCGTGCTGGCAGAAGCGTTTTGCCTGGGCGACGAGCGTGTGCGCGAGGCGCAGGCCAGGCTTGACGAGGCCCAGGCCGACCGGTCGCGGGTTCTGGCGGCATTCGCGGTGACGGTGGGCAGTACCGGTGCGGTGGCCGGTCTGTTCGGTTTGAACGAGCGGGAAGTGCGGATCGCCCGGCGCACGGTGGGCAAGGAGGACGCCCGCGCCGTCGCCGACGAATTGCTGGCGGCCGCCACCCCCGCCGCGCCACCGCGGGAGCCCGAGGAGGCCGCACCGGCGCCGGAGCCCGCGGCCGAATATTCCCACCAGATCCCGTCCGCCGGAGCGCGTCCCGCCGGCGCCACCCGCGAGGCCACCGGCGGCGTGGGGGCGTCGGAGCAGACCTGGTCCCCGGCGATGGACGCGGTGCTGATCGGCAGTTGGCAGACCGGGGTGGATCTGCGCGAACTTGCCGCTGAATTCGGGCTCGACCTCACCCGCTTGGTCACCCGGGCCCAACAGCTCTCCGCCCAGGGGCGGTTCTATCCGGGGCCGGCGGAAACCCATGCGGGACGCCACCGGCGCGGCCCCGGCGATGTGTATGAATCCGAATACACCATCCCCGCCCAGCAGACGGCCTCCTGGAACGCCGCGCCCTCGGCACACCCCATGGCGTCCGCCTGGCACACCGGCACGATGCCGTCCACGGAGTCCGTCCCGGACATGGCCGCCCTGGCCTCCGAATGGGACAACACTCTCGCCCCGTGGGGCACCCTTGCGCCCTCGCATGAGGAGCCCGCGCAGGCGCATCAGCCCTGGGCCCAATATCACCTGAGTTCCTGAGAGCACCCCGGTTCCTGACGGAGCCCGATTCGATTGCGATACGCACGTACCTGCCGCACAGGCCGTCATCGGCCCGGAACGGCGCGTCCCCGCCCGGATTGCCCGGTGCGGGGACGAGGAGTGGTGCGGGGACGAGGAGCAGGGTGCAGGCCGCAGCCCTGGTGACGAACGAAGTGTGGCGGGAACGCCGGGCCGACTGCGTGGCCTCGTGCCCCAGGGCCTGCCTTCAAAGTCCCGTCGTTCGCCAGACAGACCCTAGCCCGCCGTCTCGCCCGCGTGCGGCGTCAGTGTGCCCGCCGCGACCAGGGCGAAGAGGGCTATGCCCAGGAGGATGCGGTAGATGACGAAGGGCATGAAGGACTTGTTGGAGATGAACTTCATGAACCAGGCGATCACCGCGTAGCCGACGACGAAGGCGATGACGGTGGCGAAGAGGGTGGGGCCCCAGGAGACGTGCCCCTCGCCGGCGTCCTTGAGTTCGTAGACGCCGGAGGCCAGCACGGCCGGGATGGCGAGCAGGAACGAGTAACGGGCAGCGGATTCGCGGGTGTAGCCCATGAGCAGGCCGCCGCTGATCGTGGCACCGGAGCGGGAGACGCCGGGGATGAGCGCCATGGCCTGGCAGATGCCGTACAGGAGGCCGTCCTTGACGCTGAGGTCGGTGAGGGTCTTGCGCTGTTTCGCGACGCGGTGCCGGCCGCCGGTCTCGTCGCGGGCGGCCAGCCGGTCGGCGATGCCGAGGACCACACCCATGACGATGAGGGTGGTGGCGATCAGCCGCAGATCGCGGAACGGGCCCTCGATGGCGTCCTTGAGCGTGATGCCCAGCACACCGATCGGGATCGAGCCGACGATCACCAGCCAGCCCATCTGGGCGTCGTGATCGTGCCGCAGCTCCCGGTTGAAGAGGGAGCGGGACCACGTCGAGATGATCCGCCCGATGTCCTTGCGGAAGTAGATGATGACGGCCGCCTCGGTGCCGATCTGCGTGATGGCGGTGAACGCCGCACCGGGGTCCGGCCAGCCGGCGAACGCCGCGGTCAAACGGAGATGCGCGCTGGAGGAGATGGGCAGAAACTCGGTCAGCCCTTGGACAAGTCCGAGGACGAAAGATTCAAACCAAGACATGGAAAATACGCTATCCAAGGGTGATCAAGCGCTGACCTGCGCGAGGCGGGAGAAAGCGGACAGTGGCGGCGGATGCGGATCACCGCCGACCGGGGCAGCGTAACGTCCGAAGATGTCCGGGCGGCCAAAGGGGCCCGGACCTACTGTGCCCGCCCCGCGGCGGCCGCTGCGGAATCCGTCGCCCGCCCCACCGCGTTCAGTGCCCGCGCAGCGTCTTCCGTTTGCGCCATGCCACCACCAGCGCGCCCAGCGTGCTGACGGCGATGAAGCCCAGGGCGACGAGGAAAAGCGGCGAGGTGGGCGTCGAGGCACGCGCGCCGGCAACGGCGTACGCCGCGGTGTTCGGGATGCTGCCGAGCGCCGTCGCGAGGAGGAAGGGGAGCCAGCCCATACGGGAGACCGCGGCGCAGTAGTTCGTGGCGCAGAACGGCAGCCCGGGGAAGAGCCGGAGGGCCAGCATCGAGCGGAAGCCGTGCTCGCTCAACTGCCGGTCGGCGGCCGTCAGCCAGCGGGCGCGCAGCAACGGGCGCAGGGCGTCCTGCCCGAGGAACCGGCCGAGCCCGAAGGCCAGCCCGGCGCCCAGCACGGTCCCGGCGAGGGCGGCGGCCAGGCCGGCCTGACTGCCGAAGAGGGCGCCCGCCGCGAGGTTGAGCACCGGGCGCGGCACGAAAGCGGTGGTGCACCCGCCGTAAGCCACGGTGAAGACCAGGAAGGCGGTCGGGCCGGACACCCGGCCGGGCAGGCCATCGGTGAGGAGGTGCTGCGGCTGCCACAGCAGCATCGCGGCCGCGGCACAGGCCAGCAGGGCCAGCAGCAGCCCGAGCCGGGCCCAGGGGGAGAACAGCACACGCGTGCAGCGCGCGGCGAGGCCGTCGGGCGTTGCGGCGGGCGGGAACATCCGGGGAGCGTAACCGACGGCGGCGCCAGGAAGCCGTCAGCGGGCCCGGACACCCCGGAGCCGCGCGCATGGCCCTGCCGTCCCGTCCTCGGAGGGCGTGATCGAGGTGCCAGGTGACCTTGTGTGCCGGGCGCCGCCACATCCCGGGTCCGGCGGGCAGCCGTGCCGCCGCCGGGCCGCCTCGGAGGCCGGATAAATCGTTCGACGCCGGGGCGGCCGACCGGCACCATAGGACGCATGTCCCGGCACGCCTTCCTCGCGCTCCCGTCCGCAGTCGCGGACGCGCCGAAGGCTGCCGTCGACCTCCTCGCGGCCATCGCCGCAGCGGACTTCGCACCCGCAGGTGCCGTCCCGGTGGCGGCGGCCACCGCTGTCGCAGCGGCCGGCGTCCCGGCCGCCGCAGCGACCGACGGCGCACGAAGCTGACCCTCTCCGGATCGTCCGGCGGACCCCGCAGGGGGAGGGTCGGCGGGGCTCAGGGGTCCCCACGGCGCCAAGTCGCCGTTCTCACCGCACTGTTGCGAGGAAGAACACCATGCCCAAGACGGCATTTGTGCGCACCAAGCCGCACCTGAACATCGGCACCATGGGTCACGTCGACCACGGCAAGACCACGCTGACCGCGGCCATCACCAAGGTCCTCAGCGACCGGGGGAGCGGGACGTTCGTGCCGTTCGACCGGATCGACCGGGCCCCGGAGGAGGCCGCCCGCGGCATCACCATCAACATCTCGCATGTCGAGTACGAGACCGGCACCCGGCACTACGCCCATGTCGACATGCCCGGCCATGCCGACTTCATCAAGAACATGGTGACCGGCGCGGCGCAGCTCGACGGCGCGATCCTGGTCGTCTCCGCGCTCGACGGGATCATGCCGCAGACCGCCGAGCATGTGCTGCTCGCCAAGCAAGTGGGCGTCCGGCACATCGTCGTGGCCCTCAACAAGGCCGACGCCGGCGACCCGGAGCTCACCGACCTGGTGGAGCTGGAGGTGCGCGAACTGCTGAGAGCGCACGGCTACGACGGGGAGCACATCCCCGTCGTACGGGTCTCGGGGCTGCGTGCCCTGGAGGGCGCCCCGCGCTGGACGCAGGCGATCGAGGCGCTGCTGGACGCCGTGGACACCTATGTCCCGACGCCCGAGCGCTATGTCGACGCGCCGTTCCTGCTGCCGGTGGAGAACGTGCTGACCATCACCGGGCGCGGCACGGTCGTCACCGGAGCCGTCGAACGCGGCACGGTGCGGGTCGGCGACCGGGTCGCGGTGCTCGGCGCGGAGGCCGAGACGACGGTCACCGGGCTGGAGACGTTCGGCAAGCCCATGGAGTCCGCCGAGGCGGGCGACAATGTCGCGCTGCTGCTGCGCGGTCTGCACCGTGACCAGGTGCGCCGCGGGCATGTCGTCGCCGCGCCCGGCAGCGTCACACCGCGGCGCCGCTTCACCGCCGAGATGTATGTGCTCTCCACCGAGGAGGGCGGCCGCCGGACGCCGCTGTCCTCCGGCTACCGGCCGCAGTTCTACCTCCGCACCGCGGACGTGGTCGGCGACCTCGACCTCGGCGAGCGGGGCATCGCCCGCCCCGGCGAGACGGTGACGGTGTCGGTCGAACTGGGCCGGGAGGTACCGCTGGAAAGGGGGCTGGGCTTCGCCGTCCGTGAAGGCGGCCGGACCGTCGGCGCGGGCACCGTGCGCACCGTCGAGGAGTGAGACATCGCAGGTCATCAGGCTGCGCCCGGCGCCTACCCGGTGCCGGGCGCAGCCGCCCGCTGTCCCGGGAACGGGCGGAGTGCGAGACTGCTCGCCACGGATGACGAGGGCGATCCGGCCGCGCCGCACGGTGCGGCCGGTCGGCCGGGAGGCGCGAGGGAGACCCCATGGCGGGTACGGCACTGGTCCTGGGCGGCGGCGGGCTCACCGGCATCGGCTGGGAGATCGGGATGCTCGCCGGACTCGCCGAGGCGGGCGTCGACCTCACCGACGCCGACGTCGTCATCGGCACCTCCGCCGGATCGATCGTCGGCGCCCATCTCACCTCCCGGCAGTTGCCCCTGGAGGACATGTACGAACGCCAGCTCGCCGTACCGGAGGACCGCTCGGCCGCCCGTATGGGCCCGGCCGCCCTGGCCCGGTTCGCGGCCATCGCGCTGCGCTCGCGTGACACGGTCTCCTTCGGCGTACGGATGGGGAAGCTGGCGCTCGCGGCGCGTACCCGCCCCGAGGCGGAACAGCGCACGGTGATCGCCCGGACCCTGGGGCTGACCGACTGGCCGGCCCGCCGGCTGGTGATCACGGCGGTGAACGCGGCGACGGGGGAGCGGACCGCCTTCGACGACGCGAGCAGGGTGGGGCTGCTCGACGCGGTGGGCGCGAGCTGCGCGGTCCCCGGCATCTATCCGCCGGTCACCATCGACGGCACGCGCTGGATCGACGGCGGCGTGCACTCCACCGCCAACGCCGATCTGGCCGCCGGATACGAGCGCGTGGTGGTCGTCGCGCCGATGGCGGCCGGCGGCGGACCGATCGCCGGACCGCGGGCGCAGGGCGTGCGACTGGTGCGCGGAGGCGCACGGGTGTGTGTGATCACCCCCGACCGCGCGGCCAGGTCGGCCTTCGGCCGTAATGTCCTCGACCCCGCCAAGCGCGCGGACGCCGCCCGTGCGGGGCGCCGGCAGGCAGCCGTGCAGGCGGCGGAGGTCCGGCGGGTCTGGTCGGACTGACCGGCCGGCCGGTACCCGCGGCGACCGGGGCCGGGGCGCCGCGGGTACCGGCACAATGGGACGGTGGACGAAGCACCCGAGCCGATACCCGTCACCCGGACCGTGGACTGCGGTACCGCCAAGCTGCTGCCGGACGTCGACCGGCCCCGTGCCTGGCTGCTGACCGTGGACGGCGCACCGCAGTCGTACGTGGACCTCGACGCGCCCGCCCATCTGGAGTTCGAGTACGTACGCCGGCTGGCACACGTCCTGGATGAGGCGGCCGCCCCGGGGCGGCCGCTCGACGCGCTGCATCTGGGGGGCGGAGCGCTGACCCTGCCGCGCTATCTCGCCGCCACCCGCCCGCACTCCCGGCAGGACGTCGTCGAAGCCGACCGCGGGCTGCTCGCCCTGGTGACGGAGCGGCTGCCGCTGCCCGGCAACTGCGGGATCACCGTGCATGCCGAGGACGCCCGTACGGCGCTGGAGGCGGCGCCGGAGGACAGTGCCGACGTCATCGTGGCGGATGTGTTCGGCGGGTCACGGGTGCCGGCCCAGCTCACCTCGGTCGAGTACGCACGGGCCGCCGCACGGGTGCTGCGGCCGGACGGCTGCTATGCGGCGAACCTCGCGGACAGCGCGCCGTTCGCCTTTCTGCGCGGCCAACTCGCCAATTTCGCCACGGTCTTCGAGCATCTCGCACTGATCGCCGAGCCCTCGGTGCTGCGCGGCCGCCGCTTCGGCAACGCCGTGCTGCTCGCCTCGCGCGCGCCGCTCCCCCTCGCCGCCCTGGCCCGGCGGACGGCCGGCGACGCCTTTCCGGCCCGGGTCGAGCACGGCGCGGCGCTGCGGCGGCTGATCGCGGACGCGGTACCCGTACGCGATGCCGAGGCGGTGGCGTCCCCGGTGCCGCCGGACGGCGCGTTCAGCGTGGGCTGACCCCGGCCCGCCGCGGCGCGGTGCCGCCCTGACCGGTCACTCCGCCCCCGCCGCGACCGGTCACTCCGCCCCCGCGGTGTCCGGTTCGGCCGCCTCGGCCGCGCGGGAGGCCGGTGCCCCGGCTGCCGGCTCCGGCCGCGTACGCCGCGTCAGACGCCGGACGTCGGGTACGCACAGCACCGCCGCCGTCAGCAGCACGATCACCGCCGAACAGCCCCACAGCGCGGCCGTCCGGCCGATCAGGTCCTGGACGGGGCCGGCCAGCGCGGTTGCCAGCGGGACCATGGCCAGGGACCCGAGCCAGTCGTAGGACGAGACCCGGGAGAACTTGTCCTCGGGGATCTCCTGGTGCAGCGCCGTCATCCACATCACCGCGAAGACCTCGACCGCGATCCCGGTGCCGAACATGATCGCGGTGAGTCCGGCCGCGGGCAGGGGGACGGCGAGCGCGGCGGACGGAAGGGCGAGCGGGAAGACACACAGCGCACCGGTCAGCAGCATGCGGCGTGGTGTGACGCGGGTCATCAGCAGGGCGCCGCCCACAGTGCCCGCACCGAACGCGGCCAGCGCCAGCCCCCAGGGGCCGGGGCCGCCCAGATGCTGCTCGGCGACCAGCGGTCCGTAGACCGCCTCGGCGGCCGACACCATCGCATTGACGAGGGAGAACTGCACCACCACCGCCCACAGCCAGGGCCGGGAGGCGACCTCGCGCCAGCCGTCCCGCAGATCGTGCAGCATCCCGCCGCCGGGGGCCCGCTCGGGGACCCCGCTGACGTCGAGGAAGGCGCGCAGCGCCGCCGCGAGGGCGAAGGCGGCGGAGTCGACGGCCAGTACCCAGCCGGGCCCGATCGCGGCGACCAGCGCGCCGCCCAGTGCCGCGCCGCCGATGTTCGCGCCGTTCATGCCCATGCGGAACACGGCGAAGGCGCGCCCCGCCTGGTCGCCGGAGACGCTGGCGAGCACCATGCCCTCCGAGGCCGGCGCGAAGAACGCCTGTCCGGTGCCGCCGAGCGCGGCCAGCAGTGCCATCTGCCACAGCTGCGGCTCCCCGGCCAGCACGAGCAGCGCGAACAGGCCTTGGGAGACACAGCTGAGGGCGTTCGCGGCGACCATGACGCGATGCCGGGGGAGCCGGTCGGCAACCGCGCCGCCGATCAGCAGGAAGAAGATGAGCGGGAGCGTCCGCGCGGCGGCGACCAGGCCGACATCGGTGGCGGAGCCGCCGGCGGCGAGCACCGCGAAGGCGGTCGCGATCAGCGCGCCGGAGCTGCCGAGGTTCGCGATCACCGTAGCGCCGGTGAGCAGCAGATAGTTGCGCCCCGCCCATGGGGGGACGGCCCTCACCAGGACCGCACCGGCGCGGAGGGTGCCGTGGCGGACCGCTTCCGGCTCGGGTCGTCCGGTCGGTGCACGGGGCGTGCCGGGCACGTCACCCGTCCGTCTCCGCTGTGTTGCTGTCCTGGCCACATGGGCGTCAACGATAGGCGGGCCGGGGTGTGGGCGGCACCGGCATATCGCCCGGCGTCCGGCCATGGGCGGGCCCGCGTCGAGGCCGGCTCTTCACACCTAAGCTACCGCTAGGTAACATGACCTCATGTCCTCCGAGACCCTGCCGTCGATCGGCGAAATGATGGCGGCATCCGTGCCGATGGCCCGCACCCTGAACCTCGAGTTCGCCGAGACCACCGCCGAGCGCGCCGTGGTCCGCATGCCCGACCAGCCCGACTTCCACAACCACGTCGGCGGTCCGCACGCCGGCGCGATGTTCACCCTCGCCGAGTCGGCGAGCGGCGCCATCGTGATGGCGGCCTTCGGTGACCAGCTCGGCCGCGCGGTGCCCCTGGCGGTACGCGCCGAGATCGGCTACAAGAAGCTCGCCATGGGGCCCGTCACCGCCACCGCGGAGCTGGGCCGCCCGGTGGCCGATATCGTCGCCGAGCTCGACGCCGGAGAGCGACCGGAATTCCCCGTGAACATCGCCATCACCCGCGAGGACGGCGCGGTGACCGGCGAGATGAGCATCGTGTGGACCCTGCGCCCCAATAAGTGAGCAACTCCCCCCGTGGGGCTCTCACGGCCCGTCGTGCGCCGCGCGGCGGGCCGTCGTCGCGTCCCGCGCCAGATGTTGCATACCGCACGTGGATTCGGTCCCCGGGCGGCCCGATCGAGTAGGCTTCCCGGGCGCGCTGCGGTGCGCCAGGGGATCGACCGGCGCGGTGTCACGGACGCCGGCCACGGCCGCCCACGGGGGCCCTACACCAGCGGAGGAATCGGCGTTGCACATCCAGGAGTGGCTCGAGTCGGTACCGGCCGTGAGCGTCTACCTCCTGGTGGGGGTGGTCATCGGACTGGAGAGCCTGGGCATTCCACTGCCCGGTGAGATCGTCCTCGTCAGCGCCGCGATTCTCGCGGCGACCCAGGACCACATCAATCCGTACGTGCTGGGCGCCTGTGCGACCGGCGGCGCGATCATCGGTGACTCCATCGGGTATCTGATCGGACGCAAGGGGGGCCAGCCCCTGGTGCAGTGGGCCGGCCGCAAGTTCCCCAAGCACTTCGGGCCCGACCATGTCGCCATGGCCGAGGCGAAGTTCGACAAGTGGGGTATGTGGGCGGTCTTCTTCGGCCGCTTCATCGCACTGCTGCGCATCTTCGCCGGGCCGCTCGCCGGCGTACTGAAGATGCCGTACTGGAAGTTCCTGATCGCCAACGTCCTCGGCGGCATCGTCTGGGCCGGCGGCACGACCGCGCTGATCTACAGCGTGGGTGTCGTCGCCGAAGAGTGGCTCAAGCGCTTCTCCTGGCTCGGGCTGGTCGCCGCCCTGCTGTTCGGCATCGGCTCCTTCGCCCTCATGAAGCACCGGGCGAAGAAGGCCGCCGCCGCGCGCGAGGTGGAGGAGAGCCCGGTCGCCGCGACGGTCGACTGACCGCGCGGCCGCTTCCCGCGGCTCGAACCGTCCCGCGGTCCGTGGGCCCCAACTGCCCGTGAAGGCGGGCAGTTGAACGCCCGAGTGGTGCAACTCGGGAACAGGTAAGGGCCGTCGGACGGTCGCGGAGCGGTGTCGGGTCAGGGCATCAGCCAGACGTCGGGCCCGCCGTCCCGCCATTCGAAGACGCCGGTGTCGTCCCAGACGAAGGCCGTGGTGCAGAAACCGGCCCGGCGCAGGATCGCGGCCACGTCACCGGGGCGCAGCGCCCGCCCCAGGTCCTGTCCGTAGAGCGTCACACGGCGCCCGCCTGTGCAGGGCGGATGCACGATCACGGGGGCACGCTTCATGTCCCCAGCATGCGACCGGCCCGTCACCCCCGCATCCCGAACGCGAGGGGTTCGTCACACAGCGTGTCCGCCCGCCCGGGGCGGCCACCGGCCGGCCCGGCCCTCAAGGCCCCGCCCGCAGCCGCGAGAAGAACGGCTGCGGCGGTACGTCCGGCCCGTCGGGCCGCCACCACGGGTCCTCCGCGTCACGGTCCGGCAGTGGCTCCCCGCCGCGCACCTCACGTCGCAGACCGGCCAGCAGGTTGCGGGCGCCGGCGATGAACAGCGGGTCACCGATGAGCTTCTTGGCCGCCAGCGCCTTACGGCAGGCCCGCAGCGCCGCCGCCGGCTCCCCATGGGCGCGCTCGGTCGCCGCACCGGCGTAGAGGACCGTCGAGTACAGCCAGAAATCGCCGTCCGAGTGCCGGGTCTCCCAGGCGCGACGGGCCGCCGCCCGTGCCCGCTCCGCGTCGAGCGACGACAGGGCGACGGCGAGCAGCGCCCAGCTGTGGGCGGGCCCCGGACCGAACCACGGATCCCTGGAACGGTGCCTGGCCGCCTCCTCCAGACAGGCCACCGCCGCCGCGGTGTTCCCGCGGTACAGCGCCAGGACGCCGTGCGCATGCGCAATACGGGCCAGCCCGTCGGAGTCCGCATGCATCACGGCCGCCGTCCATGCCTGGTCGAGCAGCGCCTCCGCGGCGCCGAGCGAGTGCTCCTGCGCCGCGAGATAGCCGGCCAGCCACAGCGCCCGGGCCCGCAGCGCGGTGTCGTCCCGGGAGAGCAGCAGCAGCCGGTCCAGATGCGCCCGCCCCTCGCGGCGGAAGCCGCAGGCCGCCCAGTGGAACCAGAGCGACACCGCGATCTCCAGTGCGCCGAGCGCATCCTCCGCGTCCTGCGGGGGACGGGTCAGCGCCGCATCGAGGTTGGCCTGTTCGTCCTCCACCAGACGTACGGCGACCTGCTGATTCGGGCCCTGCCAGGCGATCTGGGCCTCGGCCGCGAGCGCCGCACAGGCTTGCCGGAAGCGCCGCAGCGCCGCGGATTCCTCGCCCGCCTCGCGCAGCTGCGTCCGCCCGAAGTCGCGGGCGGCGCGGGGGAGTCGGTAGCGCGGCGGCAGCGCCCCTCCGGTGTCTTCACGGTCGCCGCCGGCGTCCCGTACGCGCTCGATGACCGAGGCGCTGAGGAGCCGTTCCAGCGCGCCGTCGACCGCGGCCGCAGGAACGTCACAGCTGGTGCAGACACAACCGGCGAGCCAGGGATCGAAATCACCGGGCAGCACCGAGAGCCTCGCCCAGACCCGCCGGTCGGTGGGCGAGCAGAGGGCGTAGCCCGCGGCCTGCGCGGCGTAGAGCGAGGTGTGCCGCACGGTCGCCGCCGGCCCCGAGTAGTAGAGCGGACCGTCCGACCCCACCTGCGCCGCGAGCTGCGGCAACGACATCCGGTCGAGCTGCTGCGCGGCCAGCGCGATCGCCAGCGGTGAGCCCTCCAGCGCCTGGCACACGGCGACCAGGAGCTCCGGCGTGGCCGCTCCGGTCCGGGCCGCCAGCAGCTCGACGGCCGGCCCGGCGATCCCCTCGCCCAGCGTCACCGGAAGCGGGGCGATCTCGACGATCCGCTCCTCGGGCAGCCCGAGCGCACCCCGCGCGGTCGCCACGATCTGCAGCGTCGGGTCGGCCCGCAGCAGGTGGCGCACGAGCTGTGCGCACTCGTCGCGCAGCGGGTCGCAGTCGTCCAGCAGGACGGTCGCGCGATACCGCTGGCAGTACGCGGCGAGCGCGGCAATCGCCGTATCGTCCGCCGGAGCGCCCCCTGTTGGGGCATCCGTCCGCCCCGCCCGGCCGCGCACCGGATCGCCGGCGCAGGCGCGGGCGGTCCGCCGGACGAGGGCCGTCGCGGTGTCCCGGCGCGCGCTGTCCGCCGGCCGTGCCGCCCGGAGCAGCGTCTCCGTCAGCCCGCCCGCGGCCGGACCGTCCCAGCAGCCGACCCGGAGGACCGTACCGTCGTGCCGGGCGGTGTGCTCCTCCAGGACGGCGCGGGCCAGCACGCTCTTGCCCACTCCCGCGGCTCCGGTCAGTGTCACGAGCGGGGCGCTGCCCAGCAGCCCGGACACCAGCTCATGCTCAACGGCCCGTCCCACTACGCCGGGCAGCGGCCGGCGATCGGCCCTCGCGGTCATCGGTCATCCCCAACCACGGCACAGCGCCGCGCCCTTCGGAATTGGGAACCAACCTTGCCAGAACCGACCGTCCGGTAAACAACCCGTGGCCTCATCGAACGAGGGAAACCTGGCCGGCGTACTTGACGTGCAGGGACGTCTCCGTGCGGAGCCGGGAGCGCGGACCACCAGGTCAGAGTGCCCGGGGTCGGCGTCGAGGGCGTTGCGGACGATCTTAAAGTGGTGTCTTTCGACCGGTGGCGCAGTGGCAGCGTGGCTGCCCGCGGCCGGTCCAAGGACCCAAGGAGAACGTCCCGATGAAGTGCCTGCGCGTCCGCGCTGCGGTGAGTGTGGTGGCTCTGGGGCTGCTGGCCGGTTGTGGCGACGGCAGGGATTTCGTCGACGCATCGAGCGTGCCGCGCCTGCAGGCCCATGCCGCGGACGCCCTCAATGGCCAGCCCCAGGTGGTGCCGCCCCGAGGGCCTCGCTCCTCCTTCACGGCGTTCCGTCCGACCGGGGACGACGGCACCCGGGTCGTGACGGCGAAGTGGCACGGCCGCAAGTCCGGCTTCACCGGCGACATATGGGCCTGGGTGCCGCCCGAGTACCACCAGGCGCGGTATGCGCAGAGCGGCTTCCCGGTGCTGATCGCGCTGCCCGGTTCCTACGGCTACCCGTTCAACTACTGGGCCGGGGAGGCCTTTGCGCTGGAGGAACGGATCGCGGAGTGGTCGCAGCAGGGCAAGACGCTGCCGTTCATCGTCGTGATGCCGGTGCTCAATCCGGGCAGGACGTACTACGACGGCAGTGACATCCCGGGGCAGCCCAAGATGGGCACCTGGCTGACCGAGGACGTACCGGATTTCGCGCGGGCCAACTTCCGTACGTACGACAGCCGTGACGGCTGGGCCTTCATGGGGTCCTCGTCCGGTGGCTTCGCCGCGCTGAAGGCCGTCCTCAAGGAGCCGCAGAAGTTCAAGGCGGCCATCGTCAACGGACCTGATACCGCGCCGGATTCACCGCTGTGGCAGGGGCATCCGGCCGAGATGCGTGCCAATGACCCCCGTCACCTGGCGCGGCAGCTGGCCGCGCGCAACGGGTTGCCGGTCTATCTCGCCTTCGAGCTCGGCAGCAAGGAGGCGGCGGTGCCCGATGTGAAGCGCTTCATCAAGGACCACACCGGCGGGCCGGTCCACTCCACGCTCTTCGAGATACCGGACGGCGTGCACAGCGGGCACACCTACATCCAGCGGATGGCCGACTCGCTGCACTGGATCAGCGAGCAGATGCAGGGTCCCGTACCGTCCGTGTGACGCACCGTCGCCTGGCCGGACGCACCGCAGGGGGGCTCCTGTTGCCGAAAGCGGGCCACCGGCAAGAATTGTCCATGACCCGGCACGGTGGGCACGGCCGGTGTCCGAGGTGTGCCCATGGGAAGGAGAACTGTGCGGAATCTGCGAGCTGTCGGCCTGGTGCTGGCCGGTACGGCTCTGCTGGCAGGCAGCTTCACGGCGGGCAGCCGGTGGCTGACGGACCGGGACGCGACCAGTGAGGTGGACGGGGCGTCCGACACCGTCCCGCGCGACGAGGTCGCGCGCTCGATCTCGGGCCATCTGTCGCTTCCGGTGATCCCCAGGGGACCGCGCTCGGTCGACTGCGCGAAGGATCTGCGTGCCGTCAAGGGGGCCCGGACCCACTGCACGGCCCACTACTTGCGGGGGACCGACCGGGACATGACCGTACGGGTCGTCCGGGTCCGCGGTGGTGAGATCACCTATGTCCATGACGCGCCACATCGCTGACCGCTTCTGAACGTTGCGCTCGCTATGTGAAGGGTCGGTGCATCAACGGGCCGTCAGGAAGCGGTCGGCCCGCTTGCGTGCCGCCAGGACCTGCATCAACGCCCAATGGCCCCAAAGGCGCCCTTTGTTGAATCTGCTTCGGATGTTGCAACTGTTCAGATCGCAGTTGGACGACGGGTGTTGCTGTGATGCTAAGATCATCGCACTTGCCAACCGGGTAGTCACCTGCTAAGGCAAGAAAGAAATTCCGCGCATTGGCCTAAGAAAACCGCCACCCCGGGGAGAACTATGCCATTAGCCGGCCCTTCGATGGCTTTCTGGCAGGCGACTGTGCGCGGCCGTATACGTATGTCTGGGACCGCGAATGATTCTCTACGTCGCAGCCAGGCATACGACACCTGGTGGCTCCGCCGTCCGAAGAGAGTCTTATGACGCAATACTTCCAGGATCCAGCGCTCTGGGGATTGATCGCTGGTACCCCTGTTGCCGCAACCGCGATTATTCGCGGCAGAATGAAGATCACGGAGCTTCGAAAAGAGAAGGTCGAGCTCAAGCAGCACTACGCCAATCTTGAAGATCATTACTCGGAGGCCGTCGAAGAGGCCAAGGACCGGGCCGAAGAGGCCACCAAGACCACTTTGAAGGCCGCCATGCGGACCCTGCAGGGGCTGGCGAGCGAACAGCAGCTGGCGATTTCCAAGCTGCAGGAGACATACGGCGAGCACAAGATCCTTCAGGATCTGCTCGACATCGACCACATGAATTCGCAGTTCGCACGGCGGGCCCAGTCCATCGCCGTGCTCTGTGACGGCTGGCTCGGTCGGCGACGGCACAACGCCTCGCTCTACGATGTGGTCCGCAGCGCGAAGGGCCGTATTCGCCATTTCACGCGCGTCGAGATCCGGTCGCAGAGTAATTTCGCGATCGTGAGCCGCGCCGTGGAACCGGTTGCCCTGGTGCTTGCCGAACTGCTGGACAACGCCACCAGCTATTCGGCGCCGGAAACGATGATCGAGATCAATATCCGGCCGGTGCCCAGGGGTGTCTGCATCGTCGTCGACGACGCCGGTGTCGGCATGAACGAGGAGGAGAAGGCGCGAGCCGCTCAGCTGCTGTCGAGCGAGAATTCGGCCAGCGTCTCCAGCCTCGGTAACCCGCCGCAGTTCGGATTCACCGTCATGGGCGTGCTCGCCGCCCGCTACGGTTTCAGCGTATCGGTGGATTCCACCTCTCCCTACGGTGGCGTGCGCGCGGTCGTCCTGCTCCCCGACGATCTACTGACGTCTCTGCACGAGCCCGAGGAGAGTCCTGCCGTGGCCGCGTCCGCCCCGTTGCCGCCTGAGAATCTTCCTGGTCACCCGGCCCCTGGCGCCCCGGCTCCGCCCGCGCCCGGATACCCGGCACCCGGATACCCGGCGGCCGGCTCCCCGGCTCCCGGCCCGTCGCCCCTGGGGCAGCCGACCGGCGCCCGCCCGACTCCCGAGACGACGGCCGGCGGTCTGCCGAAGCGGCGCCGCCGCGGTGCGATTTCCATCGTGCCGACCGAATCCGAGAGCACGGAAACCCCGGCCCGCGACAGCGCAAAGGCGGCATCTGTTATGGGTGCATTCCAGCGCGGCACGCAATCCGGCCGCCGTTCCACCAATGCAAGCAATGAAGGGCCTGAGGTTCAGTGAACTACGATCTGTCGTGGATGCTTGACAGTGCTCTGGAATTGCCTGAAGCACAGCATGCCATCCTCGTCTCCGCTGACGGTCTGCTGATGGCCCGTTCGAAGGATGTCGGCCGGGACCACGCCGATACCGTGGCCGCCGCAATGAGCGGAATGCAGTCGCTGAGCCGTACGGTCGCCGATTTCTGTCACGGCGGTGCCGCTGCCAACCGGCCGCAATGGCGGCAGACGCTGGTTGAATTCGACCATGGCTGGGTTTTTCTTATCTCGGCCGGGGAAGGCGCCTATCTCGCGGTCTCGGCGTCGCCCGATGTCGACATGGCAGAGATCACGTTCCGCATGCAACAGCTGGTCGGCCAGCTCGGTAAGGCGCTGACCAGTCCGCCTCGCGAGAGGGCTGATATTCAGCCATGACAACCGATGACGAGCCGGAGCTGGAACACGAAGCAGCGGAATTAGTACGGCCGTACGTCATCACCAACGGCCGCGATCTTCTTGACGGCAGTGACTTCTCGCTGATCACTCTGGTCACCGTGCAGGCGGAACCGCCCCGTACGAAACCCCTCGATCCGGAGAAGCTCAGCCTGCTGGAGCTGTGTTCGGGGGGCTTTCTCTCGATCGCCGAGATAGCCGGGCACACCCGGCTGCCGGTGGGCGTCGTCAAGATTCTGGTGTCCGACCTCGCGCAGGAGGGATATCTCTACTGCCGCGCGCCCATACCTAGCGCTCAGCTTGTCGACCGGCAAATCCTAGAGGAGGTGTTGAATGGACTCCAGGCTCGCTTTGGATGACGGCGTGTATCTGCGCAATTCAGTGCAGACCGCGGCGAAGATCCTCGTGGTCGGACACTTCGCCGTGGGGAAGACAACATTCATCGGGACCATGTCCGAGATTCCGCCGCTGCGGACCGAAGAGGTAATGACGCAGGCGGGTGCAGGAATAGACGATCCGAAAGGCGCACCCGGCAAGATCACGACCACGGTCGCCATGGACTTCGGCCGGCTCACGCTCAGCGAGAAGCTGGTCCTCTATCTGTTCGGAACGCCCGGCCAGCAGCGCTTCGTTCAGGTGTGGGAGGACATGACGCGTGGTGCGCTCGGGGCGCTGGTCCTGGTCGACCCCAAGCGGCTCGATGAGTCCTTCCCTGTCATGGACCTGGTGGAACACTACGGAATCCCCTACGCCATCGCCGTGAACCACTTCGACGGGTCGCCCTCGCACTCGCTCGACGAGATCCGGGAGGCACTGGACCTGCTTCCTGAGACGCCAGTGGTGAGCTGTGACGCACGGGACCAACGTTCCTCGGCGGATTCACTGATCGCGCTCGTCCGATATCTCCAGTCCCGCCTCAACTAGGAGTTCAGGCATGCAATCTCACTCGGAATTCCAGAGCCCACCGCCCGGCTGCCCCGCGCACGCCGGTGGCCAACCGGCTCCCTTGCACGGCCCTGAATTCGCCGCCGCCCCGGACGCCTTCTACGAGATCCTGCGACAGCAGGGGCCCAGTGCGCCCGTCGAGCTCGCTCCCGGTGTGGAGGCCGAACTCGTCACGGACTACGCCGCGGCGCTCCATGTGCTGCAGAATCCGGATACCTTCGCGCGGGACTCCCGCCGTTGGCGTGCGATGAACGAGGGGCGGGTGCCCCTGGACAGCCCCGTGCTGCCGATGATGATGTACCGGCCGAATTGCCTGTTCTCGGACGGCGCGGAGCACATGAGGCTGCGTCAGTCGGTCACGGCGAGCCTGGCCCGGGTGGACACCCACCGACTGAGCCGCCATGTCGACCGCGTCGCCGCGTATCTCATCAGCCAGTTCAGCAGCCGGGGCCGAGCGGATCTGATCGCCGACTACGCCCAGTTGCTGCCGCTGCTGGTCTTCAACGACCTCTTCGGCTGCCCCGCCGGGATCGGTGACCGCCTGGTCTTCGGCATATCGGGCATTTTTGACGGGGTCGACGCGGAGAAGGCGAACGAGGTCCTCACCGAGGCGCTGCTGGAGCTGGTGGCGCTCAAGCGGCGTTCGCCGGGCGAGGACATCACCTCATGGCTGATGGAGCACCCGTCCGGGCTCTCCGACGAGGAGATGGTCCATCAGCTCGTCACCCTCATCGCGGCGGGGACGGAGCCCACACAGAACATCATCTCCAGCGCGCTGCGGCTGCTGTTGACGGATGAGAAGTACGCGGGTGACCAGAACGCGGCCGGACTGCTGGTCGACGATGCCATCAACGATGTGCTGTGGAACAGCGCTCCGATAGCCAACTACGGCGTGCACTACCCCGTGCACGATGTGGAGCTCGGGGGAGTCAAGCTGCCGGCCGGCGATCCCGTGGTCATCAGTTTCGCGGCCGCCAACACGGACCCGAATCTCTCGACGGGCCGTCAAATGCTCAGCAAGCGGGCACATCTCGCCTGGGGCGCGGGTCCGCACGCCTGTCCCGCCAAGGATCCCGCTCTGCTGGTGTCCGTGCTGGCCATCGAGAAGCTGCTCAACACCCTCCCGGACATCGATCTGGCCCTGCCCGCGGAAAGCCTGACCTGGCGGCCCGGCCCGTTCCACCGGGCACTGGAAGTGCTGCCCGCCCGTTTCACCCCGGTGCGCCCCGAGCGGCACGCATCCCGTGGCTCCGCAACGGGTGACCAAACGGCCGAAATGGCCCCCGGAAACGACCGGAATGGGTCACAGCGGGGTAAGTGGTGGAGTTCATTCCTCTCCTGGTGGAAGGTGTGATGTTCACGACATGAATTCGCTTTCCGTGGCGCGTAAACCTTCAATCGCAGGGGTAGTCAGGGTTGGTCATCCCGACCTGCATTGAATGAAGGAGTCCTCGCAGTGGAATCCGCCACGGTTGCCCCGCCAATGGTTCCGTCCGTCGACCGACGCTCCGTGATACGGCTCTTCTCCCGTCTGCGCACATCGGAAGGCCAAGCGAATCCATTGCCGCACTACGCGGAACTCCGGTCGATGGGAGATATTGTTCCGGCACCTTGGGGCGGCCATCTGGTGACCTCTTTCGGCCTGTGTGACCACGTGTTGCGCAACAGATCGTGGCTGGTGCCGGACAGTGCCTGGCGGGCCAGGCAGGGCGAGGCGACCCGCTGGATGGCGCCTTCCTCGCAGCAGATGGCCAGCACACTGCCCGGGCTCAATCCGCCGCACCACACGCGGGCCAGGCGGTCGGTGGGCAACATGTTCGAC
This sequence comes from Streptomyces sp. NPDC048637, assembly GCF_040650675.1. NCBI lineage: Bacteria > Bacillati > Actinomycetota > Actinomycetes > Kitasatosporales > Streptomycetaceae > Streptomyces > Streptomyces sp. NPDC048637. The sequence goes on from NZ_JBEZHQ010000003.1 coordinate 298,958, forward strand.
CGCAAGTGCTTGGATAACATCAAGAATTCGGTCGAGCGCAATACTGAAGAGTTGCTCGACCGGTTCGCGGAAAGGATGAAGGACGGTGAGGCGGATTTCGGCGCCCTCGTCAGCGAAGAATTGCCGGTGATGACGATAGGAGAGTGGCTCGGTCTGCCGACCGCGGATTATCCGCTGCTGCGGTCGCTCACCCACGATCAGGTATTCGCCCAGGAATTGCTGCCCTCGGCGAGTCAGCTCGCGCAGTCCGATGCCGCGACCCGGGATCTGCGTGAGTATTTCATTGCCTTGGTGCGGGAACGCCGTCGCGCGCCCGGTAATGACCCGGTCTCGGCGTGGATAAGAACCTGGGACGAACTCGAACCGCATCAGGATGCCGCGGACGAGGCCGTCTACCGACTCGCCCTGTTCGTGGTTCTGGCAGCGTTGGAGACCACCTCGAACCTGCTGTCCACAATGGTGTGGCTGATCGCCGAACACCCCCGGCAGATGGGGTGGTTGCGTGCCTACCCGGACTACATACCGGCGGCCGTCGAAGAGGTTCTGCGCTACGACTCCCCGACGCATGTGGTGAGCCGGATCGCCGGCGAGGACACCACTCTCGCGGGTATCCCCGTGGCGAAGGACCAGATGGTGCACCTGATGATCGGCATTGCCAACCACGATCCCGCACACCACATCGACCCCGCGCACTTCGACGTCCGGCGCAAGGCCACCCATCTGAGCTTCAGCGGCGGGATCCATTACTGCCTCGGCGCCGCGCTGGCCCGGCTGGAAGCGACGACGCTGCTGACCGGCGTGCTCCGGCGGTTCCCCACCCTGGGGCTGAGCCGTACGCCCGACTGGGCACCGCGGGTGGCCTTCCGGCGGCTCATGACACTGCCCGTGGTGGAGTCCTGAGAGCGGTGAGGTAGGAAGAGCGTCGTGATCGATAACTTCAAGACCCTTGCTGTCAGCCATCAGGGCCCGCTGCTCAACGTCCAGTTGAACAGCCCGGATACCGGTAATGCGCTCGGTGAGCCGATGCTCGACGAACTCCTGACCGTACTGGGCGCGTTGCACGACCGGCCCGAGATACGGGTGGTGATCCTCTCCGGTGCGGGAGCGGACTTCTGTCTGGGCGGAGACCGCCGGGAGTTCACGGAGTCCCTCGCCGCGGACCGTTCCGGAGCGGCCCTTCGTGCCATGGGCAACAAGGCGCGGCGGGTGTGTGAAGCACTCGCGGCCACCAGCGCGGTCACCATCGCCCGGCTGCATGGCGGGGTGATCGGTGCGGGCATCGCGCTCGCGGTGTTCTGCGATCTGCGGGCCGGGGCGGACAGCTGCCGCTTCCGGCTGCCGGAGCTCGCGCTGGGCATGCCACCTGCTTGGGGAGGCGTACTGCCACGCCTGCTCAACGAGTCGGGAGCCGCCAGGATCCGCGAGTTGATCCTCACCGGGGAGAGCTTCGACGCGGCGAAGGCGGCCGAGCTCGCCCTCCTCCACAAGGCCGTTCCGGAGAGCGAGCTGGACGAGGTGATCGCACGGTGGACCAGACCCTTGGTCCGCAGATCTCCGGCAGCTCTGCGGACCGCCAAGGTCATGATGAATGCTTACGCGGGCGCCGGCCGCCTTGCGGACGCCACCCTTTTCGACGCGGAAATGCTGACGTCGGTGCTGGCGGCCGCCGGGTCGGAACGGCTCGGCTGACGTGGCGCCAGGGGACGGCGATAACAGGCACGGGTGCGGTCCCGGAGCGGGCCGCACCCGTCGGACCTCATCGGGCCGCACGCTGTGCCGCCCGGCCGGCGGCCGGGCTCAGTCCCCGGCGTCCCCCGGCACGTCCTCCCGGTGCCGTGCCGCCAACTCCAGGTACATGGCGGCATTGAGCTTGATGGTCTCGCGCTCCTCGTCGGTCAGCTCCCGCTTGACCTTCGCCGGCACCCCGGCGACCAGCGAGCCGGGCGGGACCTGCATGCCCTGGGGGACCAGCGCCTGCGCGGCGACCAGCGAGCCCGCCCCGATGTGCGCCCCGTTCAGCACGGTGGCACCCATCCCGATCAGGACATCGTCCTCGACGGTGCAGCCGTGCAGCACGGCGTTGTGCCCGACCGAGACCCGCTCGCCGACGGTGACCGGGAAGCCGGGATCCACATGCACCGTGCAGTTGTCCTGGATGTTGCTGTCGGCGCCGAGCACGATCGGGCCGCAGTCGGCGCGCAGCACCGTGTGGTACCAGACGCTGGCGCCCGGGCCCATCGTGACCTCGCCGAGCACGACGGATGTCGGGGCGGTGAACGCCTTCTGATCGACCTTCGGCGCCTTCCCGCCCACCGGTGAAATCAATGCCCGTTCCGCCATCCTGGATCTCCTCACCGTTCTGCTGCCGCGCCAACAGCACCGTAGACGACGGGCGCGGCGCCGGGCAGGGCCGGCCGCCGGTAGGGCGAAGATCACAGCCCGGCGCGCGGTCCGCCGCCGGGCAGGCTGAGTACGGTGTCCGAGTGCCGATAAACCAGAACGTGTTCTCGTCTGTCGCGGCCTGGCGGCGCCGGGCCGTGTCGCGCGTCGTCCACCGTGGGGCGCGCTGGGTGCGGGAGACCGCGGCCGTGACGGCCGAGCGGCCGGGCCCGTACCGCTTCCGCCGGATCGGCACCGGCACCCGGCTCGCCTTCCCGCAGGGCACGGTCTTCGGTGACCCGTGGATCGAGCTCGGCGAGCACTGCATCATCGCCCAGGACGTCACGATGACGGCGGGCATGATGCCGGACCTCGACCTCGGCCAGGAGCCGATCCTCACGCTGGGAAATGGTGTGGTGCTGGGCCGCGGAAGCCATGTGATCGCGGATGTCCGGCTGACGATCGGCGATGACTGTTTCTTTGGCCCCGGCGTCTATGTCACCACCACCAACCACAGCTATGACGACCCCGAGGTGCCGGTCGGCAAGCAGTGGCCGCGCAGCGACCCGGTCGCGATCGGCCCCGGCTGCTGGATCGGGACCGGTGCGGTGATCCTGCCCGGGGCGCGGCTGGGCCGGAATGTGGTGGTCGCGGCCGGTGCCGTGGTCCGCGGTGAGGTCCCCGACCATGCGGTCGTCGCCGGCGCGCCCGCCAGGATCGTCCGCCGCTGGGACCCCCGGCAGGGCTGGCAGCCGCCGCTGCGCACCCCGGCGCCGGTGCCGATCCCCGAGGGTGTCACCCCGGACCAGCTGGTCGCGCTGGAGGCCTGGCAGGCGGAGGAGGCCGGGGAGGCGTACGAGACCTCCTGAGCCGGTGTCAGGCGCGTCGGGCCGCTGCCGGTCCGCCGCTGTCAGCCGCCGGAGGCGAGCAGGGCCGAACCGACCAGTGCGAGGGAGGCGCCGGCCGTCTGGATCGCCCGCAGCCGCTCCTTGAGGATGCCGAGTGCGGCGAGCGAGGTGACGACCGGGTAGAGGGAGGCGAGCACCGCCGCCATGGTGACCGGCCCGCTCTGTGCGGCGAGGGCGTAGGTGCCGTTCGCGGCGACATCGGCGATACCGACGAAGCCGAGTGCGGGCAGCGCATCCCGGAGGGCCGGGAGCCCGCCCTGGGGCAGTGCGGGAGTGCCGCGCCGCACCGATGCGTACAGGGCGGCGCCGCCGACGGCGACATTGCACAGCCGCTGGACGAACAGGGCGAGAAAGAGCCCGGTCACGGTCGTGGACGCCTCCGAGATCAGCGCCATCACCGCGCCGAAGCCGAGCGCCGAGATCAGCGTCAGCACAATCGTCCGGCGGGCCACGGAGGCGCCGCTGATCCGCGGGCCGCCGGCCAGCACGACGCCGATCACGGCCACCAGCATGCCGGTGATCTGCAGCAGTCCCGGCCGTTCGCCCGCCACGATCCCGACGCCGAGCGGTACGAGCACCGTGCCGAACGAGGCGAGCGGGGAGACCACGCCCATCGGGCCGAGCGCCAGGGCGCGGTAGAAGCAGAGCATGGCGGCGGGCCCCACGACGCCTGCTCCGACCGCGAACCACAGCTGCGGTCCGGCCTCCCGCCAGCCACCGGTGGCCAGCACGATGGCGCCCAGCACGACGGCGGCCAGGGTCTGCGAGACGACCACCACGGTCAGCGCCTGCAGCCGTCGGGTGAGCAGTCCGCCGCCGAAGTCGGCGAGCCCCCACAGAAGGCTGGTGGCCAGGGCGAAGACCGCTGTCATGGTGAAACCTCGCAGTACAGTGAACCGGACGCTGAAGTACACCACACCGTAGTGCAACAGACTGCACTGGGGCATCGAATATATTGACTTCGACTTGGACGGACCGTGACGGACCTCGACCAGCTCACGCAGTCGCTCGCCCGCAATCTCAAGCACTGGCGCGCCGAGCGCGGTTTCACCCTCGATGCGCTGGCGGCCCGCGCCGGCGTCAGCCGCGGCATGATCATCCAGATCGAGCAGGCCCGTACGAACCCCAGCGTGGGAACCACTGTCAAGATCGCCGACGCGCTCGGCGTCAGCATCACCACGCTCCTCGACTACGAACAGGGCCCACAGGTGCGCATCGTGGCCCCGGAAGAGGCGGTCCGGCTGTGGTCCACCGAAGCCGGCAGCTTCACCTCGCTCCTCGTGGGCGCCGAGGCACCCGGACCGTACGAACTGTGGGACTGGCGGCTGATGCCGGGCGACAGCAGCAGCTCCGATCCGCACCCGCCCGGCACCGTCGAACTGCTGCATGTCCGGGCCGGCACGCTGACGCTGGTCGTGGACGGCGCGGCGCACGAGGTGCCCGCCGGTGCCTCGGCGACCTTCGAGGCCAAGGTCGCGCACGGCTACCGCAACGACGGTACGGAACCGGTCGAGATGACCATGTCGGTGATCATCCCGCCCGTCCGCTGAGACGCCCCGTCGCCCGCGCGGGAGCGACTGTTAGCTTGGCGGTATGCCCGTGCCGATGGATGCTTTTGACGATGTCCGGCCCGCCGTCGAGCGCCTGGACCTGCTGCCCGGGCCCGTGGCCGCCGCGATCCGTGCCTGGCGCGGATCCGTCCCCGTCGAGGAGCTGCGCCACGTCGACACGGATCCGGCGATCGCGGACACCGCGCTGCTCGTCGACCGCTACGGCCCCTGGCTCCTGGAGCAGTCGGCGAACTGCGTGGTGGTGGCCGGCAAACGCGGCGGCGAGACCACCCTGGCCGCCTGTGTCGTCCTCTCGCACACCCGCGTCGATGTCAACGGCGTGGTCCGCCGCCAACTGGGCGCACGTAAGGCGTCGTTCGCACCGATGGACAAGGCGGTCGGGGACAGCGGGATGGAGTACGGCGGGATCACCCCGATCGGCCTGCCCGCCGACTGGCCGCTGCTGGTGGACGCCGCCGTCGTCGATACCCCGTACGCCCTGATCGGCAGCGGCAGCCGCCGCGGCAAGCTCATCGTGCCCGGCAAGGCCCTCGCCGAACTGCCCGGCGCGACGGTCCTGGACGGGCTGGGGGTCGCTTAGGGCCTGCCTGTCCGGCGGATCAGGGGCGGCCGGTACCTAGCCGTTCCTCGATCGTCCCGAAGGCGCGCGCCGTGGGACGCGGCGCGCGCCGGCACCGCCGCCGGGAACCACGAATCCGGCCCGCCTGAGCACCGGCCCGGTCGGCTGCCGATGCGCGCCACCTCCACGCTTTCGCCCCCAACTCCCCGGAACATCAGGCCCGTTCATCGCGAGGAGTGTCGGATGTCGCGACGGCACCAGCTCGACGAAGTCCGCGGGAACAGCGGCTCTCGTCCCGATCATGCGCGGATGCTCACGCACCCCCCCCGCTCAGCCCAGACGAGGTATCTCGATCGCCGGGCAGCGGTCCATCACCATGTCGAGACCGGAGTCGTGCACCCGGTTCCAGGCCGCCTCATCGACGACCCCGAGCTGGAACCAGACGGCCTTCGCCCCGACCGACACGGCCTCATCGGCCACCGGGCCCGCCAGCTCGCTGTTGACGAAGACATCGACCACATCGACCGGGAAGGGGATCGCGGAGAGCGAGGGGTAGCCCTGCTCGCCATGGACGCTCTCGGCCTTGGGGTGCACCGGCACGATCCGCTTGCCGTAGCGCTGCAGCACCTCCGCGACGCCGTGCGCCGCGCGCTGCTCGTTGTTGGACAGGCCCACGACGGCCCAGGTGTCGCCGAGTTCGGTCAGGATCCTGCGGATCGTGCTGGGGTCGCCGTACACGCACTGCCTCCTGCGGATGGAAGGGTCCTCTGCCGCTCAACGGACGGCGTGACCCGGAGATTCCCGTCGCGGGAGACGGGAACGCCGCGGGTGACGGGAACGCCGCGGGGTGTGCGGCAGCCGCCCCGTGCCGCACGGCAGACGCCCCGCCCGAAGGGGAAGACGGGCGGGGCGGGTCTCTGCGCGGCGGCTCAGTTCGCGCCGCGGGCCACTCCGCTGCCGGCCATCCCGGCACCGACCACGGTGCTGCCCTTCGCGGCGCGGGCCGGCTTGCCGATCGCCCGGCCGCTGCCGACGGGCTCGGCCCCGCCGGCCCCGGTCCCCGGACGCGGTGCCACGGGCGCGGCCGGTTCCCGCGCCTCCGACCCGGACACCCCGGCCAGCGCCGAGCGCAGCTCCTCGGTGTCCACGAGCATGCTCACCGGCCCGGTCGGGTTGAGATACAGGGCATGCCCCGGCGGCAGCTGCTCGACGAGTTCGGCCACCGGCCGACGGTCGTACAGCAGCCGGCCCACCGATTCGAGGTAGCTCTGCGAGGTGTAGACCGGGATCACCGGCGTGCCCTCGGGCGAGGCGGCCGCCAGTGGCGTACCGGTCGCGGTGACCAGGACGGAGACCTCCGCGCGCGCCAGCGCCTCGGAGACGTCCTGTCCCGGCCCGTAGCCGGTCGCGGCGAGCTGCAGTGCGCAGTCGACCGCATCCGCCGGTTCGGACCAGTCCAGCATCTGGGGCGACGGCCGGTACTCCGGATTGTCCCGCCACTCCTCGATCTCGCCCGTCGGGCCCGAGCGCCACTGGCCGATCAGCGCCCAGAGTGGTGGTGGCCCCTCTCCCTGCCAGGTCAGATCCACCATGGCCAGCCAGTGGTCGGGCGCCTTCCGTGCCGCCTCGATGACCTCCGGCGGGGGCTCGGGCATCTCCTCGCCCGTCACGGGAACGCCCGCCGTCATCGCCGACTGTGTGCTCTCTTCCATGCAGCCCTCCGCAAACCCGCCGTTCCTACGTGTACGAGCGGGGCCCCGGAAACACGAGGCTCTCGCACTGGCCTCACAGTGCCCACGGGCGGCGCGGACGTCTCCCCGACGCACCGTGCGGACGGGGTGGGTACGCCGCGTGGCCGTGCGCACTGCGCCCGTACGGCGGACCCCCGCGCCCGTACGGCGGACACCTCAGCGCGGCGCGGGCCACCGGCACCGGCCGGTGTCCGCAGGCCACCGGGGCCGCATAGGCTGGTCCGATGCAGGAGCAGTACCGCACGCTCGCGCGCGAGGGCGTCCACGAGATCGAGATCAACAAGTCCCGCTTCCTGTGCGCGCTCGCGCCGGTCGCGAGCGAGGCCGAGGCCCAGGACTTCATCGCGCGCATCCGCAAGGAGCACCCCACCGCCCGCCACCACTGCTTCGCCTACGTCCTGGGCGCCGACGGCGGTATCCAGAAGGCGAGCGACGACGGTGAGCCGGGCGGCACCGCGGGCGTCCCGATGCTGCAGATGCTGGTGCGCCGCGAGGTCCGCTACGTCGTCGCCGTCGTCACCCGCTACTTCGGCGGGGTCAAGCTCGGTGCCGGCGGCCTCATCCGCGCGTACGGAGGCGTCGTCGGCGAGGCGCTGGACACGCTGGGCACGGTCACCCGGCAGCGCTTCCGGCTGGTGACGGTCACCGTCGACCACCAGCGGGCGGGACGGGTGGAGAACGACCTGCGCACCACGGGGCGGGCGGTGCGTGAGGTGACGTACGGGGCGGAGGTACACATCGAGATCGGGCTGCCGGAGGCCGATCTGGACGCCTTTCGCGGCTGGCTCGCGGACACCACGGCCGGCACGGCGCGGCTGGAGCTCGGCGGCGAGGCGTACGGGGACCTCTGACGGTCGGCCGCCCCGGCGCAGGCGCTGCCGACGCCCGTAAGGGCCGGGTGCGCTGACGCGGAACCGCCGGGGCGCCCCGGGGAGCGCCTGCCGGCCGCACCGGAAAGTCCGGTACCGACCGGTGCGCCGACACCCGGGTCATGTCAGCCTGTGACGCGGTGACAACGGACCGCTGACCGGTGTGCGCGCCGGCACGAGAAGGGCTGCCGCATGCCTGAACTCCTCGATGAGCGGGTGGGATTCGTCCGGCGCATCGGCTTGTTCCAGGCCACCGCCATCAACATGAGCCAGATGTGCGGCATCGGTCCCTTCGTGACCATCCCGCTGATGGTCGCCGCGTTCGGCGGGCCGCAGGCCGTGACCGGGTTTCTCGCGGGCGCGGTCCTGGCGCTCGCCGACGGGCTGATCTGGGCCGAGCTGGGCGCGTCGCTGCCCGGCACCGGCGGCAGCTATGTCTATCTGCGGCAGGCGTTCCAGTACCGCACCGGCAAGCTGATGCCGTTTCTGTTCGTCTGGACGGCCATGCTCTTCATCCCGCTCGGCATGTCCACGGGCGTGATCGGCTTTGTGCAGTACCTCGGCTACCTCTGGCCGGACATGACACCGGGGCAGGGTGACCTCGTCGGCATCGCTGTCACCGTGGGCATCGTCGTGCTGCTGTGGCGGCGGGTGGAGAACATCGCCAAGCTCACCGTCGTCCTGTGGACGGTGATGATCACCTCGGTCCTGCTGGTCATCGTCGCCGCCTTCACCCACTTCAGCCCGGAGCGCGCCTTCACCTACCCCGCGCACGCCTTCGAGCTGACGACAAGCCACTTCTGGACCGGTTTTGCGGCCGGACTGACCATCGGCATCTACGACTACCTGGGCTACAACACCATCGCCTACATGGGCGCCGAGATCCGACAGCCCGGCCGCACCATCCCGCGTGCCATCCTCTCCTCGATCCTCGGCATCATGACGATCTATCTGCTGCTGCAGATCGGCACTCTGGGCATCGTCAACTGGCAGGACATGCTCGACCCGCACTCGACGGCGTCCTCGTCCGTCGCCTCCGCCGTGCTGGAGAAGGCCTGGGGCAGGAGCGCCGCCGACGCCGTCACGGTGCTCATCCTCATCACCGCCGTCGCCTCCGTCTTCACCGGCCTCCTCGGCGGCTCCCGGGTTCCCTACGACGCCGCCCGCGAGCGGGTCTTCTTCCGCCCGTACGGCACGCTCCACCCGCGGCACCGGTTCCCCGTACTCGGCCTGCTCACCATGGGGACCGTGATGGCCGCGGGCTTCCTCATCGGGCGGCAGACCGACCTGGCCACCATCATCCAGCTGCTGACCACCGTGATGGTGATCGTGCAGGCGCTGGCCCAGGTCGCGGCGGTGACCGTGCTGCGCCGCCGGCAGCCGGGACTGCACCGCCCCTACCGGATGTGGCTCTACCCGCTGCCGAGCATCGTGGCGCTCACCGGCTGGCTGGTGATCTACGGCTATGCGGACCGGAACGCGCCCGGCAGGCACCCCATCGAATGGTCGCTGGCGTGGGTCGGGGCGGGCGTCGTGGCCTTTCTGGCGTGGGCACGTTACGAGAAGGAGTGGCCGTTCGGGCCGAAGCGGATCACGGAGGAGCATCTGCAGAGCTCCGGTCCGGACACCGGGCGGGCCGGGGGAGACGGGCAGGAGAAGGGCGCCGGGGGGACGGCGGTCGGGGCCACCGACCCCGGCTGACGCCTGCTTTTCGCCGGGGGGCGCACCCCTTGCGTACCGAAGCTGCTGATGTGCGCACCACCGGCTTCGGGTCCGACACCCGCCTCCCCGGGCCCCCACGCCGTCCCCCTCCCGTCGCTCGACGGCGATACTGCTCTGCCCGCCGTCTGCCCGCTCGACGCTATGCGCCGGCGATCGCCGCCAGCATGTCCGTACGGGCCGCCCGGCGGGCCGGCCATATCGCGGCCAGCACTGCCACGATGGTGATGCCGACCAGGGACAGACCGAGGATCCCGGTGGGCAGCGAGAAGTCCCCCAACCGCTGCCCGAACATGGCGTGTTGCATGACGGCGCCCGCAGGGACACCGGCGACCACCCCGAGCAGGGCACCGAAGAGCGAGATCACGATGCTCTCCACCCTGATGGTCCGGTGGACCAGGAGCCGGGTGGCGCCCACCGCGCGGATCACTCCGATCTCACGGGTGCGCTCCATGACCGAGAGCACCAAGGTGTTGACGACACCGGACACAGCGATCAGGATCGCCACGCCGAACATCGCGTACATCAGGGTGAAGGCCAGTGACTGCTGATCGACGCCCTGTTGGACCAACGTCTCACGACTGCCGACGGACACGTCCGGGCGGTCGCGGAAGGCCGCCCGTATGCTCTCCCGCGCCGTGTCCGGGTCGGGGCCGGAGGCGTACAGGGTGGTGATCTGCTTCTGCAGTGACCCGGGTGCCTTGCTGACGTCCAGGAAGATGCTGGCCTGCAGTTCGGTGGCGTCGTAGATCCCCACCACGGTCTGGGTGACGGAGGTCTTGGCATCCAGATGCAGGGTGATCCTGTCGTTCATACCCAGGTCCATCATGTCGGCCTGGTTCTGTGAGATGACTACGCCGCGTCTCAGGTCGGGGCTCCCGGTGGTGAGGTGAGGGGTCAGCACGCCCTTCAGGCCCGCCGGTTCGATGGCGGAGATCCGGCGCTCGGTCCTGCCGCCCTTGTAGGCCAGCCCGACCAGCACATCGCGGCTCCCGGCTACCTGGGTGACCCCGGGCAGCTCCCGGACCTTGTCGGCCTCAGCGGGGGTGAGTGAGGACTCGCCCCCGGCCGCGGACTGCAGGACCGTGGTCGTGGTCGGCACATTCGCCCGGGTCGTCGAGGCGATCAGCGCGGAGAAGGACGCGCTGAGCGTGGCGAACGCGCAGACCAGAGCCAGTCCGACGGTGAGGGCGGTCGCTGTACCCGAGGTCCGTCGCGGATCGCCCGCAGCGTTGCGCAGACCGAGCCGGACCGCCGGTCCCGACCGCGCTCCGAGCAGCCGCATCAGCGGCCGGAGCAGCGCCTCCGCGAAGAAGGGCGCGAGCACGATCACGCCGATGACGCCGAGGACCGCCCCCACGAGCCCGATGATGCGCCCGAGGTTGGACGCACTGGGGTCCGCCGTCACGGCCACCATCACGAGGCCGACGACGAGGCAGCCGAGACCGGTGAAGTTGCGGGTCCGCTTCGTCTCGCGGGGAACGGTCTCGGCGGTGCGGAGTGCGGCGACCGGCGGGACCGCCGCGGCCCGCCGCGCGGAGCGGTACGCGGCCCCTACGGTTACCAGCAGGGCGACGCCGTATCCGAGCAGGACGGCCACCGGGCTGACGGTGAGGTCGACGTCGTCCTCCGGACGCATCACCGAAATCATCGAGGGGCCCAGTGCCACACCGGCCAGCGTGCCGATGGTGCCGCCGGCCAGTCCGAGCACACCGGCCTCGACGATGATCCCGGCCCGGACCTGGCCCTTGCGGGCACCGACGGCCCTCAGCAGGGCGAACTGCCGGGTCCGCCGGCCCACCAGCAGGGTGAAGGTGTTGGCGATGACGAACATGCCGACCAGGAGCGCGACCGCCGCGAAGGGCAGCATCGTCATCCGGAGGTCCTGTGCCTCGGAGTCCGACTGCTGAACGGCAGCGTGGGCCAGTGCACGGCCCGTCTCGACGTGGTACTCGTCGGACACACCCTTCTGTGCGGCCGCCTTGAGGGCGCCGGGGTGCGCACCGGACGCGGGGATCAGCTCGATGCGGTGAAAGCGCGGACCGAGTAACTTCGCGGCGGTCGCCGTGTCGTAGGCCACGACCGGCACCGCGTCGGATGCCTCGTTCGCGTCCGTCGTGGCCCTGGGGCCCAGACGGTGGTACGTGAACAGCGCTGTCACCTCGGCCGTGTCGGAATGTCCGTCGGCCAGCAGCACATGGGCGGTATCGCCCACCGCGATACCGGCGGAGTCGGCATCGGCCTTGTGGAGCGCGACCTGGCCCGGACCGGTGGGTGCCTTGCCCGCCTCGACGGTGAAGCGCTTGTCGTTGCTCCAGTTCGTGCCGGCCCGGTCCAGGACCGTGGTTGTCCTGACGAACTTGTGGTCCCGGCCGATCAGCCCGGCGCGGCCGACGATCACGCCCTCGGCGCGCCCGACGCCGGGCGTCCGGGCCAGCCGGTCCCGGTCCGCCGACGTGAGCAGCGGCTCCTTCCCGGGGCTCTGCACCGAGACACCTACGTCGTTGCGGGGCTCCTGGCCCGCGAGGGTGGTGGCGATGGAGTCGCTCACCACCCAGCTTCCGACCGTCGCCGTCACACCGAGCGCGATGGCGACGAGCGTCATCACCACCCGGCCCTTGTGCGCGAGCAGGTCGCGCAGCATTGCCTTCAGCATCAGGCGGCCGCCTTCTCGAAGGACTTCATGCGCTCCAACACGCTGTCGGCGGCCGGAGCCCGGAGCTCGTCCACGAGATGGCCGTCCTTGAGGAAAAGGACCCGGTCCGCGTAGGCGGCGGCACTCGGATCGTGCGTCACCATCGCCACCGTCCGGCCGAGCGCGTCGACACTGCGGCGCAGAAAGCCGAGCAGCTCCGCGGAGGCGGCGGAGTCCAGTGCGCCGGTCGGCTCGTCGGCGAACACCACCTCGGGCCGGGTGACCAGTGCCCTGGCGCAGGCCACGCGCTGCTGCTGGCCGCCGGACAGCTGGCTGGGACGGTGGTGCAGCCGGCTCTGCAGATTCAGCGCTGCGATGACCTTGTGCACGGTGTCCTGGTCGTGCTTGCGGCCGGCCAGATCGAAGGGGAGCGTGATGTTCTCGAGGGCGGTGAGCGTGGGGAGAAGGTTGAAAGCCTGGAAGACGAAACCGACACGGTCACGGCGCAGACGGGTGAGCGCGTTGTCGCGCAGACCGGTCAACTCGGTGTCCCCGATCCACACTTTCCCCTCATCCGCGTGGTCGAGCCCCGCGACGCAGTGCATCAGCGTCGATTTACCGGAGCCGGACGGCCCCATGATCGCGGTGAACTCACCCCGCCGGAACTCCACATCGACTCCGGCGAGCGCGACCACGCGGGAGTCACCCGATCCGTAGCGTTTGGCGAGTCCGGTGGCTCGGACGGCAGCTGTTGTCTGTGTCATGGAGGGAAGTGTGTGAGCGCGAACCACCCCCCGACGTCGCCCAAAAGGCAAGAAATATCCATGACTTAAGTTGAGACCGCTCTCAACTTAAGTCGGGTCCACGGCAGTCGAACGGCAGAAGCCGAGCCGACCGTGACCAACTAGGCTCGATTCGTGACACAACGTAGGGAAAGTGCGCTTCATCAGCGCCTGCGACGCTCAGGGGACCGATGGGGACTCGCCTTGCTGTCGGCCGTGGTCGCGGTGAGTGTCTTCCTGCCGCACGATGCCCGCCCGGTTCCTCATGTGCTGGCCGAGTGGGGCGTGATGCCGCTGGCCGGCCAGCTGCTCTCGGCGGTGATCGCGGTGGCGTCCGCGACCGCCGTCCTGATGCTCCGGCGCCGGCGATGGCCGGTGATCATCATCGGAGCAGTGGCCTGGATGCTGCTGTCGGACTGGGTACCGCTGGGCGTCGGGTCGTACGTCGCGGCCCGCACGTACAGCAGACAGCGGAATCTGGTCCGGTACCTCGTGGGTGCCGGAGTCCTCGCCCTGCTGCCGACGGCCACCGGTGTGGCCATCGGGGTGCCGGGCCTGACCGGGGGCGACCTGCTCCCGTCGCTCGGCGGTGCGGTGCTGTTCGTCTGGCTCCCCGCCACACTCGGCCTGTGGAGCAGGGCCCGCCGCGAGGTGATCGACGGGCTCGAAGAACGCGCCGCACAACGCGAGCGGGAGCAAACCGCCCGCGCCGAGCAGGCACGCACACAGGAACGGGCCCGAATCGCCCGGGACATGCATGACGTCGTCGCGCACCGGGTGTCGCTCATGGTGCTGCACGCGGGGGCGCTGGAGGTCAACGCCAAGGACGAGGAGACCGCCGCCGCGGCGGAACTCATCCGCACCACGGGCAGAGAAGCGCTCACGCAGCTCAGGGAAGTCATCGGGGTGCTCAAGAGCGCGAGTGACGGTGGCGGGCCCAGCCTCGGACCGCAGCCGACCCTGGTGGATCTCGACCGGTTGCTCGACCAGTCGCGCGCCGCGGGGGTCTCCGTGGAGCGGCACGACGAGGGCACACCGCAACGGCTGCCGACCCTGCTGGAACATGCCGCGTACCGCGTCGTGCAGGAGGCCCTCACCAATGTCCACAAGCATGCAGGTACGGCTCACGCCGAAGTCGCCGTGCGCTACCGCGAGTCGGACCTGGAAGTCGTCGTGTCCAACACGGCCCCGAAAGCTCCCGCCGAGTCACTGCCGGGCAGCGGCACGGGACTCGTAGGCCTGCGGGAGCGGGTCGAACTGCTCGACGGGGTATTCGCCGCCCAGCCGTGTCACGGCGGCGGATTCACCGTATCGGCCCGATTTCCCTTCGCTCTGCCCGCCCTGGAGGAACGCGCGTGATCCGAGTCCTGTTGGTCGACGACGAAGCCCTGGTCCGGGCCGGCCTGCGCATGATCCTGGAACCGGCCGAGGGGATCGAGGTGGTGGCCGAGGCGAGCGACGGCAGTGCGGCGATCACCGAGGCCGCCCAACACCGCCCCGACGTCGTGCTGATGGACGTCAGGATGGCGGGCATGGACGGGCTGACCGCCCTCAAAGAGCTGCGGCGGGCGACCGGCGGCCCCAAGGTGATCATGCTGACCACCTTCGACCTCGACGACTACGTGCACACCGCCCTGCGCAACGGCGCAGCCGGCTTTCTCCTCAAGGACACCTCCCCGCGGGATCTGGCCGACGCCGTCCGTACGGTCGCCGAGGGGAGCGCCATGCTGACGCCGAAGGTCACCAAGCGGCTGATCGACACCTTCGCCGGACTGGCGTCGGAGGGCGCCACCGAGGCACGTCAGCGGCTTTCGGTGCTGACCGACCGTGAGGGCGATGTGGTACGGGCCGTGGCCAGAGGGCTGTCCAACGCCGAGATCGGACGCGAACTGGCCATGGGCGAAGGCACCGTGAAGGCCCATGTCAGCCGAGCGCTCGCCAAACTGGGTCTGTCCAACCGGGTCCAGATGGCACTGCTGGTGCGTGACGCGGGCATGGCGTAGTGGTCGAGCCGTCGAGCCGTCGAGCCGTCGAGCCGTCGAGCCGTCGAGCCGGGGCGCCGTGGGAGCTCGGTAGGAGACAGGGCGCGCCGTTTCCGCGACACAGGCCAGACACCGCGGAGCCCGTCCTTCGGGCGGACGACGGGAGGGTGACGACAGAGCCCTGTCCCGAGCCGATCACGGACCAGGCGCTCGAACTCGCTGCGGTGCTCCCTCAATCACGAGAGGGAGCACAGCCCCTGCCGGTCACATGGTCGCAGCCGGACGGCGGGAGGGTCAGAAGTCCAGGTCAGGGAATTCCGCCTCCAGCTCCGGCTCCGAATCGAGAACCGGCCTGCAGGGACCGGTGCTGGCGCGCAGAGTGATCAGCGGTTTCAGCAGGATATGCCGGGGTGACGAGGCAGGCGAGGTGAGCCGCTCCACCATCAGGTCGACGCCGATCCGGCTCATCTCCTTGGCGGGTATCTCGGCCGCGGTCAGCGGCGGGCTCACCTGTTCCGCCCAGCGGCTGGCTGCCACGCCGACGACCGAGAAGTCGCGCGGTACGCTGCGGCCGTGACGGGTCAGCCCGCGGTAGATGCCCTCCAGGGCCGCTTCGTTCATGACGACGAGGGAAGTGGTGGCCGGGTCGTCCTGCAAGATCCGTTCCACGACGTCCTCCCCGGCCGTGACATCGTCGCCACTGGGGTACGAACGCGCGGTCAGGTCCATCTCCCTCATCGCCCCGGTGTAGCCCTCGCTCCCGAGCAGCGCGTACCCGTACCCGCTGTCGACGATCTGCTCCGACTTGTTGACGAAGGCGATCCGGCGGTGGCCCAGGTCGGTCAGGTGCCGAACGCATCCGCCTGCCAGGCCGGCGAAGTCGAGATCGACCCAGCCGACCCCGTCAGTTCTGCTGTTCCGGCCGATGGCGACGAAGGGGAAGGCCGCTTCCGCAAGATGCTGGATACGGTCGTCCTCCCGGCGGACCTCCATCACGATCACGCCGTCCACGCGCCGTTCACTGACCATCCGCCGGAACGAGGGATCCTTCCCCGACTTACACGGTGTGAGCAGCAGGTCATAGCCGTACGTGGTGGCGGTTTCCGCCACCCCTCCGACGAAGGCGAGCTGCACCGCCGGGTAGTCCCGGTTGGCGCCGGACGGCGGGTAGAGCAGTGCGAGCGTGTGTGTCAGGTCGCGGGCCGCAGTACCACTCTGGGCCTGGGCGCCGCGTCCTGTTGTCAGGTTGACTGTGCGCTCGGTCATGGTCCGTCGGCTGGGAGACGTTGTTCGGCCCAGATGGTCTTGCCGGTGGGGGTCTGGCGGGTGCCCCAGCCTTCGGTGAGCTGGGTCACCATGTGCAGTCCTCGTCCCCCTTCGTCGTAGGTGCGGGCACGGCGTAGATGGGGTGAGGTGCTGCTGGCGTCGGAGACCTCGCAGATCAGGGTCCGGTCCCGGATCAGCCGTAGTCCGATGGGGGCGTCCCCGTAGCGGATGGCATTGGTGACCAGCTCGCTCACCACCAGCTCGGTGATGGATGCTGCGTCGGCGAGCCCCCAGGTCGCCAGCTGACGGGAGGCCTGTGCACGGGCATCGGCCACGATTGCCGGATCTGACGGCAGCGACCAGGCGGCGACCTGATCGGTGTGCAGGGCACGGGTGCGCGCCAGGAGCAGAGCCACGTCGTCGACGGGGCTCTCGGGCAGCAGGGCTCTGAGGATGATGTCGCAGGTGACATCCAGCGAGGGCTCGGCGGAAGCCAGGGCTCCGCAGAGTCGTTCAAGGCCGACACCGAGATCGTGGCCGCGGGCTTCAATCAGGCCGTCGGTGTAGAGGGAGAGCAGGCTTCCCTCGGGCAGTTCCAGCTCGGTGGGTTCGAAAGGCAGGCCGCCGACTCCCAGAATCGGCCCAGGGGTGAGCTGGACCACTCTGGCCGTGCCGTCGGGGAACAGCACGACGGGTGGGACATGGCCGGCGCTGGCCATGGTGCAGATGCGGGAGACCGGGTCGTAGACCGCGTAGAGGCAGGTCGCGCCGGTCTGGCCCGGGTCGGGCTCGTTCCGAACGTCGTTGTCCGAGGTCAGGTGGGTGACCAGTTCGTCGAGGTGGGTGAGCAGCTCGTCCGGAGGCAGGTCGACTCCGGCGAGTGTGCGCACCGCTGTACGCAGTCGCCCCATGGCGGCCGAGGCGTGGATGCCGTGGCCGACCACGTCGCCGACGACCAGGGCGACGCGAGTGCCCGACAGGGGGACCACATCGAACCAGTCGCCGCCCACTTCTGCCCCCCTGCCGATCGGCAGATAGCGGTGCGCCACCTCGACGGCCGCCTGCCGGGGGAAGTGACGGGGCAACAGACTGCGCTGGAGGGTCAGGGCATGGGCGCGTTCCCGGGCGAAACGGCCCGCGTTGTCCACACTGCCGGCCGCCCGGCTTGCGAGCTCCTCGGCGAGGATCAGATCATCCGGCTCGAAGGGTTTCGAGCCTTCTGCGCGGGCGAAGACCACGACGCCGAGGGTCAAGCCCCGCGCTCGTAGCGGGGTAGCCATGATCGAGTGGAATCCGTGCTCCTCCATGCGGGCGGGTCCCCCCACGCCGGCGGCGACCCACCGGGTGAAGTCGGGGTCATCTGCTCCGCACAGCACCGTTCGACCGCTTGTCAGGGCGCATGCCGGGGGTGAGCGCGGAGGATAGGTGTCGGCCTCGCCGATCTCGGTGTCGGGTTCGGGCACCCCGTCGGCGGTCTGGTGCGCGACCCGGCGCAACACCACGTCGGTGTCGACCGGACCGGGCGGCGGTTCCTTCCCCCGGGCCACGGAGTCGAGCAGGTCCACACTGACGGAGTCGGCGAACCGCGGAACGGCCAGGTGGGCGAGTTCCTCAACCGTGCGCCTTGCATTCAGGGTGGTTCCGATACGGTTGCCCGCTTCGTTCAGCAGGGCCAGGCGCTGCCGTGCGGCAGCCTGCTCGGTACTGTCGAACGCTGCGGCCCCGACTCCGGCCACCTGGCCGGTGTCGGGGCTGCGGACGGGCCACATCTCGATGGTCCAGGCGCGCCGGTGAGCGGAAGGTGTAGCTGGCGCAAGGTGCTCATAGCGACTTGGCTTGGCCTCCTCGGCGACCCGGCGGACGCATCGCAGAAATGCCTCGTCGGAGTGGCCTCCGTCCAGCAGGTCCGAGTAGGACCACATGCCCGCTTCAGCCGCCTGCCCTTGCCCCTGCCCCTGCCCCTGCCTGGATTCGACAGCTCCCGCTTGCCCGGCGGCCGTCTGCGCCCCCTCGCCGCCGGCTGGCCGGCCCGGCATGTGCCCTGTCGGCGAGGGCTGTTCGCCCCCGTGTGCGACCGCGTTCCACTGCCATGAGCGTGAGGTGGTGCTGTAGGTGGAGAGTGCAACGGAGGACTGGGCGAACGCCCACTCCACCATCAGTCGGTCATACTCCGCCTCGTCCGCACCCGCGGTGGCGGTCACGACGAACGCCTGGGCCGTTCCGTCGTCACACCATGACGGATGAAGGCGCAGGGTCAGATCGACGCGGTGGCCATCCCGGTGCCGGACCGCCGCTGGGCCGCTCCATTCCCGGGCTTCGATCAGGCCGAGCCCGGCCACCTCGGGGAACTCCCCGTTGATCAGGAGGTCCGAGACCGGGTGTCCGACAACCTCCGGGGGGCGATAGCCCAGCAGTCTCCGACCCCCCTCACTCCACCCTGTGACCATGCCCCCCACGCTGATGATGGCCATGGGGACATCGATCGACCACCCAGAGTGACCAGTTTCCCCCAAAGGAATGGCCATTCCTACTCAATTCATCCGAGCGCCATTACTCACAGTCCCATAGTGCCTGCGGGAAAAGATTCGAACAACCTGCACTGACGATCAAGGCAGATCTGGTCGGAATCGTCGTCCGCGGACACGATGGACACGGTCAGAACCGGCGTCGTCGGCTGTGCGGAGGGTCGGCAGAAGATCCATCCGCGGGACCCGGCCGCTCGGGAGTGTGCACAGCCGAGTGCGGCTGTGCGACCGACGACCTGGTGACTCTGCGGTGGCCCCCTTATCAGCCCGGAAAACTCACCTCCAGGGTGGACCCGCGACGTACGAAGACGGGGATGCATTCCAGTGGAGCGTCAGCTGTGGTGGTCTGGCCGCCGCCATGGACAGTTCCTGTGGCGGCGGCCATCCAGTCGGCACCGGCCGGCAGGTAGACCTGACGGCGCCGTTCGCCGAGTCGGGTCACGGGGGAGATCAGCAGGTCCGGGCCGCACAGGAACTGGTCCTCGACCGTCCACGCGGCCGGGTCGCCGGGAAAGTCGAAGAACAGCGGCCGGATGACCGGTGCACCGCAGTCTGCTGCGGAGGCCATCTGACGGTGAAGATACGCACGAAGGTCCTGGCGTAGCCGCAGCTGCCGGGTCAGGATCCGGTAGGCCTCCTGCCCGTACGACCACAGTTCGTTGGGTCCCCCGGTTCGGCCGGCAGCGATGGCGTCCCGCGGTTCACGGTGGCCGTGCATCCGCAGCAGCGGACAGAAGACGGCGAACTGGAACCAGCGGATGAGCAACTCCCGGTAATCGGGGTCGTCCGGGTCACCACCGTGGAAACCGCCGATGTCGGTGGTCCACCACGGAATGCCGCTCAGGCCCGCGCTCAGCCCCGCGCGCACCTGCGCCGCGAGTGCCTCGAAGGTGGCCGGGATGTCACCCGACCACAGAGCCGCCGCGTAGGCCTGGCTGCCGGCCCAGGCGGAGCGCACCAGGCTGACGGGAACGTCTTCACCTTCGGCACGCATATGCTCGAAAAAGCCGCGCACATGTTCGCGCGGATACAAGTTGGCCACCGCCCGGCCGGGCCCCGCCGCGTAACGCAGGTTGCCGAATTGTTCGGGGTACATCTCTGGTTCGCAGGCGTCCAGCCACCACAGCCGGAAGCCGAGGTCGTAGTAATTGCGCTTGACGCGGCTCCAGATGTAGTCGCGAGCCCGCTCGTCGGTGGGGTCGTAGAACACCACGGGCAGGGGCTTGTCGTCGCCCTGGCTGTCGGGGAAGACATGTTGGAACGGCTGGCCGTGCTCCGTTCCCAGCAGCAGCCGCTCATCCCGCATGTGCGGGTAGTTCTCGCTCATGACGCTCACGGACGGCCACACGGACACCAGCGTCCGTACGCCCATGCTCTCCAATTCCGCCACCATGCCGGCCGGGTCGGGCCAGTCGGCAGCATCGAAGCGCCAGTCGCCCAGATGCGGCCAGTGGAAGAAGTCCACGGCGATGACCGACAGCGGAAGACCCCGGCGTCGGTATTCGCGAGCGACGCCCAGCAGTTCCTCCTGTGTCCGGTAACGCAGGCGGGACTGCCACAAGCCCAGGGCCCATTCCGGCAGCACGGGAGCGTGCCCGGTGGCATCGGCATAGTGGGCCATGATGCCGGCGGGAGTCGGAGCGGTGGTGATCCAGTAGTCGATCTGATCGGCGGCATCGGCGACCCAGCGGGTCTGGTTGGCGGCCAACTCCACCCGTCCGACGGCGGGCAGGTTCCACAGCAGACCGTAGCCTCGGGAGGAGAGGGTGAAGGGGATGGTGACCTCCCCATTGCGCTGCACCAGGTCGATCACCATGTGTTTGTGGTCGAGGCGCCCGTGGGAGTGCTGGCCCAGACCGAAGAACTGTTCACCGTCATAAGCGGCGAAGCGCTGTTCCAGCTGATAGCGGCCCTCGCCGACCGGTGTGAACTGGCGTGGACCGGGCCAGGCGAAGTGACCGACGGATTCGCGCAGCAGCTCGGTTCCGTCCTGTGTGCGCGCGAAACGCAGGTGGCCCTGGGGAGAGAGTTCTACCTGCAGTCGCCCGACGGTGAGCATCCGGCCGCCGTGGGGACCCACGCCCAACTCTGCGGCCACGGCGGCAGGGGGCGCACTCAAGGCTCCCGGCAGGTCGTCGCGCACACGGTGCCGGGCCGACCGCACCCGGACACTGTCGGCTCCCCAGGGCTCCACCCGCAGTACGTGCTCGGCGTCACTGAACTCAAGACGGACGGCCGGAGGGGAGGAGGCGGGAGGCCGGGAGTCGTTCCCGGCTGCGTCGGAGGTGGAGGCGGAGGGGGCGGGCCTTGTGCCGTCGGACGGAGACACGCTGCTCCTTTCTACGGGCCTGTGGTACAGGCCAATGGCAGTGCAGGGCACGAGTGGCGGCTTGCGGCGCAGTCAGTCCCTGACCGCTTCATTGGTGAGTCCGGCAGCGATGTGCCGCTGGGCAATGGTCAGAAGCAGCGCGGCGGGCAGGGAAGCGATGACAGCAGTGGCCATCACCGAGTTCCACGTGGTGACATTGGTGCCGGCACCGATGTAGTCGTACAGACCCAGCGTGATCGGCTTCCACGTGGTGGTGTTGAGATTGAGCGTGGCGGCGAACAGGAAGTCGCCCCATGCGAAGAGGAACGCGAAAAGGCCTGATGTGATCAGTGCGTTGCGGGATATGGGAAGCACGATCTGCCAAAAGGTGCGCACCGCGCCTGCACCGTCCAATGCCGCTGCCTCCAGCAGGGACCGGGGGATGGCGGTCATAAAGGCCCGCAGGATGAGCACGGCGAAGGGGACGGCAAGCGTGGCGTCGGCCAGGATCAACGCCAGGGCCGAGTTGAGGATCTGGACGGAGGCGAAGATTTGGTACAGAGCGTTGGCCATGACGATGCCGGGCACGAGTTGGACGACCAGCAGCACGCTCAGTAGCGTCCGGCCGCCCGGGGAGCGCAGCTGCGCCAGCGCGTAGGCCGCCGGCGCAGCCAGGGCCAGCGTCAGGACCGTGGCGCCGGCGGCGATGATCAGGGATGCCAGCAGATGGCCCCCCTGCTGGGACAGCGCGTCCCGGTAGCCGCTGAGTGTGCCGCCGAGGGGCAGCCAGTGTGGTGACGGCCGGGCCAACTGCTGATTGGTCTGGAAGGAGGCGTTCACCATCCAGTACAGCGGGAACAGCATGACGGCCACGACGGCGACACCGAACGCGGATTTCGCCCAGGTGGGTACGGCTGCCCGACTCCGTCCGCCACGGACCGCGGCGGGCCGGCTCCGAGCAGCGCGGGCGGCGGTCACGCGCGGGCTCCGGGATCAGCGCGCAGCGCGCGCAGGTACAGCAGGGCGATGACGGCGGCGACGATGATGAGCAGATCACCCGCGGCTGCTCCGAGGCCGAACTCCGAGAGCCCGCCGAAGGACAGCTGGTAGGCGTAGGTGGTGATCGTGTGGGTGGCGTTTGCCGGGCCGCCCTTGGTCATCACCCAGATCACGTCGAAGACCTTGAGCGTGTAGATCAGGCCGAGCGTCACGACGATGCCGATCACGGGTCTGATCTGGGGCAGTGTGACATAGCGGAACTGCTGCCAACGGCCGGCGCCGTCCAGGGAAGCCGCTTCATACAGCTCTGCCGGGATGGCCTGCAGCCCGCTGTGGAGGATCACCATGTTGAACGGCACACCCACCCAGATGTTGCAGATCAGCACGGCAGCCATCGCGGTGTGGGGGGTGTTGAGCCACGGCACCGGGTCCTGGACCAGATGAAGGGTGAGCAGGATCTGGTTGACGACGCCGTTGCTGGTGTCGAGCAGCCACCGGAACAACGTGCCGGCGACGACCAGGGGGAGGAGCCAGGGGATCAGCACGAGCGACCGCAACAGCGGGCCGAGCGGGAACGAGTGGCGAAAGAACTCCGCGAGTCCCAGGCCGATCGTGAACTGGAAGAAGAGCGAGCCCGCAACAAAAACCACGGTGTTGACGACGGCAGTGGCAAAGGCAGGGGTGCTCAGCAGCCGGCGATAGTTGCCGAGGCCGATGAACGGGGCGTTGCCGCTGTAAAGGGAATTGATGTCGTAGTCCTGGAAGGACAGCACCACATTGCGGGCCAGAGGATAGAGGTAGAACACCGCGACGAACACGACGACCGGCACGATGAACCCGATCCCGAGCCGTCGGCTGCGAGCCGCCGGAGCCACGGAGCGGCGTGGCGACGGCCTTTTGCGGCCGACGGCCGCCGCCGAGTTCTTGGGCAATGCCGGAACCACGGCTACCTTTCCGGGAGGGTGGCCGTCGGCGGGTACCACCCACGGGTCAGCGGCTCGGTGCTCATTGCCTCGCCTGCTTCTGTGCGTCAGCCAGCGCCGCGCTGGGCGACTTGCTCCCTGACAATGCTGCCTGCACCGCGGTCCACAGCGCCTGCGAGTACTTCGGATAATCCGGCCCGACTTCCGCGGTGCGGCTCTTGGCGCTTCCGATGGTCTCCACGAATGTCTTCACCGCGGGCACAGCGGCACTGAATTCCGCGGCCACCTTCGGGTCGGACGGCACGTAATTGGTGAGCTTGGCCCACTCCAGACTGTTTCCCTTCGACACCATGCACTTGATGACCTCGGCTGCCTTGCGAGCCTTGTCCCCGCTGCTGCCGGCCGCCCACACCTCACCGCCGAGCGCACCGGAGGAGGTGCCCCCGGCCGGGGCGGGAACCGGCGCGATGCCGAAATCCTTCATGCCTGCCTTTCGTAGCAGGGGCAGCTCCCAGGGACCATTGATCATCATAGCCAGCGAACCGTTTGCGAATTGCTCCCCGACATTCATCTGATTCCAGCTGAGCACGTCCCTGGGTGCCGAACCGGAGGAGACCAGGTCCTTCAGGAGGCTCAGCGCCGACACAGCCTCCGGTGAATCGAGCTTCTTCAGGGAGGCGCCAGCGCTGAAGAAGAAGGACTCGAACTGGAAACTGCCTTCTTCGGTGGCCGGCACGGCAAAGCCGATTCCGTGCACCTGGTCGCCCTGAGTCAGCTTCTTGGCCGCGATGCGCAACTCATCCCACGTGGCAGGCGGCTTGACGCCCGCCTTCTCAAGCATCGACGTGTTGTAGTAGAGCGCCAACTGGTTCACACCGGGCGCCACACCGTACTGCTTACCCCGGTATTTACCCGCGGCGACGATGTTCGGATACAGTCCGTCGGTCTTCACACCGGCCGCGCCGAGGTCGGCGAGCGCTCCCGTGGCGGCGAGCTGCTGCAGGTCAGGATTGTCCAGGAGAATCAGGTCCGGTAGCGCCCGGCTGTTCGCCAACTGGAGCACTTTGGTGCGCAGCTCCGGCACAATCTGCCGCTTGATGGTGACCCCCGCCAGCTTTCCGCACCGGGTGAGCTGCTTGGCCAGGGCACTGCGCCCGGGTTCAGCGCTATAATAGTCCATTTCGGTCAGAGTGATCTTGCCGCTTTCTGTGGGCCTGCGCGGCGAGCCATCGCCATCGCAGGCAGTCAGCAGCAGACCGGCTGCGGTGACCGTCGCCGCCAAAGCCCCGATTGGCCGGGTGCGACGGCATTCAACAGAGGTGCGCATGGCGGCTCCAGGGAGAAAACGGTGCGCAGGCACTGATATGCGCGGCCCAGGCCTTCTGCCGACGTGCGGAGAGGCAGGCACGGATCGGAATGCGAAAGACCGCAAATCCGCAGCAGATCATCAGCAGACACGGCTCCTGGGTATGCCGGGCTTGTGGCGCAGAGTTCGTGGAGCCATGAGGCAGTGCGAAGAGGTGACACGGGGACGGCATTCCGACTTCGAGATGACCTGCTCGACTCAAGCTCTGACCTCGTCCGACGCGGGGCGCTCGCCACTGAGCACGTAGGACACCGTGCTGCGGGACGCGCCTGCCCGCTCGGCGATTTCGCTGATGTTCACCGCTCGCCTCCCGGGCCGGCGGGCACTCGACCCCATTGTCGAACCATTCGACAACCGGTCCGCGGACCGCTTCGGCAGGCATTACAAGCACGCCTTGCCGGGCAAGTCAAGGAATTGGCTACATTTTCGCGAAAGGCATATTAAACTGGCTTTCCGTCAGATCTGTAAACCGCAGAGGATCACGCGATCGTCCGGCTTTACTTCAGCAAGCGGTGGATGTTTCTCAGGCCGGTGGCGGGCCGCTTGATAATCGGGTGTGAAGCGCCGTCCTCGCCTGCCACGGCGAACGTGCCGGCCTCGCGCTCCTGGCCGGTCCCGGGACGGGGCGGGAGCGCGAGGCGCAGCCGGTCTCATGGCACCGGGGGAGGCGGGTGATGTGGCACGGCGCTGCAGGCCAGGCCAGGCCGGGCCAGGGCGGGGAAGGGGAGCCGGACCGGAGGGCGCCTGCAATGCCGGCGGGCGGACGGGCCAGCGTGGCGAGCAGGACGATGAGTCGGCCCTCACCGACCTCTCCAAGGTGCCCGCCACCTGCGACAGGGATCGCCTTCCCGGTCTCGATCCACGACGCCGACCATCGCGGGCAGACTTTCGGCCAGGTCAGCAACGGGTTCATCCGCGTGGTCAACCAGGCCGACGGCCAGGAGCTCACCGCTATGACCTCAGCGAAGTCGCTTCCGCGGAGACCGCGATGATCTTCGGCGAGGTCCAACGGCACGGCGGCGAATGGAAGTTCCGCGCCGTTGGCCCGGGGTATGTGTCGGGGCTGCGAGGCAACGCTTTAGACTGCGGGGTCAATGTTTCGTAAAGCCAGGTACGGCGCGGGGGAGCCCCGTACAAAACGATTGGGTAGCCAGTGCTTTTGAAAACGTTCGGCTGGTCGTTCGCGGTCACCGCGCTCGGCCTGGTCGCGGCGGTGTTCTACGGGGGGTGGACCGGCTTCGGGATCGTGGCGATCCTGTCGATCCTCGAGATCTCGGTGTCCTTCGACAACGCCGTGGTCAACGCCGGGATCCTGAAGAAGATGAATGCCTTCTGGCAGAAGACCTTCCTCACCATCGGCGTCCTGATCGCGGTCTTCGGCATGCGCCTGGTCTTCCCGGTCGTGATCGTCGCCATCAGCGCCAAGATCGGTCCGATTGAGGCGGTACAGCTCGCGCTCGACGACAAGGACAAGTACCAGCAGCTGGTGACCGACGCCCACCCGTCGATCGCCGCCTTCGGTGGCATGTTCCTGTTGATGATCTTCCTCGACTTCATCTTCGAGGAGCGGGAGATCAAGTGGCTCGGCTGGCTGGAGCGTCCGCTCGCCAAGCTCGGCAAGGTCGACATGCTCTCCGTCTGCATCGCGCTCATCGTGCTGCTCGTCACCGCGATGACCTTCGCCACCAACGCCCACCAGCACGGCGGCATCCATGTGGACAAGGGCGAGACCGTCCTGATCGCCGGCGTCGCGGGCTTGATCACCTACCTGATCGTCGGCGGCCTCTCCGGCTACTTCGAGAACAAGCTCGAGGAAGAGGAGGAGCGCGAGCAGGAGGCCGAGGAAGAGGCCAAGCGAAGCGGCAAGAAGGTCCCGGCGGTCGTGATGGCCGGCAAGGCCGCGTTCTTTTTGTTCCTCTACCTGGAGGTCCTGGACGCGTCCTTCTCCTTCGACGGCGTCATCGGCGCCTTCGCGATCACCAACGACATCGTCCTGATGGCGCTCGGCCTCGGCATCGGCGCGATGTACGTCCGCTCGCTCACGGTCTATCTGGTCCGCCAGGGCACCCTCGACGACTACGTCTACCTGGAGCACGGCGCCCACTACGCGATCGGCGCTCTCGCCGTGATCCTGCTCATCACCATCCAGTACGAGATTCACGAGGTCATCACGGGCCTCGTCGGCATCGTCCTGATCGCCTGGTCCTTCTTCTCCTCGGTCCGGCGCAACCGCAGGCTGGCCGCGGCCGAGGGACAGGACATGGACGCCAACGAGAAGGCCGAGGTCTCTTCCGGCGTCTGAGCCGGACGGCCGGCGCGGGCCGCAGGGCCGACGCCAGGGAGGGCACCAGGGCATCGAACCCGCCCTGGTGCCACTCCAATCCAGCGGTCCAGCGTGTAACGGCTGATCCGCACCGGCCCGCCGTCGGCGTCGATGTGCTCCCGCCGGGCGCGACCGGCCGGCCAACTTGCCTTCGCACCGCCGCAGTCGGCCCCGCACCGTCTCCACCGGGCCACCCAGCCAGGCCGCGATCGTCCTGGCCCTCAATGGGCAACTGATGGAGAGGATGTCGTCCCAGCCAGCGGGATGACGGGAGAATCATCGTGCGGTATACAGGAATAATGCCTTTACAGCGCCCCTTCCGTTTCGGTGTCAACATGTACGTTCCCGGTTCGCGACGCGAGTGGAGAGCGAAGTGCCGCAGAGCCGAGGAACTCGGTTTTGATGTCATCGGAGTGGCCGATCACCTGGAATTCTCCGCGCCGTTTCCGGCGATTGTGCTCGCAGCCGAAACGACCGAACGGGTACGGCTGAGTACGTTCGTGTTGAACACACCGTTCTACAACCCCGTCCTTCTCGCGCGTGACGTGGCGAGCACCGACCAATTCGTCGACGGGCGTATGGAACTCGGGCTCGGCGCGGGCTACGTGAAGACCGAGTTCGACACCGCGGGGATACCGTTCCCCAGCGGCGGAAGGCGGGTCGAACAGCTGGAACAGACGGTCACCACGTTGCGTCGTCTGTTTCAGGACACAGAATTTCAGCCGCGTCCAGCCCAACCATCCGGGCCACCCATGCTGATTGCGGGCTGGGGCGACCGGCTGCTGCGGCTGGCCGCCGCGCACGCCGACATCATCGCCTTCCCCGGAGGCTGGGCGAGCACCACCGGTGATGCACTCCATCTGGCCGGAATCGCGCAGATGGAGGAACGGGTCACCTACGTGCGCGGCCTACTCGGCGACCGCGCCGACGCTGTGGAGCTGAATATCCTGGTGCAGCAGGTGATTCCGCCCGCCGAACGCTCCGCAATACCTGACCGGTTCGCGCCGCTGCCGCCCGACGCCGCGCACAGCCCCGAGGAGCTGCCCAGCGTGTTGATCGGAACCCCAGCGGAGATGGCGCAACAACTCAAGGAACGCCGCGAACGCTACGGCTTCACCTACTTCACGGTGATGGAATACAACATGGAGAACTTCGCGCCGGTCATCGCCGCGCTGCGCTGAATTACGCACTTCGCCACAATGCCGCCGACGACGGGGGCTGTGATCGAAAGGGGTGGCCCGATTCGCATCGGCCCCAGAACCAGTCGTGGAGCGGCCGGCGCGAATCTCGCGCCGGCCGCCCAGGAAAGCCCCACGACCCTTTTGCTGCTACGCCACGGTGAGACGGCATTGACACCGGAGAAGCGGTTGTCCGGCAGCGGCGGCTCCGATCCGGCGCTGTCGGAGGCCGGGCGGCGGCAGGCCGAGGCCGCCGCGAGGATGCTCGTGGCACGCGGCGCGGTGCAGGCGGTGGTGTCCTCACCGCTGCGCCGGGCCCAGCAGACGGCCGAGACGGTGGCACGACGGCTGGGCCTGGACGTCCGAGCCGACGAAGGGCTCAGTGAGGCGGATTTCGGTGTCTGGGAGGGACTTACGTTCGCCGAGGTGCGCGAGCGCTACCCGGACGACATGGCAGCGTGGCTCGCTTCTCCGGCGGCGGTGCCGGGCGGAACCGGGGAGACATTCACCGCGGTTGCACGCCGGGCCGCGCTCTCGCGGGACCGGCTCCTTGCGCGGTACGAGGGGCAGACGGTGTTGGTCGTTTCGCATGTCGGGGTGTTGCGGACGCTGGTTCGGCTGGCGCTGGGCGCGCCGCCCGTGTCGCTGTTCCGGATGGAGCTGTCGGCGGCCTCGCTGTCGGCCGTGGCCTATGACGGGAAGGGGAATGCGTCGGTGCAATTGCTGAACGACACATCGCACTTGGCGGACCACCGCTGACCTCGGCAGCCAAGCGGGCGGTGCTCGGCACGGCAGCCTCGTCCTCGTCGGTCAGCATCGAATCGTCTTGGTGCGCATGAGGAACTCAGCGAGGTAGCCGTCGTGCGGCAGTCCGTGCTCCATCCACGGTGTCGGATGGTCACCGACGTAGACGTTGGCGATGGTCGGCTCGGCCACCAATTCGTCGATGAGGTTCGCGTCGGTGGTGACGGCAGTGAGGACGAGGGTGTCGCGCAGCGGCCGGACCCCGGCGTCGCGGTCCCACGGTGCAATCCACGCACAGGGGAAGCCCAGTTCCATCCCGAGCTGTTCGGCGAACGGGCTGTCGAGCTGGTGCACCGCCGGCCGGAGCACCGCGGAACCATCGCCGAGATCGTCGACGATACCGTCACCGCCGAGCCACGCCTTGGTGCCCGCTGCCCGCTGCCGCAGATACTCGTCCCACCGACGGGCGGGACCGATGGGCTGCGTGGGCAGGACTGCGCGTTCGTCCGTCGCGGGCAGGCTGGGCAGTGCGGCGAGGCGTTCGGCGATCGCCGCGGCCACGGGGGAAGGGTCGCCCTCGACCAGTACGCCGGTGGCGTTGACGCAACCGACGCCCCCACCACTGCTGATCGACTCCACGATGGTGTCGACGATCGGCTCCCACTCGGTTTCGGCGGTGATGAGTATCTTGGAGCGCCCCGGGCCCTGCGGCAGAATGCGTGGATCATCCACATATTTGCCCACGACATCCGCACCGCCGTACACCATTCCGAAGTCGGCGTGCCGGAGGATGTCGTCGGCCACATTGTGGTCGGTGGGCAGCAACACGATTCCCTCGTCGCCGAAACCGGCCTCGCGCAGGGCAGTGACCAGCCGATGGGGGGTGAACGGCTCACGACGGGACGGACGCACGGCGACGCGATAGCCGAGCGCGAGGGCATCGAACCAACCCTGGTGCACCGCAGGGTGATTGCCCGCCGCATGGACGGCGAATACCGCACCGCGCCGGGTCCACACCGCCGCACCGCCCCGGGCCCGCGGATCGCGCCACGAGCCGACCGCACCGGCCGGCCGCGCGTTCTCCACGCTGTGGTGGATCCGCTCGGCGGCCCGCGCAATATCGTCGGTGGCATTGCGCACCACCGTGATCGGTATCCCGGTGACCGCGCTGACGGTGTGCTGGTATTCCTGCGCCGTCAGTCCCGCGATCGGCTGCGTGGCGAAAGCCCGGGCCGCCTGTGCGAACGCCGCGATTCGTGTGTCGACGGGTAGCGTCGGCGCTCGGCGCAGGGCCTTTATCGCGCGGGTGATGTAGAGCGAGGGCGCGAGACTCAGTGTCGCGACCGGGTTTCCGGCGAGATCTCGAATGGTCTCCTGGCGCCGGGACCGATAGGGGCCGCCGGGGCCGAGAACGTCCAGGGACACCATCAGTACACGCCCTCGACCACCGGCGTATCGCCGAAGGACGCCACGGGGGTGACGTCTGCGACCGCATCACCGAAGCCGCCATCCACCGGTGCGATCCGGGTGGCGAAGTCCCGCTCGATGTTGTTGACCAGCAAGGCACTTCGGCTCATGTGATGCACCACAATCTGCCCGCGCTCGCCGTACGGAACAACCCGGCCGGTGTCGGGGTCGATCACCCGGAATGTGGTGTACGGAGCGAAGGAGTCGAACACACATGGCTCGTCGCCACCGAGGCCGGGTCGCTCCACCGATGTCCCCAGCATCATCGTGCCGCCGTATCCGCCGACCAGCTTGACGCTGTCGAACACCTCGTCACGCAGCAGATCTCGGGTGTCAGCGTCCAGATGTGTGCCACCCCAGATGATCGCGCGAACCTTCCGGTTCACCAACTCGACCAGATCGTCGTGCTGCGCGAGGCGCTCCAGCATCGGCGGGGTGGCGAAAAGGACGCCCACATCCTGGCCGGCCAGAATGTAGCCGACCTGTTCGATGAGGTGATCGGTGTAGGCGTCGGCCATGTCCGTCCGGCCCTGCGCGATCAGCTTCTTCACCCATCGCGGGTCCAGATCGATGCTGAAGTTCAGCCCGCCCCGAGCCATCGCGGCGTCGGCCGCCATGGCTCCGACATTGTGCGGCCCGCTGGGAACCGCGCTGAGCCAGTCGACATTTCGAGGTACGCCGTGAGAATCCAGTCGCTCACTGAACCATTCGACGCTGCGCCGATGCCACTCCGCGGTGTACGCCACTCGCTTGGGCTGCCCGGTGGTCCCGCCGCTTTCGTAGACGGCCGCCCCGTGCTCGTCACCGTAGCCACGGGGAATCAGCTCACGGACGCCGACATCGCGCAGCTCGTCCACCACATTGGGAAACAAGCCGAGATCGTCGAAATCCCGGACATCGGTCAGCGGATCAAATCCGAGGGTCTCGGCCCGTTTCAGCCAGAACGAGGACCCGGTCTCCGGGCTGAAGTGCCACCGCATCATCTCCCGAACGAACTCTCCGTCAGTGTGCTCGACCATGGATTTTCCTCCCTAACGAATTGAACAAGGGCCCGGCAACTGCTACTTCGATGATGAAAATGATGCGCAAAAAAGGATTCAGTCTTGACCAAGCTCCCTACCCGGTCTCGGCCGAACCGCTGAGGAAGCGGGCGGTGGAGAGGCCGGACGTGTCGGTCCAGGGTTTCTCGTCGAGCACGAGGTTTCGGATGATCTCTCCGGCAGCAGGTGCTTGGCACAGTCCCTGACCGGAGAATCCAGCCGCGTAGAGGAACGGGCGGGAGCGATCGCGGCCGATGAAAGCCATCCCGTCCGGGCTGACATCGAGGTCTCCGCTCCACCCGGTCTCAAGGCCCTTGCCTGCGAGGGCCGGGAAGGTCGTGCCGAGGTGGTGTGACACCCGTTGCAGCCAGGTCTGTCGGGTTTCGTCCGGAGCGGGGCGGCCCATCCCGACGAGGATGCGGCCTCCCCAGCTTCGAATCCGCAGGCTGGACGGGTGCATGGTCATCGGCAGAGCGTTGTGCGGGGCACTACCGGGGGTGTCGGTCAGAAGCATTTCGACGGGGTATGTGGTCACAGGAATGTGCACGTCGGCCATGGCGGCGACCGTTCCCGCCCAGGGGCCTGCCGCGCAGACGATGGTGTCGGCGCGGATGCTGCCTGCAGGCGTATGGACCCGCCCCTCCGGGTCGATGCCGGTGACAGGTGTCTGCGTGCGCAGGATGGCGCCGGCCTGCTCGGCGGCTGTGGCATAGCCGCGCACGATCGCGGCGGGATCGCAGGCGTAGGCCTCGGGCGACCAGGCTGCCGCCAGGATGGTCCGCTCGTCGACCAGCGGGTTCAGCCGCGCTGCTTCAGCAGCGGTCACGAGCTCGACATCCACTCCGGCTGCCTGCTGGGCAGCTTGGGTGTGGCGGAAGTCCTGCACCTGGTGTTCGTCGGTGAACAGCACGAGCAAGCCGATACGCTGCAAGCCGAGGTCGTTTCCGGTCCGTTCGGCGAAGGCGTGGTAAGCCGCCAGGCTCCGGACGGCAAGGCTGCTGATGAGAGCGTTGCCGGGAAAGTAGGTACGCACCACGCCCGCAGTGGTCCCGGACGATCCCGATCCGAGCTCGCCACGCTCCAGCAGGACGGTACCGACGCCCGCCTCGGCGAGTTGGCAGGCTATTGAGTTGCCGATGACGCCCCCGCCGATGACGACGGCGTCCGAGCGTTCGGGGAGCTGGCTCACGACTGGCGCACCGTTTCCTTGAGGCGCAGTTGGCGCAGGTGATCTCCGGCGTCCCACGGGTACAGGTGCAGATTCCAACCGCCCAAACAGTTGACGTAGAGGGCCAGTTGGCTCACCACACTCAGGAAATCGTCGCGATCGAGCTGGTCGAGGCAGGTCAGGAAGCGCTGGGTGAAACTCCAAAGCTGCTCCAGGCCGCAGTAGCCCAGAAACTCGGCCGGCAGACCGACCAGCAGGCGCGCCATGTGACGCAATGAATCCATCGGCATGCCCTGGACCGCGGCCCGGACCAGACCACCGTAGGTGGCATACCCCAGCGGGCGGGTCTCACCGTTGACGAACAACAGAGTGGGTAACACCGTCTCAAAACTCCCTGCCCCGGAAGGGATCACCCCCTCGTGGAGATCAGCGAGTTCCTGTGGTGCGGACAGCCAAGCCCGCTCGGTCGCGGTGTACACGTCGTGTATGAGACGTTTCGCGTCGGGATCTGCGGCGGTCAAATGCGGAATACGGTGGCCGCCTTCAGTTCCCGCCTTGCGGACCTCCGCCAGGATCGGCTTCTTCGTCGAATAGACCGAATCCCAGACCGCCTGCCCGGCCTCCATTAGCGCGGGCATATCCTCCTGCCGGATCTGGCCCACCGGGGATGCCGGCATCGGTTCGGTCAACGTGCCGTACTTGATGCCTAAATGCTGTAGCGCGGAGCAGAATACGGTCCCATCGGGCGCCTCGCGTCGATCTGCGATCCGAGTAGACGCGGACAGATGCAGCAGCGACGGGATCGGTGCCGCGTGATATAGATGCTGTCCCGCCACCAGGGCGTGTCCCTGCAGACTCTGGTAGGGCAATGCTTCCCACAGCGCGTCGGCAAGTTCAGCGTTGCGACCGTCGAGTTCCGCGGTCACGGTGATACCCAGGTCGGGCCAGGAGATTTCGAAATGCCGGCCAGAAATCGTTTCAGTCAAGATTTTCCCCTTAGCTCATTGAGGTGTCGCCGCTGCTATTTCTCTGCGAAAGCGTCACGGACGGAGTGGGTTCAGTGAGCAGATCTCATCTACGTCCTTGCGAGTGAGCGCTGTTGCTGGTGGACGGCGAGCAGCGCGTGCAGCAGGACGGTGACCCGTCCGGGGCTGATGTGGATCTTGTGCAGCGCGCGCCAGTTGGTGCCGTTGGCGCCTTGGTAGCCGGAGTCGGCGGTGATTTCCACGTGCTGCTCGCGGCGGACTCGATGGTGCCGTCGGCGCGGGCGGCGGTCAGGTGGTGCGTGGAGCCGGCCGGGCCCCGCCGAGGAAGATCAGATGCCCACCGGTGGTGGTCAGCGCCTCCGCGTTCATGCCGTGTTCGCGGTGTTTGGCCTGGTGGAGCGGATCCGGGTTGGCCTCGGTGGCCAGGCTGGTGCAGCGCCAGGCTGACATCAAGGCGCCGTCCAGCAGCAGGCGCCGCCCTTCCCCGGAGGTGGCGAGGGCGTCGGCCAGGCTGGGAGCCGGCGCGGCGAGGGCATCGATGCCCTCGTTGACGTAGCGGCGGGCGGTCTCGGTGCCGATCCCGAAGTGGCATCCGAGCTGTTCAAAGGTGTCGCCCTTGGCGAGGAAGGCCAGCAGCACGAGCCGCCTGGCCCCATGGCGCCAGGGCCCGCCAGATACCGCCCGCGTCATTCCTTCGGGCGGCGGTCAGGTTCTCTCGTCAGGAAACCCGGCCGGAGGGGACATCGGGCGTGGCGCGATAGGTGACCAGCGAAGTTCCTTGTGTCGCACGGTGGTTGACTCTCCATACGACATCGAGGGGCTTCGTTGCGTTACGGGTCCCGACGGGTCCCGCTCTCACCCGACCCGGGCACGATGAGATTCGCTCAGTCACACGCTGGAAATTCATCTGGCCAGCGGCACGCTTCATCCGCCGTTTACGCCGCTCGGGAATGGGTGTGAATTTTTCTAGTCTCGCACAAGTGGCGGACTCTGCACAATTATTAGCAAAATTCTCAAGAATATCGTCGCGCATACCGGCATCGCAAGTGACACCGGATTTCCTGTACTTCAGATTGCCTGGACGTATCTTTACGTGGTCACCCCTCCGACACATCGAGGGAGGAGTAAGAAATTCAACAGCTAAACGGTCATATACGAGCCCCCTGGGGAAACCGTGTACCCCGTGAAGGTAGGCCTCGTTATAGATATGTCTACTGACGGTAACTGGATCGCCAACATACAACTGCCAACCGAACCGGTCTAACAAGGATCCTCCGAGATCTACGAGGTCTACCGAGGTCTTCCTAAACGATGCCGTCTCTCAATTAGAGAATACATGTCAGGAACAACTGGTCAACCCTTCGCATTGGATTCGACCCACGGTGCTCATGCAGCGCTGGTGATGTGTGGAAGCCGTCCGGCAGGCCGATGCCGGTGACCGGGGCGGTGCACTCCAGTAGCGGGACCAGCACGTGCCGCCCGAAGCGGGCACCGCTCACCACGGCGAACAGACCGTTCGGGGCGGCAGGGTGCTTCGTGCGCAAGGGCCGGGCCCGCGTGACGTACGGCGCCGGCGATGACGGCTTTCGTCCACACCTGTCGTATTCACCTGGCCCAGCGCTCGACGCCCGCGGGTGAGGTGTCGGACAGGCCGGGCCAGGGTGGCACCGCAATGCCGGTGTGGTGCACGGACCGCACCGAAGCGGACTGCTCGCACTGGTAGCGCAGCGCAGTGGAACCCATGTCGTCCCCTTGGCTTGATGAGGTGAAGGTGCGGGCGTCCGGGGCATCGCCGAAGAAGAAGGCGAAGGCGCCCGCAGTGCCCGGCACTTCGGCGTCGCGCAGATCGAGAACGAAGTCGTCCTCGGTGTAAGGGCCCACCGCGCCTGGGCTTCGGCTACCGGGGTCAGATGGTGCAGCGCCGCGAGGGCGGGGCCGCCCGGGACTGGCGGTACCCGTTGGGCCACCGGCCACCGGCCACCGGCCGCCAGCCACCGGCCGCCAGCCCCGAGAGGAGTGGGCGAGGGCGGATATCCACTCCATGCTCATCACGATGCTCATCACGGCGGCCACGTGCTGGATTCGAATTACCGGAACGAGTTCAGGCGTGCGGTTTCAAAGCAGATCAAAGCAGGATTCGCAGATGAGTCGTGGACAGCGCATGCACTGCGTCACTTCTCGCCAGCAGCGCCATCGCCGGCGGATTGTCACTGCTTGAGGTCTCTCGTTGGCTGGGGCACGCCACCATTCAGATCGCTGCTCACCTCTACGTCACTTGACCCCAGGCGCGGGTGCGAGAATGAGGTCCGTGATGGACGGGGCGCTGCCGCGGCCAACGGGAGCTGTGCTGACTCGTAGAATCGTGCCGGCTTGGTGCTGACTCGAAGCCCACGGAGGGGAAGAACATGCAGGTCGGAGCGAATAGTTGAGATTTCTGCACACCTCCGACTGGCATCTGGGGCGGTCCTTTCACCGGGTGAATCTGCTCTCCGCCCAGCGCGCGTTCCTCGATCACCTCGTCGAGACGGTGCGCGCCCGGGAGATCGACGCGGTGCTGGTCGCGGGCGATGTCTATGACCGTGCCGTGCCGCCGCTCGCCGCCGTCGAACTGTTCGACGAGGCCCTGCACCGGCTCGCCGGTCTCGGTGTCCCGACAGTGATGATCTCCGGCAACCACGACTCGGCCCGCCGGCTGGGCGTCGGCTCCGGACTGATGGAGCGGGCCGGAATCCACCTCCGGACCGACCCGGCCGGCTGCGGCACCCCTGTGCTGCTCGCCGATCCCCATGGCCCGGTGGCGCTCTACGGGCTGCCGTATCTCGAACCCGCCATGGTCCGCGACACCCTCGGGGCCCGGCGCGCCGACCATGCGGAGGTGCTCGGCGCGGCCATGGACCGGGTACGGGCCGACCTCGCCGGCCGGCCCGCGGGGACGCGCTCCGTGGTGCTTGCGCATGCCTTTGTCACCGGTGGCGCGGTCAGCGACAGCGAGCGCGATATCACCGTCGGCGGGGTCGCCTCGGTCCCCGTGTCCGTGTTCGACGGGGTGGACTATGCCGCCCTCGGGCATCTGCACGGCTGCCAGACCCTCACCGAGCGGGTCCGCTACTCCGGATCTCCGCTCGCCTACTCCTTCTCCGAGGCCGATCACCGCAAGTCGTCATGGATCATCGAGCTCGACGCGGACGGAGCCGTGCACGCGGAGCGGGTGGACTGCCCGGTGCCACGGCCGCTGGCCCGCATCCGCGGACGGCTGGAGCAGCTGCTGGAAGACCCCGGGCCGGCCCGGCACGAGGACTCCTGGGTCGAGGCGACCCTCACCGACGCCGCCCGCCCGCACGAGCCCATGGCCCGGCTGGTCAAGCGCTTCCCGCACCTCGTCAGTCTGGTCTTCGACCCCGACGACGGGCCCACCCGCTCACTGGCCTCGTACGCGCAACGGCTGCGCGGACGCAGCGACCAGGAGATCGCCGAGGACTTCGTGGAACACGTACGGTCCGGCCGTGTGGCCGATGAGCAGGAGCGGGCCGAACTGCGCTCGGCGATCGACGAGGTACGCATCGACGACATGGCGGCCGAGGTGGCGCGTTGAGGCTGCACCGGCTCTCCGTCACCGCCTTCGGGCCGTTCGGCGGCACTCAGACCATCGACTTCGACCGGCTGACGCGGGACGGTCTCTTTCTGCTGCACGGCCCGACGGGCGCGGGCAAGACCTCGGTCCTGGACGCGGTGTGCTTTGCGTTGTACGGGTCGGTCCCCGGGGCGCGGCAGAGCGGCCAGGCGCTGCGCAGCGATCTGGCGGACCCGCTGACCCTCACCGAGGTCGTCCTCGAACTGACCGTGGGAGAACGGCGGTTGGAGATCACCCGGCTGCCTGAGCAGCCGCGCCCCAAGAAGCGGGGCAGCGGCACCACGAAGGAGAAGGCGCAGAGCAGGCTGCGGGAGTTCGTGCCGGCCGGGGCCGGGGGAGCGGCGGACGGTGACGGCCCGGAGGGCGGCGCGGGACCGGACGGCGCCGACGGGCCGCAGCGGGACGGTCACTGGAAGGCGCTGAGCCGCTCGCACCAGGAGATCGGCGAGGAGATCGGCCAGCTGCTCGGTATGAGCAAGGAGCAGTTCTGCCAGGTGGTGCTGCTGCCGCAGGGCGACTTCGCCCGCTTTCTGCGGGCCGATGCCGAGGCGCGCTCCCGGCTGCTGGGACGGCTCTTCGACACCCGGCGGTTCGCCGCGCTGGAAGAGCAGTTGAACGCGCGCCGCAAGGCCGCCGCTGACACCGTCACCGCGGGCGACGAACGGCTGCTGGCGCTGGCGCACCGGATGGCGCAGGCGGCCGGTGAGAGCGCCGATCTCACCGATCCGTCGGTGCCGGCGCCGGACCGGGCCGGGGCGACGCCGCAGGGCGCCTCGGCGCGCGGACGTGCCGCGGCGGCCGGCGGGCGCGGCCGGGCTACGGCGACGGCCACGCAGCGGGCGACCGTGCCGGAGCAGGCCGGGGCTGTGGAGCCCGGCGGACCGGCCGCACCGTCCCGTACCGCCGCCGCGGAAGACCCGGCCGCACCGGGGCCCGGTGAGCCGGGATTCGCGGACGCCGTGCTGGTCAGGGCGGCGGTGGCCCGGGTGAGCGCACGGGAGCGGCTGGCGGTCGCCCGCTCCGCGCTGCACGCCGCCGAGGCCGCCGAGCACACGGCGGCCGGGCGAGGGGAAGCGGCGCGTGAGCGCGACCGGCTCCAGCGGCGGTACGCGGACGCCCGGCGCCGGGCCACCCGGCTCGATGCCCACGCCGAAGAGCGCGAGCGCACCCGCCACAGGCTGGAGCGGGGCCGTGCGGCCGCGGAGGTCGCGCCCGCGCTCGCCCTGCGCGACGCCGCCTGGCGTGAGCTGGACGCCGCACAGCGCACCGAACGACAGCGCCGAAGCCCGCTGCCGCCGGATCTCGTCGACGCGGAGAGCGAACAACTCGCCGCACTGGAAAGGCAGTTGCGGGAGGATCTGGGGTCGCTGGGCGCGGCCCGGCGGGCCGAGCGGCGGACCGCCGACATCGGCCGGGAGCGCGCCGTCCTCGACCGTGAGGCGCGCGCCGACGAGCAGACGCTGCTGGACGCGGCCGAGTGGCTCGCCGAATGGGACGACGCCCAGCGCGCCCACCAGCAGCGCATCGAGACGGCGCAAGAGTCCGCCACCCGGGCCGAACAGCTCGGCGCCCGTATCGAACCGGCCGCCGAACGCTGGGAAGCGGCCCGTCGCCGCGACCGGCTCAGCGGTGAGGTGCAGTCGGCGGAAGCGGAGTTGCTCGCCGCCAGGGAACGGTCCTCGGCGGCCCACGAGCACTGGCTCGACCTCAAGGACCGCAGGCTGCGCGGGATCGCCGCCGAACTCGCGGACGGACTCCGGGACGGCCGGGCCTGCGCGGTGTGCGGCGCGACCGAGCACCCCCGACCGGCCCGGGCCGGTGCGGGCCATGTCGACCGGGCGACCGAGGACGCCGCACTGGCGGCGCACCGACAGGCCGAGGAGGCCCGGGGGCAGGCGGAGTCCCACCGTCAGTCGGCCAAGGAGGCGCTGGTCGCGGCATCCGCCACGGCCGGTGACACTCCGGCCGGCGAACTCGCCGCACAGGTGGAGGAGTTGCGTGCCGAGTTCGCCGGTGCCCATGCGCGGGGGGCCGACCTCCATGCCGCCCGCGAGGCGCTCGGACGCGCGGAGCGCGAATACGAACGGCGCCGCGCCGAGCAGCAGCAGACCGAGCGCCGGGCCGCTGCCCGTACCTCCCACCGGGAAGCGCTGGACCGCGAACGGGCCGCTCTGGAAGAGGAGCTGACCCGGGCGCGCGGCGACTGCCCGAGCGTCGCCGACCGGGCCGCGCGGCTGGAGCGGCAGGTGGGCCTGCTCGCCGCGGCGGCGGAGGCGTCCCGTACGGCCAACTCCTGTGCCCAGCGGCTCAAGGAGGCCGATGCGGGGCTGGCCGACGCCGCCTACCGCGCCGGATTCGACACCCCGCAGGCCGCCGCGGAGGCGCTGCTACGGGACGACGAATGGCGGGTCCTGCAGCATCGGCTGGACGAGTGGCAGGCCGAATCCGCCGCTGTGGAAGCCGAGTTGGCCGATCCCGACACCGCGGCCGCGGCGGCGCTGCCGCCCGCCGACCTGGCAGCCGCACAGTCCGCGCACCAGGCCGCGGCAGCGCGGCTGCGCACCGCCTCGGCCGGCCATGCCGCGGCTCAGGAACGCTGCACCGAGCTCGACCGGCTCTCCGCCCGCGCGGAGGCCGACGCCCGCGCGCTGGCCCCGCTGCGCGCCGCCTACGACCGCATCGCCCGCCTTGCCGCACTCGCCTCCGGTACCTCCAGCGAGAACGAGCGGCGGATGCGCCTGGAGTCGTATGTGCTCGCCGCCCGGCTCGAACAGGTCGCGGCTGCTGCCAGTGCCCGGCTGCACCGGATGTCCGCCGGCCGCTACACCCTCGTTCACTCCGACGAACGGGCCGGCGCCGCCCGGCGTTCCGGCCTGGGGCTGCATGTCATCGACGCCTGGACCGGCCATGAGCGGGACACCTCCAGCCTCTCCGGTGGTGAGACCTTCTTCGCCTCGCTCGCGCTGGCGCTCGGCCTCGCCGATGTCGTCACCGACGAGGCGGGCGGCACCCGGCTGGACAC
The DNA here is from genome assembly GCF_040650675.1 of Streptomyces sp. NPDC048637. Classification (NCBI taxonomy): domain Bacteria; kingdom Bacillati; phylum Actinomycetota; class Actinomycetes; order Kitasatosporales; family Streptomycetaceae; genus Streptomyces; species Streptomyces sp. NPDC048637. The sequence continues at coordinate 339,059 of NZ_JBEZHQ010000003.1, forward strand.
CCTCTTCATCGACGAGGGGTTCGGCAGCCTGGACGAACAGACCCTGGACGAGGTGCTGGACGTCCTGGACTCACTGCGCGAACGGGACCGCAGCGTCGGCATCGTCAGCCATGTCGCCGACCTCAAGGCACGGATCCCCGCCCAGCTGGAGGTCGTCAAGGACCGGTCGGGCTCGACGGTCCGGCACCGCGTACGGAGCTGAGCCCGCCGGGCGGGGCTGTCACCGGCGACTGGTCACCGGCTGACCGGGCGGCGGGGGAGCGGTGAGGAGTAGACGACGCTGGTGGTCACCGCGCCGAGCGCACCGATCCGGCCGGACACCTCCTCCAGGTGCTTCATGGACCGGGCGGCGACCTTGATGACAAAGCAGTCGTCGCCCGTGACGTGGTGTGCCTCCAGGATCTCCGGCGTGGTCTCCAGCAGTTCGTGGAACGGCTTGTCGTTGCCGTTGGGGTACCGCAGCCGTACGAAGGCCAGCACCGGCAGCCCGACCCGCTCCGGGTCGATCACCGCCGCATAGCCCGAGATCACCCCGGCCTCCTCCAGACGGCGGACCCGTTCGGTGACCGCGCTGGCGGACATGTTCACGGCGCGCGCCAGCTCGGCGTAGCCCGCGCGGCCGTTGTGCTGCAGGACATCGAGGATGCGCCAGTCGGTGGCGTCGGGGGAATAACCGGTCATCTGCGCTGTCTAGCAGTGCAATCGCCGGCAGATCAAGGGGGATGCCGGTGATCTTCCCTGCTCTCGGGCCCGTGCTGCCGGGTTCTTCGCCGCTCGGCTCGCCTTCCCCACCGATGTCAGGCTCGGCGGCGGCAGTGCGAGGTGAGCGTGCAGTGGCGCGGCCGAAGTCGGTGGTCAGCCAGCGTTCGATGGACAGATCAGGGAACGCGTGGGGCCGGTAGGTGCCCGCCACCGCGGAGATGTCGGTGATGCGGTCGAGACGGAAGGTGCGCCAGTCGTCCCGGTCGACATCGAACGCCACGAGGTACCAGTGGCCGGCGCGTAGGAAGTGGCGGTACGGCTCGACCAGGCGGGTGGACGGCCGGCCGTGCTGGTCGGTGTAGCGGAACCGGAGCCTGCCGTCCTCGGCCACCGCGTCCTCGGGGAGCCAGGCGCGGATCAGATGCAGCCCGGCTACCAGAGCGGTGATCTCGTCGGCGGTGAACAACAGCGGCGGGACCTTGACCCCGGGCCTCAGCCGATAGGTGCTGCCTGGCCCCGGGCGGGCTTCGACCGTGTAACCGAGCCGGCGGAGCCGCTGGGCGTCGCGTCGTACGGTGCGGACGCTCGTGCCGAGCCGTTCGGCCAGGTCGGCAGCTGTCCACTCGCCGCCCGACTGCAGCAGAGTCAGCAAGGTCAAGGTCCTGATCGTCGGGTCGAGATCCATGCCTTCAGCTTTCCAGGAGAGGAGGACAGGTTCAGGCCGCCTTGGCTCCTAGCCTGCAGTCGAGCCACCGAGGAGAGGAAGAAACCGTGCAGATCGCTGTCACCACCCCGACCGGCAACGTCGGCCGGCACGTCGTCGCCACACTGGTCCGCGCCGGGGTCCGGCCGCGCGTCCTGCTGCGCGACCCCGGCCGACTGGCTCCCGACGTCCGAGATGAGGTGGATGCCGTGCCGGTCGACCAATACGATGCCGACGCGGTGGTGGCCGCCACCGAAGACGTTGACGCCCTGTTCTGGGTGGACCCGACCACCGGCAGTGCGGATCCCCTCGCCGACTGCGCCCGTGCCACGAGCAGCGTGGTCCGCGCCGTCACCGAGAACCGGATCGGCCGCGTCGTCTTCCAGAGCAGCGTCGGCGCCGAGAAGCGTCACGGTGCCGGCGAGATCGACGGACTGGCGCACACCGAGACTGCGTTGGATGACCTGGGCGTCGACGTCACCCACCTCCGCTGCGGCTACTTCTTCACCAATCTCGAATGGCAACTCGATGCCCTGCGGGCCGGCACCCTCCAGGTGATCCTGCCACTCGACCACCCCATGGCCTGGGTGGCGCCTCGCGACATCGCCGAGGTCGCCGCCACCCGGCTGCTTTCTCCCACCTGGTCCGGACGCTGTGTGCAAGCAGTTCACGGGCCCGCCGACCTGACCTGGCGACAGGTCGGCCACATCCTTACCGCTGCCACGGGCCAGCAGATCAGCGTGGCACAGATCACCGACGACGGCATGCGCACCCAGCTCCATCAGGTGGGCATGCCCGACAGCCTGGTCGAGGCCATGGTCGGCATGTCGACCGGCCTGCGCGAGAACTTCGTGCCCGAACAGCGCCGCACCGTCCGGACCACCACCCCGACCACCCTCGCCGCCTGGGCGTACGACCATCTCCGGCACCGGATCGCCGAAGCGTCGTAAGCCATCAGGCCAGGCAGCAGTGGCTCCGTCCGCCGCCCCGCGGCCGACGCTCCCACACCGGCAGCCGGTCCATGGCAGCCAATCCCACGTCGCGCCGCCGCCGAGCCCTCCGTCGCCCCGTAGCCCCGCACGGGCAGGACCCAGGAAAAGCGGGTGACGCCATGGCCCGGTGGTCACGATGCTGGGGTGCCATGACCTACGACAGTAGCTGTTCCGCCGAAAGCTCCGGGTCCGCCCCGGGGACCGACGTACCGCGCCGCGACCCGTTGCCGCTTCTCGGCCGTACGGCCCTGGTCACCGGAGCGAGCCGGCGCCGTGGCATCGGTTACGCGGTCGGTGAGCTCCGCGAGCGGGTCGCCGGGTGCTTCCCCGGCGGGCAGTGGGGCGCGCCCGACGACCCGGCCCGCCTGATCGCTTGGCTGGCCACCGACGAGGCGGCCTGGATCACCGGTCAGGTCATCAACTCCGAGGGAGACTTCCGGCGTTGAGCCGGCCACCGAGGGGAGCGCGGGGAGGTGCCCCCAGCCGGGTGCGCAGCGGGTCACCAGGGAGCGGAAGGAGCGGCCGGTCCGCCGCGCGCGCCACTGTCATGTCAGCGGACCGTGCGGACGGCGGCGGCCGGCCACAGCACTATCGTGCCATGGCCGGCCGTCGTTCCTGGAAGTCCTGGTCAGAGTGCCGACAGCTCGCTCAGCAGATCGTCCAGGCCCAGTGACCCCTGCGACAGCGCCGCCATGTGCCAGGCCTTGAGGTCGAAGTCCGCGCCGTGCCGGGCGCGGGCCGCCTCCCGGCCCCGCAGCCAGACCCGCTCACCGAGCTTGTAGCCGATCGCCTGGCCTGCCATGCCCTGGTAGCGGATGATCTCGCTCTCGACGAAGTCGGCCGGGCGGCTGCTGTGCCGCGCGAAGAACTCGTGCGCCAGCTGCGGTGTCCAGCGCTCACCCGGGTGGAAGGGCGAGTCCGCGGGGATCTCCAGCTCCAGATGCATCCCGATGTCGATGATGACCCGGACGGCCCGCATCATCTGCGCGTCCAGGTAGCCCAGGCGCCGTTCGGCGTTGGTCAGGAAGCCCAGTTCGTCCATGAGCCGCTCGGCGTAGAGTGCCCAGCCCTCGGCATTGGCGCTGACGATGCCCACCGTCGTCTGGTACCGCGAGAGCGAGTCGGCGACATGGGCCCACTGCGCCAGCTGGAGATGATGGCCGGGCACCCCCTCGTGGTACCAGGTGGAGACCAGGTCGTACGCCGGGAAGCGGGTCGCGCCCATCGTCGGCAGCCAGGTCCGGCCGGGGCGGGAGAAGTCCAGCGAGGGCTGGGTGTAGTACGGCGCGGCGGCGCCACCGGGCGGAGCGATCCGCGACTCGACCCGGCGCACCCGCTCCGCCAGCTCGAAGTGGGTGCCGTCGAGCGCGTCGATGGCCTCGTCCATGAGCGACTGGAGCCACTCGCGGGTCTCCTCGACGCCCTCGACCGCCTCGCCGTGCTCATCGCACCAGGCCAGCGCCTCCCAGGGCGTCTTCGCGCCGGGCAGGACCTTCTCGGCCTCCGTCTCCATCTCGGCCAGCAGCCGGTGGAACTCGGACCAGCCGTACGCGTACGCCTCGTCCGCGTCGAGGTCGGCGCCGTTGAAGTAGCGGGCGAGGCGGGCGTAGCGCTCCCGGCCCACCACGTCCGGTGCGCCCTCGATGGCGGGGGCATAGGTGTCGCGGAACCAGTCGCGCAGCTCCACCAGCGCGCCGGTCGCCACCTCGGCGGCCGCGGTCAGCTCGGCGCGCAGGGCGTCCGGGCCCGGGTCGGTGAACTCGGCGAACCAGCTGCGGTCCGTGCCGATCCACTCGTCCAACTGGCCGATGACGGTACGGACCTGGAGCGGTCCGGCGGGCAGGTCCCGCTTGCGGCCGGCGTCGAGCGCCGCGCGGTAGCCCTCCAGCGCGGCGGGCACGGCCCGCAGCCGCCGGCCGATCGCCGCCCAGTCCTCTTCGGTCTCGGCGGGGGTGACGGTGAAGACCTCACGGACGTGGTGCAGCGGCGAGCTGAGGTTGCTGACCGTGCGCAGGCCCTCGCCCGTCTCGTGGACCGCCAGCTCGGCGGTCAGCCGCTCGCGCAGCAGCCGGGCGCAGATCTGCTCGGCGGCGCTGTCGGCGCCCGGCCGGGTCTCGGCCTCGGTGAGCTTCTCCAGTGTCGTACGGGCGAGCTGGGCCACCGCTTCCTGGCCCGTCGGAGAGAAGTCGGGGAGCTTGCCGGAGCTCTCGGCGATGCCGAGGAAGGTGCCGGTGATCGGGTCCAGGTCGACGAGGGCGTCGACATAGGCGTCGGCGACCTCGCGGGGCAGCGGGCCGCCCCCGGAAGTAGTGGTATCGGACATACGGCCATCCTCGTACGGATCGCCCCGCCGCGTCACCATCAAAGAGCCGTACGTTCCTGTCGCTTTACGGTGCCATTGCCTTGTGCCGAGGCCGGCCGGGCGTCAGCACGCCCGGCCGGCCCAAGGGTTCGGTGCCCGGTGGGGTTCCGGGGGCGCTCAGCGGCGCCCGCTGCCGTCATGGATGCGTACGCTCTCCCGCGGCTCCCGCAGGGCGGGCACTCCCGTCGGGCGGGCGGTGATCACCAGCGTGCCTTCCTCGATCTGGTAGTCGAGCGGCAGCCCGAGGCCGCGCATCGCGGCCACCATGCCGGTGTTCGAGGCCTGAGTGACCGCGTACACGCTCTCGCAGCCGGTCTCGGCCGCCATCGCCACCAGTCGGCGCAGCAACTCGGCGCCGATACCGCGCTGCTGCCAGGCGTCCTCGACCAGCAGCGCGACCTCGGTCTCGTCGCCGTCCCACAGCAGATGGCCCAGCGCCACCAGCCGGCCGGAGGCGGTCTCCACGGCCAGGGTGCGGCCGAACCGCGGGCTGAGCAGATGGCCGAGATAGCGGTCCGCGTCGCCGACCGGGCCGTGGTAGCGCAGCCCCAGGGTCTTCGAGGAGCAGCGGTCGTGCATCTCCCGGGCCGCGGCCAGGTCGGAGGTGTCGGCGCGGCGGATGGTGATCTCGTTGCCCTCGGGCAGCGTCAGCACATCGCGTCGCGGCGGCACCCGCTGGCCGAGCCGGGCGTCCAGATCGACCAGCGCGCGGACCCGGGCGAACTCGGTGGGGGTGAAGGGCAATTGCGGCCTTTCGATGGTGAGAGACCCCCCGGAGGGGTCGCGGAACTTCATGAGGTGCTCGTCCAGCACGCCCTCCGTGGGGACCTGCTCGGCGAGCGGCTGACCGCGCAGCGAGCGCGCGGGCACCGAATGAATGGTGCAGCGCCCCAGCAACTGGCGTAGTGCCAGGGGGAGTTCGGCGGAATCGAGAGCCGTGCGGGTCGCCAGCCCCAGCATCCGGGTCGGCGCATCGACGAGATCGTGTGCGTCGGCCCGCTCCAGCCAGGTGTGCGTGCCGCCCGCGCCGGCCACCGTACGGGTCAGCTCGGCGGGCGTCAGCGCACCGGGCGCGCGCAGCAGGAACTCGTCGACCGTGCCGTTGGAGAGCGGATGGGTCTGCAGGCTGAGTATGTCCACCCGTCGCGCACCCAGCGCCGTGCACAGCGCAGCCAGGCTGCCCGGCTCGTCCCGGACCGTGGTCCGCATGCGCCACAGCACCGTCTCCTGGCTGCCGGCCCCCGGGGCCTGGCCGGCGGAGGACGGCGCCGTGGCGCCGGTATCGGTCGGCGGCGGGGCGTAATCGTGGCGTCGTGACCACCAGATGTGGAAGCCGGCCGTGGCGAGCAGTGCCACCGCGGCGAAGCACAGCAGCACCGGGCCCGACGGGCCGTGCGCCACGGTGTTGGCGACGGCGTCGGCCACCGCCACGGCCGTGAAGAGGGCGGCCAGCTCGACGACGTCCCGCCGCCAGTGAGGGCGGCGGGCGGAATGGGCAGAGGATGCTTCAGTCATGCACACAAGCCTGGCCGACAGGTGTTGCCTGATCGCCAACACATTGTGTCCGACGGGTAAAAGACGCAATCGACGCATTGGCCACTACTGTCCTACTCGTCCCGGTTGCAGCACCTTGCTGAACAACACCTGGCCGCCCTCCTGACGAAGCCGCACCGTCAGTTCCCCGCTGCCTCCGTCGATATCGACCTCGCCGAAGTACTGCGGACTCTCCGCGGGGGAGGTGTTGGCACGGTCCGGCGCCTTGATGAACGGCTGCTCGGGCCCAAAGGTTCCATCCAGCTTCAGCGCCTGGAATCCGCCCGCGTTGAGCGGCCCCGACACGAACTCCCAGAACGGCTCGAAGTCCTTGAACGCGGCCCGCTCCGGCGCGTAGTGCTGCGCAGAGGTGTAGTGCACGTCCGTCGTGAGCCAGACGGTGCCGGTCACCCGGTCGTGCTTGATGTGCCGCAGCAGCTCGGCCAGCTGCAGCTCCCGCCCCAGGGGAGCGCCCGGATCGCCCTGCGCCACCGCCTCGAAGTTGGTCTTGCCGTCCGGGACGACCAGACCCAGCGGCATGTCGGAGGCGATCACCTTCCACACCGCATGCGAGCGGGAAAGCTCTCGCTTGAGCCAGCGCAGCTGCTCCGCCCCGAGAATGCCCTGCGGGTCGTCGGTCTGCCGGCCCGGCGAATTGGCGTTCCGGTAACGGCGCATGTCCAGCACGAACACATCGAGCAGCGGGCCGTGATGCACCACGCGATAGACCCGGCCTCCCCGGTCGGGCCGCAGCGTACGGATCGGGAAATACTCGCTGAAGGCGCGCAGCGACCGCGCGGACAGCACGTCCGTGTCCTTCTCCGTGTAGCGGTCGTCGTCGAGCAGCTGCCCCGGGTACCAGTTGTTGTGCACCTCGTGGTCGTCCCACTGCGTGATCGTCGGGACCTGCGCGTTGAAGCGGCGCAGATTGTCGTCGAGCAGGTTGTAGCGGAACGCGCCCCGGAACTCCGCGAGCGTCTCGGCGACCTTGGACTTCTCCTCGGTCGTCACGTTCCGCCAGATCCGGCCGTCCGGCAGCGTCACCCGCTCGGGGATCGGGTTGTCGGCGTAGATGTTGTCGCCGCTGCACAGGAAGAAGTCCGGGTTCCGGCGCCGCATGTCCTCGTAGATGCGGTAGCCGCCGCGGTCCGGGTTGATGCCCCAGCCCTGCCCGGCCAGATCGCCGGACCAGTGGAAGCGGAGGTCCGCACGACGTCCCGTGGGCGCCGTGCGGAACGTACCGGCGACCGGCTCGCCGGTGCGCCGCGGGTCGTCCGGGTCGGCGAGCAGCACCCGGTAGTGGATCTGCTCACCGGACGGCAGGCCGTGCAGCGAGGTCACGCCGGTGAAGTCCGTGTCCGGTCCGATCACCGGGCCGTGCCAGGACCGGGCATGCCGGAAGGACTCGGTCGCCGCGGTCTGCACCACCATCCGGGCCGGCCGGTCGGACCGCACCCACACCAGACCCGAGGAGGTGGTGACATCCCCGACCTGGACACCCCAGTCGGCGCCCGGCCGCCCGCTGCGCGCCTGTGCCGGCGCGGCACAGGAGAGCGTGGGCAGTGCCAGCGCCACCGAACCCGCGGCGGCGCCCTGCAGCAGCGACCGCCGTCCGAAGCCGCTGCCGGATCCCTGCGCCATCTCCAACCTCCATGCCTCGACCGATCTCACTGCCGACCCGTTCGTATCGCTTTCCGGTGCCCCGCAGCCGAACGGACGGTGAACACCGGCCTGTTCACGGACCACGGTGCACCGTTCGCCCCAACGGGTCCAGGGGCCTGTGACCGGTGGACCGGTCCCAGCGACGTGCGACCGGCGGACCGGCCCCAGGGACCTGTGACCGGCGGACCCGGGCCATGGTGGCAAGAGCACCGCCCGATCGCCAGGACACTGCCGTGGCGCATACGGTCTTGATACGCGCCGCCGGCACGGTGACCCCGGGAAAACGGTGGCCCCGGGAAACGGTGGCCCCGGGGAAGGTGACACCGCATGCCGGCCAACGGTTCCGCTCCGCATCGCCCGCCGGGGTGATCCGAACGACCCGCCCTAACCCACCGTGTCGAGGATGACCCGCGCCACCAGCGCCGGATCGTCGTTCATCGGCACATGCCCGCAGCCCGGCAGCCGTACGAGCCGGGCGGCCGGGATGGTGTGCTTGGCGCGTACGCCCTGGCGGGGCAGGAGCAGCCGGTCGCGGCTGCCCCAGGCGATCGTCACCGGGACGTCGGGCACATCGGAGCTGAACCGCACCTCCCGGCCGGCCGCCAGCGTCGGGGCGAAGCCGGGTGCCTCGCGCAGCGCCCGGGTCTCCGCCACGACGGCATCGGCCGAACGGCGGCCGGGGTGGGCGTAGATGGTGCCGGTCAGCGAGGCGCGGCCGAGGGCGGTCCGGGCCAGCGATGCCACCATCGGCTCGGGCAGCGCCCGGGCGCCGGCGTACATCCCGCGCAGCACACCGAAGGCGTACCGCCGCTCGGCCGGCGTCCAGAAGCCCGCGGGCGACAGCGCGGTGACCGACCGCACGGCGCGGGTGCGGCCCAGCTCCAGTGCGAGCAGCCCGCCCAGCGAGTTGCCCACCACATGCGGGCGGTTGACGCCGAGCCCGGTGAACGCCGCGGTGAGCAGCGGGACGACCGTCGACAGGTTGTAGGAGGAGCCGCCGGGCAGCGCGGGGGAGGCGCCGAACCCCGGCAGATCGAGCGCGATGACCTCGTGGGAGGCGGCAAGGATGTCGCACACGGGGCGCCAGGCCTGGAGGTGGTGGCCGATGCCGTGCAGCAGGACGATGGGTTCGCCCGCGCCCTTGCGGTCGTAGGCGACCGTGAACGGCGGCCGGTCCGCGGGGGTGATACGGGCGAAGGAGACCGGGGCGGCCATGGGTGAACTCCTCTGGGGGTGCGGGTCTTTCGGTGGTGCCGGGCGTGCGCTGACACGATGCCAGCTGGGGCTACTGAGCGGTATGGGGCGGCCGGGGTGAGAGCGAGTGTGCTGCACACCACGCACCCGCGCGGCCGCGGTCCGTGGTTTCCGCTGGACAAGGCCGGGGTGGCCGGGTGGGATGGAGAGGTGCTGAAGGATTCCGCTACCGAGGTCACCGACGTTTTCGAGGAGCACCGCGCCGTACTGTTCGGGGTGGCCTACCGGATGCTCGGCCGGGTGGCCGATGCCGAGGACGTGGTGCAGGATGCCTGGCTGCGCTGGTCGGGCGCGGACCGTACGGCGGTCCGTGAGCCGCGCGCCTTTCTCGTACGGATCACCACCCGGCTGGCCATCGACCGGCTGCGCCAGGTCCAGTCACGGCGCGAGTCCTATGTGGGGCCCTGGCTGCCGGAGCCGCTGAGGACCGACGTCGGCGGCACCGCCCCGGACACCGCCGAGCGGGCGGTGTTCACCGAATCGGTCACCCTCGCCGTACTCGTCGTCCTGGAGTCGCTCTCCCCTCTGGAACGCGCGGTGTTCGTGCTGCGTGAGGCCTTCGGCTATCCGTATGCGGAGATCGCCACCACCCTCGACCGCAGTGAGGCAGCGGTCCGCCAACTGGCGGGACGCGCCCGGCGGCATGTGGAGGAGGGCAAACCGCGCTTCGAGGTCGATCCGGACCGGCAGCGGGATCTGACCGAGCGGTTCCTGGCCGCGGCGGCCGGCGACGACCTGGACGGGCTGCTGAGCCTGCTGGCGGCGGACGCCCGGCTCGTCGGGGACAGCGGAGGAAAAGCCAAGGCCCCGCTGCGGATCATCGAGTCCGCGGACAAGGTCGCCCGCTTCCTCTTCGGCGTCACCAGGTCCGTGCCGCCCGGCCTGGAGTTCACCATCCTCGAACTCAACGGCGGGATCGCGCTGTTGGCGCATCACGAAGGCGTGCCGGACTCCGTCATCCAGCTCGGGATCGCGGACGGCAGGATCCAGACCGTCTACATCGTCCGCAACCCCGAGAAGCTGGAGTCGCTGGCGGCCTGCTGAGCGGCGGCCCGCAGCCCGAGCCGCGGACTCGACAGCACCGGGACGCCGCTGTCGAGGCCCTCGGCGGCCGGCGCCATGGAAGCCTGTGCCAGGACGATCGCATCGGCGTCCCGGATCTCCCGTGCCGCGGCGGCAATGGCCGACAGATAGCCGTCGGTGTCGCCGCTCTCGAAGCGCTCCCAGGCGCCCGGCACCAGCACGGTACGCACCCGGACCTCGCGGCCGGCCCGTTGGGCCTCCTGGGCGATCAGGGCTTCCGTAGGGGCGAGGGTGCTCTCCAGGGCGGCGAGCACGGCGATCCGCTGCCCGGCGGCGACGGCGGCCGCGGCCATCGGACGGTCCACCCGCAGGACGGGGAGACCGAGCGCGGCGCCGGCCGCCTCCGCCACCGAACCGATCGTCGAGCAGGTGCAGAGCGCTGCGCGCGCACCGTGCCCGGCCGCCTCCGCGAGCATGGCGGAGACCTCCGCCGAGACGGCGTCGGGTCCCTGCGCCCTTGCCCGGTCGAGGAGTTCGGGGTGTACGAGGTGATGCATCGCCAGGCCGGGGGCCTCCGCGTCCCGCAGCGCGTCGAAGACCGGGACGTGGACGGGTGAGGTGTGCAGCAGAGCGAGCATGCCGGGAACGGTACCGAGCGGCGCTGCGGAGGGCGCGGGCGGGCGGGCGGCCGGTCCGGGCGTGCGGGACGGTCCGAAACGGATACCGGTTGGTCTTGACCAAGGGTGAGGGCGGCCATATCGTCGGGATACTGCAACAACCTTTAATAAAGAAGCGCTCATAATCGGGCGCGCAGCGGGCCCACATCTGCCGGCCGCGCGCGGCCCGAGTCCCATGGGGGAGCAGCCCCGGTAACGGTCAGTGCGGAGGACAGGGTGGGGACCACGCAGCTCGAAACGGTGCCGGAGCCGAAGTACTGGCACCTCAAAACCGTGCTCAGCGATGCGCTCGATTCGGAGTTCACGGTCGGCGAGATTCTGCCCAACGAGCGTGATCTGGCGGCGCGGTTCGGCGTCGCACGGGCCACACTGCGGCAGGCGCTCGAACAGCTGGAGCTGGAAGGCAGACTCCAGCGCCGCCGCGGTGTGGGCACCACGGTCGCACCGCCCCGCGTCGGTGTCGCCGTCGCTCCCGCCCGCCACACCTGGCCCGGTGCGGCCGGTGACGACTGGCAGCCGGTCGACGCCGTCGAGAGCGACACGGTGCCCGCCGCGGTGACCCACCTGCTGGAGACGGCCGCCGGCGACCGGATACACATCGTCCGCCGCAGCCGGGTCACCCAGGGCCGGCCCCTCGCCACCGAGTTGCTGTACGTTCCGGCCAGCGCGGTCCCCGGGTGCCCGGCGACCGATGCGCTGAGCGGTCCGGCCCGCGCCCATGCGGTCCTGCAGGAGCTGCAGTCGCTGGACCTGGAGGGCCAGGACCGTACCGTCGAGCTCGGCTCGGCCCGCGCGGAGGACGCCAAGCAGCTGGACCGGCTGCCCGGCGCGCCCGTCCTGGTCGTCACCACCCGCTATGTCTCGGGGGGCCGCACGACCGCTGTTGCGGTCTCCACCTACCGTGCGGACACCTGCCGTCTGACCTTCGGCGAGAGCGACGCGGTCGCCCTGCTCGCGGGCTGACCCGCCCGGCAGCTGACGTACGGGCCCGCTCCGGATCATGCTCCGGAGCGGGTCCGTACCGTTGTGGTGGGCCGTTGGGGGCGGCCGCCCGCCGGGGCCGACGCCGTCCGTCACCGCGCTGCCGTTCGGGAGGTGCCCTCACCGTGCCGCCGCTCCGGGCGGGCCGTCAGCGTGCCGCCGCCCCGGGCGGGCCGTCAGGGTGTCGCCGGGCAGGAGGGGCCGTCAGCGTGCCGCGGTCCGACGACGCCCCGTCACCGTGCCCTCCACCGCGAAGAGTTCGCCCTCCACGTGGTCGAGCGCGAGCCGCAGCGCCCCGGTGGCCACCGCCGCCTCGCCGAGCTGCGACAGGGCGACCTGCGGCGGGCGCAGACAGTAGCGCGCCAACTCCCCGCGCAGCGGCTCCAGTACGCCCGCCAGGCCCGCCGCCCAGCCACCGATCACCACCAGCTCCGGGTCCAGCGCCAGCACCAGTGCCGCGACATCGTGCACCAGCCGCCGGATGAAGCGGTCCACCGCCTCCCGCGCCTGTGTGTCACCGTCCCGCGCCGCTGCGAAGACCGCCGCCACCTGCGCCTCGTCCAGGGGATGCAGCGGCTCCCCGGTCGTCGACAGCAGCTTCTCCGGCGTCGCCTCCCGGCCGAGCAGATGCAGCGCGCCGATCTCCCCGGCGGCCCCGCCGAATCCGCGGTGCAGTCGTCCGCCGATCAGTGAGCCGGCGCCCGGACTGAGGCCCGCCAGCACGAAAACGATGTCATCGGAGCCGGTCGCTGCGCCCTGCCAGTGCTCGGCCACCGCCGCGGCGTTCGCATCGTTCTCGACCAGCACCGGGCAGCGGAACGACCGTCGCAGCCGCTCACCCAGCGGCAGTCCCGTCCAGCCCGGCAGCGCGGTGCTCAGCCGGACAGTGCCGTCCGCCTCCACGATGCCGGGGCCGGCCACCCCGACGGCCCGCAGCGATCCGCGGGGCACGCCCGTACGGCGCAGCAGATCGGCCACCACGGTACGGACCCGCTCCAGCCGCTCGTCGGCCGGTGCGGTCTCCGCCACGGGGCGCTGCGCGGTGTCCAGCACCTGCCCGCCCAGATCGGACAGCAGGGCCGCGACGCGGTGCGGGCCGATCTCGATGCCCAGCAGATGGCCGGCTTCCGTACGGAAACGGAACCGGCGGGCCGGCCGGCCCTGACGACGCGTCTCACCCTCCTCGGGGGCCGCCTCCACCACCAGCCCGGTCTCGATGAGCCCCTCGACCACACCCTCGACCGTCGGCCGGGACAGCCCCGTCACCTGGACGAGGTCGGTGAGCGTGGGGGAGTCCGCGGCGCGCAGCGCATGCAGCACCACCGCGGAGTTGATCCGTCGCAGCAGGGACGGATCCCCGCCGGTGAGCCGCCCCAACGTCCGTCTCCCTCACTTTGCGTGTGTGGCGGATCGTAGCCGGTCACCTGAGGGGCGGCGAGTCCCGTGGGCGCTGCTCGCCGCGGTCAGCCGGGCGCGACGAAGCCGGACTCGTACGCGGCGATCACGGCCTGGGTGCGGTCCCTGGCCCCCAGCTTCGCCAGCACCGAGCTGACATGCGTCTTCACGGTCTCGGCCCCCAGGACGAGCTCGGCGGCGATCTCCGCGTTCGACAGCCCACGGGACATCAGCCGCAGTACCTGCTGCTCCCGTGCGGTGAGCGCTGCCCGCTCGAAGTCCGCACGGGCGCGGTCGTTGCGGCGGCCGGCCGCCATGGAGCGCAGGGCCGCCGGGAGCAGCAGCGATCCGCCCTCGGCAACGAGCCGCACCGCGTGCACGATCTCGGCCGGCCGGGAGCGCTTGAGCAGAAAGCCGTCCGCGCCCGCGCGCAGCGCCCCGTAGACGTACTCGTCCTCCTCGAACGTGGTGACGACGAGGATCCGGGGCGGCTCCGGCACCGAGCGCAGCACCGCGCGGGTCGCCTCGATGCCGTCCAGGAGCGGCATCCGTACGTCCATGGCGATCACATCGGGCCGCAGCTTCCGCACCAGCGGGACGACGGACGCTCCGTCGGCCGCCTCGCCCGCCACCTCGATATCGGACTGCGCTTCCAGGATGGCGCGCAGCCCCGCGCGTACCAGCGGCTCGTCGTCGACCAGGAGTACGGAAATCGGCACGGGATCAGCGTAGTTGGCGCAGGGGGAGACGGGCGCGCACCCGCCACTCGCCGCCGTCCGGTCCGGTCCGGGCCTCGCCGCCGAGCAGCGCGGCCCGTTCGCGGATGCCGCGCAGACCACGGCCGCGGTCGCCGCTGCCGGGTTCCGGGGAGGGGACGGGCAGCGGATTGCGTATCTCCAGTTCCAGTGCGTCGGCGTCGGCGGCGATCCGTACGGACACCGGCACCGGGCCCGCGTGCCGCAGCACATTCGTCAGGGCCTCCTGCAGCATCCGGTACCCCTCCCGGGAGACGGGGCCCGGCAGGCTCTCCAGCGGGCCGCTCAGTTCGGCGCGCAGGTCCGAACCCGCGGCCCGTGCCGACTCCAGCAGGCGCTCGGTGTCGGTGAGCGCCGGCCGGTCGGCGGGTCTCGGTGCGTCCTCCCGCAGCAGCCGCAGCGCCCGCTCCAGATCGGCCAGCGCCTGGCGTCCGGTGTCCTCGATGGCGGCCAGCGCCCGCTCGGTGAACTCGGGCGAACCGGCGGCACGGGCCGCGCCCGCCTGCACCACGGTGACCGTCAGCGCGTGGCCGATCGCATCGTGCAGCTCCTGGGCCAGCCGGTTGTGTTCCAGCATGCGCTCCGTACGGGCCTCCAGTCCGGCCAGCCGCTCGGCGGCCGAGGGACCCAGCAGCAGCCGTGCGGCGCCGGTCGTCAGTGCGCCCGCCCCGACGGCGACGGCCGGTAGCAGGACGAGGGGAAGCGGTGCGAGCAGCCCGTACCACCAGTGGGGCGCTTCGATCGCCGGCAGGCACGTGGGGTGCGTGGGGCGTCCTGCGGCAGCCTTCACGAACGCCCCGGCCAGCATGGGGAGTTGAACGGTCAGGGCCGACAGGGCAACGCCCACCTCGAGCCGCAGCAGCAGCCACACCGCCGTACGGCCTCGATCGCTCCAGGAGCCCGACGGGGTCGTGGCGATCCCGGAAGCGGTGCGCGCTTCGAGGCCGTGCGGGCCCGGAGTCAGCAGCAGTTGGGCCTGGAGCCCCTCGACGCGGCGGACCACCGGTATCAGGGCGGCAAGTACGAGCAGTGGCGCGGGGAGCGCCCCCATCCACAGCCACGTCAGACATCCGCCCCTGAAGAAGGTTCCGCTGTGCAGGAAGCCGGTCAGCACCCCGGCCACCGAGGCGATCAGCAGATGCAGCCAGCGGGTGTAGGTGACGGCCCGGGAGAGCGGGCGGAGAACGGTGGAGAGCGAGGAGGGCACCCCGTCATCGTGGCAGCGGCCACCGGTCCGCGGCCTCCCCCGCCCGGGGGAGGCGTTCCCGGGATGGCGGGGGAGGCCGGAGACCGGGTACGGCCGACGGGCGCTGCTCGGCGAGGCGGGCGTGAGCGCCGGTCGCCCGGGGGTGGCGCGGCGGGCATCGCGGTGATCGCCGGCTGGGCGGCGCCGGCAGCGGCGGCGGGGCTGCGGTCACTGCTGCGCAGATGTCTGAGGCGTCGGGCGCAGGGCAATTGTCAGACCCGGGCGGTTTACTGACGGCATGACCATTGACGCGCATCTCACCGTCATCGACCGATGGCGGCTCCGGGATTTCCCCGCCGCTCCGGGCCGTTCCGCCCTGGTCGAAAGCGGTCCGGGCTTCCACATAGCCGGACTGCGGGTCAGCCAGGAGTTCTGGGACGCGGACGCCGCCGAGGTGGCGGAGGCCGCGGAGGAGTTCGAGGCCGAGCTGACGGCGCTGGTGCAGGCACTGTCGTTACGGTGGGGCAAACCCGAAGTGATGGATCTTGCCGTGCACTTGGCACGCTCCGCGAGGGGTCTGCCGGTCCGGCCGCCGCTGGACACACTGTGCGGATATGTCCCGCGGATGCACGGCTGGCGGGTGCAGGGCCGCTGGATCGGCGTGGGGGTGGGGCAGGGCGCGCCGGAACTGCCCTTGCAGCTGCTGGTGGCCGTGGGGGAGGGGGCGGTGGTTTAGCGGGAGAAGGCGGGGGCGAGCGCGGCGGAGAGGAGGCGGTGCGGGGTGCCGGTGCCGTCGGCGGGGACGGTCCACAGATCGGAGCCGTAGTCGCCCGGCAGGGAGTAGACCAGGGTGTGGCCGTCGCGCCAGACGGCCTGGTCGTCGATGTTGCGGTGTTCGCCGGTCGCGGTCTCGCGCAAGGTGCGCAGATCGAGGACGTACAGCCGCCAGGGGGCGTCGGGGTCGGCGCCCGCGAGGCGCTTCTTGTAGGCGATACGGGTGCCGTCGGGGGACAGGGAGGGGCATTCGACGTTGGGGTGCAGGGCCCGGAGGGTTCTGGTGTTGCGGTTGCCGCGGACGAGATAGGTCTTTCCGGCCGTGGCGGCGGTGGCGTAGAAGTGGGTGTCATCGGCGAAGGTGACGCCCCAGACATTGATGTCGGCGGCGCGGACCCGGTGTCCGTCGACGGTCAGCGCATAGGTCTCCAGATTGGCGTCCAGGTGCCGGCCGCGGGTGTCGACGACGGAGGTACGGGTGGAGAAGGCGGTGCCCGCGTAGGAGTCACCGCTGACGAAGACGGTCCAGGCGACGGTGCGGCCGCTGGGGGAGACCCGGGCACGGGTGGGGGCCCCGGCCAGGTCGTAGTGGCGCAGTTCGCGCAGCCGGTTGTCCAGGAGGACGGCGTGGTAGGAGTCCCGGAGTTGGCCGTGCACGGCCTGCAAACAGATGCCGGTTCCGGAGGCCGCGTGGAACCGCAGGCAGCGGACTCCGGACGCGGTGCGCGGGCCGGTGAGCCGCCCTTCGGGTACCGCGGTGATCTCGTCGCGGTGCGGCCCCCAGGCCATGTTGCGGAAGAGACCGTGGTGCGGATCGTCCAGGCGTACGGGCCCGGAGGCCACCTCGGGGCCCCCGGACTGTGGGCGGTCCTTCCGGTCGGCGCGCCCGGCGGCGTGCAGGGTCGCGCCGACGGCGACCCCGCCGAGTACGAGGACGGTGGCGAGCAGGACGAGCAGGCGCGCGGTGCGGTTCATCGGGGTGCGGTTCACGGTGTGTGCTCCGAGGGGGAGTTCGGGGCCGGTGCCGGTCCGGCCGGGCGCAGCAGCCGGGCGCTGAGGGCCGCGGCCAGGGCCAGTCCGACGGCCGCGGCGAGGACGGCGGTGCGGTCGCCCCAGGCGGTCCAGGCGGCACCGAAGGCGAGCGAGCAGACGAAGCGAGCGGCCGTCTGACCGGTCTGCACCACCGCCAGTCCGCTGCCGCGGGCGTCCTCGGGCACCGCGTCGGCGGTCGCGGCCGCCAGCACTCCGTCGGTCGCCGCGTAGAACGTGCCGTGCAGCACGAGCACGGCACAGACCAGCGTCACGCCGCCGCCTACGGGAGCCAGCAGCAGCCCGTAGGCGCAGAGCAGCACCAGATGCCCGGCCAGGAAGAGCCGCCGCCGGCCGATCCGGTCGGCAATCGCTCCCATCGGCACCGCCAGCGACAGAAACGCCGCGGCCGTGCCCAGCGGGAGCAGCGGAAACCACGCCGCCGGGAGGTCCAGCCGCCGCTGCAGGGTCAGGTAGAGGAAGGAGTCGCTGACGGTGGTCAGCCCGAGCAGCACGGCGCACCCGGTCAGCCGGCGTACCTGCGGCCGGCCCAGCAGGGCGCGCACCGGCGTCCGGGGCGGGGCCGGGGTCCGGGGCGGGGCCGGGGCCCGTCCGGCGGTGTCCTCCGCGGCGGGCAGGGCCCGGCCCGGGACGAACAGCAGGAGGACGACCACGCCCAGTACGGCGACACAGAAGCTGACCGTGAAGACCGCGTCATATCCTTCCGCCGCCGCCCGCAGCAGCACGAACGCCACCAGCGGGCCGCACAGTGCGCCCGCGGTGTCCATCGCCCGGTGCACCCCGAACGCCCTTCCCCGGGCGGCCGGTTCGGCGGCCAGGGAGATCATCGCGTCCCGTGGTGCGGTCCGCAGCCCCTTGCCGGTCCGGTCCACCGCCAGCACCGCTCCGATCAGCGGCAACGAGTGCACCATCAGCAACAGGGGCTTGCAGAGGGCGGAGAGCCCGTACCCGACCGCGGCCACCGCCTTGTGTCCGCGGCCCCCGCCCCGGTCCGAGATCCGGCCGCCCACCAGCCGGACCAGTGCACTCACGCCGTTGTAGACCCCGTCCAGCACCCCGAACCCCAGCGGGGACAGGCCGAGTTCGGCGACGAGGTACAGCGGGAGCACGGCCGTGATCATCTCCGAGGAGATGTCGGTGATGAGGCTGACGACGCCCAGGACCAGCACTGTGGAGGGGACGGCGGCTCGGGCGCGACGGTTTCGGCCGGCGCGCCGGCCACCCGGCGGTACGGAGGCGGAAGGGGCCGGGCGGCCGTCTGCGAGATACACGGGTCAGCCGGCCCAGATACCGCTGATGTCCTTGGCGTCGGCGGCGTGGCCCGCGTGCGAGGTGCCGTACATGTCCTCAAGGGTGCGCAGCACGTCGTAGTGGTTGTAGGTGGTGGCCGAAGTCGAGCCGGCCTGCACCGGCTGGCCGTACAGGACGGTCGGGATGCGGTTGCCGCTGAGCCGGTTGTCCTCGTCGAAGGTGAGCAGCAGCAGACTGTTGTGGGTCTTGGCCCAGTCGGCGTAGCTCTTGAGGTTGTTCTTCAGCCAGGTGTCACCCGTGGACACCGAGCAGTCGTGCATGTCGCTGCACAGGTTCGGTACCACGAACGAGACGGTGGGCAGCTTCGAGAAGTCGTCGGGGAAGGCGTCGAAGGTGTGCGCCGAGCTGGTGGAGACGTTGCTGAAGCCGAACCACGGGTTGTGCTTCTGCGCGTACTTGCCGCTCTTGCAGGTGGTCGAGCCCTCGGACGGCAGCGACTCGTTGTAGCTCGCCCAGGATTTGCCGGCCGCCGTCAGTTCGGAGGCGAGGTTGGGGGCGTCGCTGAACCCCGGGTCGACGCAGCTGTCGTCGGTGACGCCCTGGGTGTCACCGGAGAAGAGGGCGTAGTAGTTGGGCTGGCTGGGGTGGGTCTCGGCATAGGAGGCGGTCAGGCTGGCGCCCCCGGAGGCCAGGGAGTTGGTGTACGGCGCGCTGGAGCTGCCGACCACCTGGTCGTAGGCGTGGTTCTCGAAGACCACCACGACGACATGGTCGGGGGTGGGCACGGCGGCCGCGGCCGGCTCGGCGCCGAAGCCGTTGCCCGCCCAGATGCCGAGACCGGCGGTGGCGAGGCCGAACGCCCCGGCGAGCGCGGTGACTTTGCGGCGGCGCGAGCGGCGGATGCGGTGGGCGGAGGGGGACACGGCGGCGGAAGGCGACGCGGACGTGGCAGGCACGGCAGTCTCCGTAGGGGAGTGGGGGGCGTGCGCGGGCGGCGTCAGAGTAGAACCGTCCGGTAACCATGTACATGCCTTCAAGGTGACGGATGGCCGAACGGTGCACGACCTTATGCGCCGTCGCCCTCCGCGAACGCCGCGGCACGCAGCCGTCCGTACTCCTCCGCCATGGTCGCCACCGTCCAATGGGCGTTCAGACCACTGGGGTTGGGCAGGGCCCAGATGCGGGTGCCGCCCAGCATCCGCTGCTGTGGCCCGATCGCGGCCTTCTTGTCGTCGAAGGCGACGCGGTAGGCCGTGACACCGGCGACGGCGAGCCAGCGGGGGCGCAGCCGCGCCACCTTCTCGGCCAGCAGCCGGCCGCCCTCGCGGTACTCCTGCGCGGTGAGCTCATCGGCCTTGGCCGTCGCCCGCGCCACGACATTGGTGATGCCCAGGCCATGGGCGAGCAACTCCTCCTGCTCGGCGGGCCGGAACTGGCGCGGGGTGAAACCGGCGGCGTGCAGTACCGGCCAGAACCGGTTGCCGGGCCGGGCGAAGTGGTGGCCGGTGGCCGCCGTCATCAGCCCGGGGTTGATACCGCAGAAGAGCACCCGCAGGCCGCCCGCGGCCACGTCCGGGACGACGCGGTCGCGAGCGGCTGCCAGCTCTTCGGGGGTGAAGCCCATGGGCCCTCGCGTCAGAGGATCGAGCCGGGGGTGTACGCCGCGGCCGCCGGGTGCTGCTTGGTGATCTCCTCGATCCGGGCGACGACGGCCGCCACCTGGTCGGCCGCCGCACCGGTGAAGGAGAGCTTGTCCGCCATCAGGGCGTCCAGCTGCGCCTTGTCCAGCGGGATCCGCGCATCCGCGGCCAGCTTGTCCAGCAGCTCGTTGCGCTCCGCGCCCTGCTCCCGCATGGCCAGCGCCGACGCGACCGCGTTCTCCTTGATCGCCTCGTGCGCCTCCTCGCGGCCCACACCGGCGCGTACGGCACCCATCAGCACCTTCGTCGTGGCGAGGAAGGGCAGATAGCGGTCCAGCTCGCGGGCGACGACGGCGGGGAAGGCGCCGAACTCGTCGAGCACGGTCAGGAACGTCTCCAGCAGGCCGTCCAGTGCGAAGAAGGAGTCCGGCAGGGCGACCCGGCGCACCACGGAGCAGGACACATCGCCCTCGTTCCACTGGTCACCGGAGAGCTCACCGGCCATCGAGGCATAGCCGCGCAGGATCACCATCAGGCCGTTGACGCGCTCGCAGGAGCGGGTGTTCATCTTGTGCGGCATCGCCGAGGAGCCGACTTGGCCGGGCTTGAAGCCCTCGGTGACCAGCTCGTGCCCGGCCATCAGCCGGATGGTCTTGGCCAGCGAGGAGGGGGCGGCGGCCAGCTGCACCAGCGAGGTCACCACGTCGTAGTCGAGCGACCGCGGGTAGACCTGACCGACGGAGGTGAAGGCCTGGCCGAAGCCGAGGTGCGCGGCGATCCGCTGCTCCAGTTCGGCGAGCTTGGCGGCGTCGCCACCCAGCAGGTCGAGCATGTCCTGGGCGGTGCCGACGGGGCCCTTGATCCCGCGCAGCGGGTAGCGGGTGAGCAGGTCCTCCACCCGGGCGTACGCGACCAGCAGCTCGTCCGCCGCGGTCCCGAAGCGCTTGCCCAGCGTCGTGGCCTGCGCCGCGACATTGTGCGAGCGGCCCGCGAGGACCAGCTCGGCATTCTGGGCGGCCAGCGAGCCCAGGCGCGCCAGCACGGCGACCGTACGGTCCCGCACCAGCTCCAGGGACAGCCGCACCTGCAGCTGCTCGACGTTCTCCGTCAGGTCGCGGGAGGTCATGCCCTTGTGGACCTGCTCATGGCCGGCGAGGGCGTTGAACTCCTCGATACGGGCCTTGACGTCGTGCCGGGTGACCTTCTCGCGCTCGGCGATGGAGGCCAGGTCGACGTTGTCCAGGACCCGCTCGTAGTCGGCCAGCGCCTGCTCGGGGACCTCCACCCCCAGGTCCTTCTGTGCACGCAGCACGGCAAGCCACAGCTTCCGCTCCAGCTTGACCTTGTACTCGGGGGACCACAGCACGGCCAGCTCCGCGGAGGCGTAGCGGCCGGCCAGGACATTGGGGATGCGAGGCTTCGCAGACACAGCAGTCACGTGGTCAGAGTCTACTGGCGGTTTGCGCAGGCCAGCGCCCCGGCCCCGGCTGTACTTTCCTCCAAACCGCGCCCGGCGGGTGCGGAGCCCGGCGAAGAGCGGGCGTCAGCGCTCGTACGGCAGCAGGTCGGGGCGCCTGGCCGGACGGCTGTCACCGGACGGTGCACCACCCGCCCCAGGTGCCCCAGTGGCAGCGGGTTACGGCTCAGCCCCGGTATCTCTACCAGGTGGAGATACCGGCAGCGCCGTCAGCTTGGGCCGGACCCTGTGGTGCCAGCCCCTGACACAGCCAAGAGCATGCAGGAGAGCTTCCGCGGGTGAGCCCCGGCGAATCCACGCGGACGATCTCCGGTCATCTGAGCGCGCGAGGCACTCCGGGGCCGGAAGAGGAATGCCGGCGGGCGCATGCGGCCCCTGGCCGGCCCCGCTCACGCAAATCCACGTTCTGGACCGGGTCGCGAGAGCCTGCGAAGTCCTGCGTCCGGACCGCGATGCCGCAGCCCTCACCTGGGTAAACTGTTGCTGCCCCGACAAGCCCCGAACAGCAGCAGGAGACCGGATGCCGCCGCACGACACGTCCGCGCCCGGGGCACCGCGGGCTGGGAACGGACGGGACCTGCCTCCTGCCCGTCAGGCTCTCTCGGACAGCGTCTACGAGAACATCAAGGCCATGGTCATGGACCATGAGATCACCCCCGGCGCACGTGTCAGCATCGAGGCCCTGGCCCGCGACCTCAACGTCTCACCGACCCCCATCAGGGAGGCACTGGCCAGACTGGAGTCCGACGGCCTGGTGGTGAAGCGGCCGCTGTCGGGGTACCGCACCACCGAGCTGCTGACCCGCCAGGGACTTGAGGAACTCTTCGAGATGCGGCAGCTGCTGGAACCGAGAGCAGCCGCTCTCGCTGCGGTCAACGCCACTGAGGCTCAGCTCGACGGCATCGAGCGGATCGTGGAAGAGATGCAGTCCAACCCAGAGCCTGCCGGGCGCTATGCGGACTACCGCGACTTCGCCGCACTCGACCAGCGCTTCCATGACGCGATCGCACAGGCATCCCAACGGCCGCTGCTCGCGGACGCGGTGGAGCGGCTCCACTCCCATCTGCACATCTTCAGGCTCAGCAGCGCTTGCGGCACCGATGACCCGACCCTCGCGGAGCACCAGCGCGTGGTGCACGCGATCTTGCGCCGCAATCCCGACCGCGCGGCCGAAGCGATGGCGGAGCACCTTTCCCGCAGCCTCCAGCGCCAGCTCAGCCGGGACGAGGAAGCCTGACCGCGCGGCTTCCCGCATCAGCTCGGCCAGGGCGGGGCCTGCCTGGCCGGTGGACCACCAGCCGTCACAGCACTGGCTGGTCCACCGTCATTCGGTAGACCCGGGCGGCGGTGCTGGACCATACGGCCGATTGCTCGGTTCTGGTGAGTGTGGCGGTGAGAGCCTGGGTGTAGGCAATGACGTCGGTGCAGCTTGCGGCCAGGGTGCACACCGGCCAGTCGGAGCCGAACATCAGCCGGTGCGGGCCGAATGCCTCCAGTGCCGAGTCCGCGTAGGGGCGCAGATCATCGACGGTCCACGATGCCCAGTCGGCTTCGGTGGCCATTCCGGAGAGTTTGCACACGGTGTTCGGCAGCGCGGCGAGGCGGCGCAGTTCGGCGGACCAGGGCTCGACCGCGCGCGAGGAGATGGGCGGCTTGCCCAAGTGGTCCAGGACGAAGGTCAGTTCCGGCACGGCGGCCGCTGCCTGGATCGCGGCGGGCAGTTGGTGGGGGAGCACCACCAGGTCGTAGACGAGACCTGCGGCTGCCACCGCGCGCAACCCACGCAGCACATCCGGCCGGGTGAGCCATCGCGGGTCGGGCTCGCCCTGTACCTGGTGGCGGATGCCCCGCAGGAACTCTCCTCCGGGAAGGCCCCGCAGGCGGGCAAGTTCGTCGCTGATGCCGGGCGAGGTGAGGTCCGTCCATCCGACGACCGCACCGATGAGATCGCTGCCGGCAGCCAGGGACAAGAACTCCGGGGTCTCCTCGGTCACGGCCACCGTTTGCACCAGGACGCCTGCGGCGATCCCGGCCGACCGGGCTTCGGTCTCGAAGTCCTCCAAGGTGAACGAACGCCGTAGTGGGGCGAGTTCGGTCCCGGTGATCCACTCCTGGTCGCGTACGTCCAGGTCCCAGAGGTGGTGGTGTGCGTCGATGATGCGCATGACTATCTCCTCTTCGGCACTGGCACGTGAGGCGGCAGCAGGCCCTGGCTCCGCAGCGCCTGCCACATCCCGTCGGGGATCACGCGATCCAGCTGTACGACAGTGTCGTGGACCTGAGATGCCGAGCGCGCCCCCGTGAGGACGGAGGCGACAGCCGGGTGCCCGAAGGGGAAGCGCAGTGCGGCGGCGCGCAGTGGCACCCCGTGTTCCTCGGCGACGGTCCGCATCCGCAGCGCACGGCTCACCAGAGGTCTCGGAGCGGCGGTGTAGTCGTAGGTGGCTTCGGGCTTCGGGTCGGCCAGCAGGCCGGAGTTGAACACGCCTCCGACGATCACACTCTTGCCGCGCGCCGCGGCGGCGGGCAGGAGTTCACCCAGGGCCGTCTGTTCCAGCAGGGTGTAGCGGCCGGCGCACAGCACGGCGTCGACATCGGTGTCCTCAAGGAAGCGGGTCAGCATGCGGCTCTGGTTCATGCCCGCGCCGATCGCGCCGACCACGCCCTGGGACCGCAGTTCTTCCAGCGCGGGATACGCGTCCCGGAACGCCTGCTCCTCGTGGTCGTCGGGGTCGTGCAGCAGCACGAGGTCGACGCGGTCGAGGCCGAGCCGGGTCAGGCTCTCCTCCAGCGAACGGCGGACGCCGTCGGCGCTGAAGTCCCACAGCCGGTGGTGGGTCGCGGGTACGGCGAAACCGTGGGCGAGGTCGTCTCCCGGGTCTCCCTCGTGCCCGCCGCCTTCGATGGGGACGAGCAACCGCCCGACCTTGGTCGAGACGGTGTAGGTGTCCCGGGGCTTGGTGCGCAGTACGGCGCCGAGTCTGTGCTCCGACAGACCCAGACCGTAGTGCGGGGCGGTGTCGAAGTAGCGGATGCCCGCGTCCCAGGCCGCTTCGACCGCAGCGGCGGCCTCGTCCTCGCCGACAGGGGAGAAGAGGCCGGCGATGGCGGCGGCGCCGAACCCCAGGGAGGTGACGGCGACTTCACTGCGCCCCAGGGTGCGGCGCGGAAATTCCGTGGCGTGAACGGCGCGGTGCATGCCCGTCACTGTCCCGCCGGCCGCAGGCGCAGCCCCTGCATCCCGCCGTCCACCGCGAGGACGGCGCCGGTGACCGAGGCGGCGGCCGGTGAGGCCAAGTAGACGATGGCGGCGGCCACTTCGTCAGCCGTAATGAGGCGGCCCAAGGGCTGACGGGCGTTGAGCGCGGCGCGCTCCGCGGCGGGGTCCGCGGCCTGGTCGAGGAGGCGGCCCACCCACGGAGTGTCCGCCGTGCCGGGGTTCACGCAGTTGACCCGGATGCCCTCCCGTACGTGGTCCGCGGCCATGGCCAGCGTCAGCGACTGGACCGCGCCCTTGCTCGCGCTGTACAGCGCCCGCTGGGGCAGGCCCGCCGTGGCGGCGATCGAGCAGACGTTGACGAGCGCGGCGTGAGAGGAGGCCCTGAGGTGGGGCAGTGCCGCCCGGGTCGTGCGCACCACGCCCATGACGTTCACGTCGAAGACACGGTGCCACTGGTCGTCGGCACCGTCCTCGACGGTGCCGACGGCCCCGATGCCCGCGTTGTTGATCACGATATCGAGGCCCGTGAGGTCCGAAGCCGCCGCATCCACCGCGGCCCGCACCATGGCGTCGTCCGTCACGTCCGCGCGGTAGCCGCGCAGTGGCTCCGGCACGGCCGACGGGTCGAGGTCGAGCACGGCGACGTCCGCGCCGCGGGCAGCGAGCAGCCTTGCCGTGGCCAGTCCGATACCGGAAGCCCCGCCGGTGACCAGGGCTTTGAGTCCGGAGAGTTCCCTGACCGGTGCGCATTCCCCGATCCGGGCGTCGCGGCCGTCATACCCATTCATGTCCGCCCCTTCCGTCATGCCGCTTCATCCCGTCGCCTCCTCGGGCCCGTTCCTGTCCGCCGTCCCTTCATGCCTGTTCGAAGGTCTGGCGTTGGCTGCCGAGACCGTCGATGGCGAGTTCGGTGGTGTCACCGGCCCGGAGGTAGGGCGTGTCCGGCAGGCCGAGGGCGACTCCGGCGGGGGTGCCGGTGTTGATGACGTCGCCGGGCTCCAGCACCATGTACTGGCTGAGGTACCAGACGAGGAACGCGACGTCGAAGACCATGTCCTTGGTCGTGCCGTCCTGCCGCCGCACGCCGTTGACGGACAGCCGCAGACCGAGCGCCTGCGGATCGGGCACCTCGTCCGCGGTCACGAGCCAGGGCCCGAGCGGATTGAACGTCTCGCAGGACTTGCCGAGGTCCCACTGCGCCGAGAGTTCCAGCTGAAAGGCGCGCTCCGACACGTCGTTGCTGATCGCATAGCCGCCGATCACCTGTGCTGCGTCCGAGGGGTGGGCGAGATAGCGTGCGCGCCGGCCGATCACCACCGCGAGTTCCACCTCCCAGTCGGTCTTGGCCGAGCCGCGCGGGATGAGGACGGTGTCGTGAGGGCCGATGACGGTGGACGGGTCCTTCATGAACACCACCGGTCGCTGTGGCACGTCGGCCCCGGTTTCCGCCGCGTGGTCCCGGTAGTTGAGGCCGATGCACACCACCTTGCCGGGACGAACCACCGGTGCGCCTGTACGCATGCCTTCCGGGTCCAGCAAGGGCAGTTCGCCGGAGCCGAGGGCGACTCGTACCCGCTCCACACCGCCGCCCGCCAGGAAGGGGCCGTCGATGTCGTGGGTGAGTCCGGAGAGGTCGTAGGTGCGTCCGGCGCTGTCGCGGACTGCCGGACGCTCCTTGCCGGGGGCGCCGATGCGCAGCAGTTTCACGTGGTTCTCCTTGCGGTCGCGCGTTGCGGGGCGAAACGGTGGCTGTCGTAGGGAGCCGGGGGCGGCGGACGATCGTTCGCACACAGGCTGAAGTGGGGTGCTGCGCTCTACTCCATGAAGAACACCTGCTCCATGGAGGCCCACCACTCGTCCGGCGCGGCCTCCGGCACGGGTTGCTGGCAGGGAGCGGTGCGTTTCCACCAGGCCTGCGTCGCCTCGTCCGCAGCCATGAGGGTCATGTCCGCGGCCAGGTCGTCGCCGTGGTACTCGAAGTAACTGAACAGCCGGTCGCCGAGCAGGTGGATCGAGTAGTTCGCGATGTGGCAGCGCCGCAGCTGGTCCAGCACCGGCTGGGGGACGTCGCGGTGCAGTGCGCGGTACTCGTCGAGCTTTTCCGGGCGGACTCGGATCACCTGCGCCACGCGCATCATGCCTCCACCGCCTCCGGGCGCACGGCCGAGATCGCACGGTCGTGGATGATACGGATGATCCTGCTGCTCATCTGCTCGTAGTCGCGGTCGTTGTCGACCTCACCGCGGATCCGGTGGTCGGCCATCACGACCACCCGGTCCGCGAGCGTGATCATCTCCGCCAGGTCGCTGCTGATCAGCAGAATGGGCAGGCCGTCGCGGGCCATCTCCCAGATGAGTTCGTGGAAGGCGTGCTTGGTGCGCACATCGACACCGACTGTCGGCTCATCGACGATGAGCAGCCGCGTGTCGGCCGCCAGCCACTTCGCCAGACTCACCTTCTGCTGGTTGCCACCGGACAGCTCACCGGCGTTCTGCCCGAGTCCGGAGATGCGGATGCCGAGACGTTCGACGAGGTCGTGCGACACGTCCCGCTCCTCGCGTGCGGAGACAAACCCGAGCGCCTTCGCCAGCCTCTTCCACACCGTCACCGTGATGTTCCGGACGATGGGCTGCTCCAGGAAGACGCCTTCCTCCTTGCGGTTCTCGGTCAGATAACCGATGCCGAAGCCATGCAAGGCCTGCCGGGGCGAAGCGATACGCGCCGGCTTGCCGTGCACCCGGATCTCGCCGCCGGTGACGCGGTCGAGGCCGAGCACGGCCTTGACCAGTTCGCTGCGCCCGGCGCCGACCAGTCCGTACAGACCGACGATCTCGCCGGGACGGACGTCCAGGCTGATGTCCCGGTGGCCGGCGGCGCTGGAGACTCTGTCGAGCGAGAGCACCGGCGCAGCGGACGTGTCCACCTCCCGCGGCCGCATTTCGGTCGCCGAGTGGGCGCGGCCCACCATGAGGCTGACCACGTCGTCCTGGGTGTGATCGGCGAGCGGCGAGGACTCAAGCACGGACTTGCCGTCGCGCAGCACGGTGACGGTGTCGCAGAGGGCGAACACCTCCTCCAGTTTGTGACTGACGAAGACGACGCACGTCCCCCGGGCCTTCAGCCGCCGGACGACCTCGAACAGGCGCTCCGCCTCCTGCGGGGAGAGGGAAGCGGTCGGCTCGTCGAGGAGCAGCACCCGGCTCTCGGTGTACAGGGCCTTCGCGATCTCCACCAACTGCTGTTGTGCCACGGATAGTTCACGGACCGGCTGGTCCGGGTCGATATCCAGGCCCAGCTCACCGAGGCACGTCAGAGCGGGGGCGGTCATGGCCGCGTGGTCGACGAGACCGTGGTGCGAGGGAGGGCTCTGCAAGGTGATGTTCTCGGCCACCGAGAAGCCCGGAATCAGATTGCGCTCTTGGTGCACGACGCCGATGCCGGTGCGGGTGGCCTCCAGTGGCGAGCGCAGGTGGACTTCGTCGCCGCACCAGGTGAGACGGCCACTGTGGGGAGTGTGCACCCCGGTCAGGACCTTGATGAGGGTGGACTTTCCCGCGCCGTTCTCGCCGAGCAGCGCATGGACGGAACCTGCGGTGAGGTGCAGTCCGACGCCGTCCAGGGCCCGTACTCCGGGAAAGACCTTGACGATGGCCTGGCATTCGAGAAGGACGTTGCTCATCGGGAACCTCCCAGGTGCGGCAGGACGGCAGCCGGCGGCGCTGCACTCTCCGGTGGCGCGGGCGGTGTGCGGCCGCGCGAACTGCCCTTCTTCTCCAGGCGGGTCTGGTGGAAACGGCCGCCGACGACCGTGCCGAGCACGACCAAGCCGATGAGGAAGTTCACCCAGCTCGGGTCGAGCGAGAACTGCGCCCGGGTGGCGTCGATGAGCCGCATCACGAAGGCTGCCAGCACCGTGCCGAGCACCGCGACCGAACCTCCGGTGAGCGCGACACCGCCGATGATGGGAGCCGCAAAGCTGGGCAGCAGCCAGTCGCCGCCGACACTGCGGTTGACTCCCGGCAGTGACGCCGTTGCGGTCAGGGCGGCCACGCCGATCAGGAGCCCCGACAGGGTGTGGGCGAGCACGATCTGCCGTTCGGTGGAGATGCCCGACAGCCTGGCTGCCAGCGGGTTGCCGCCTGCCGCCAGGAGCCGCCGGCCGGCGGTGCTGCGGTAGAGGAAGGCGGCGAGCAGGGCCGCAGCGGCCAGAGCCGTGATGAACACCAGCGGGACGTTCAGCGGGGCCGCCCTGCCGAGGTCCCGCAGGCCGGCGGAGTAGCCGTCGACGGTGCGCGTGCCGGCCAGCCGGTACTGCGCTCCCAGGAGGATCGTCATCGTCCCGAGTGTGACGATAAAGCCGTTGATCTTCGTCGCCACGATGAACAGGCCTGTCATCAGGCCGACAACTGTCGCCGTCAGCACACCGGCTGTCACTGCGACCCCGGCGGGCACGCCCTGGTCTGCCATGAGGACGCCCATCAGGCAGGCGGTGAAGCCGCCGAGCGCGCCGACCGCGAGGTTGAGCTGTCCGACGCACAGCGCGACCATCTGGGCCAGCCCGATGAGGACAGGGGTGGCCAGGTACTGCAGGAAGGTGCGCACCGAGGGACCCTCGAAGAACGAGCCGGCGGAGGCCACCCCCAGGGCGACGTAACCGGCGAGCACCACGCCCAGCAGGGTCATCGTCGTGGAGCGGGAGAAGCGGCGCAGGACCGCGACGCCCCGGGCTCCTCGACCGCGGATTGTGATCATGTGGACCGCACCACCTTGCGATGGGAGACGACGGTGCGCACGCGGTCGGCCGAGAGGGCCAGCAGGAGTACGCATCCGAGGTAAATATTGAGGCTTTCGAGACCGACACCGAGCAGGTCGAGCCCCTTGCGGATGACGCCGACCAGGGACGTGCCCAGCAGAACTCCCACTACGGAGACGACGCCGCCGGTGAGCAGGGTGCCGCCGAGCACCGAGCCGAGGAACGAGGGCAGCATGAAGTCGTCCCCGATGGAGGCGCGGAACGTTCCGGTGCTGACGGCGGCCATGAATCCGGCGAGCGCGGCGAGCAGCCCCGAGAGCGTGTGCGCCAGGATGACGCGGCGGCCGGTGGGAATGCCGGAGAGCTCCGCCGCCGCGGGGTTCGCCCCGGTGAGCAGCAGCTCCCGGCCGATGCGGGTGCAGGCGTACAGGAAACCCAGGCCGAGCAGTGCCAGGACGGTGAACTGCGCCAGCTGCGGTACGACCGGGGATCCGCACACGGGCCCGGCGCAGATGTCGGCCAGCGAGTACGAGCGCAGTTCCGCGAGCCCCGACGGCTTGGTGGTGAAGGCGGCGTTCTCGGTCAGGGCCGAGTAGAGCAGGGAGACGAGTCCCAGCAGTGCGAAGTCCATCGCCAGGGTCACGACGAAGGAACTCACTCCCGTGCGGGTGATGATCCAGCCGGTCAGCGCGCCGATGCCGGCTCCGGCGACCAGGCACAGCAGCAGACCCAGTGGCAGTGGCAGGCCCAGCCGGTCGTATCCGAATCCCGCGAACAGGGCTCCGAAGGCGGCCATCCGTCCGACAGCCAGGTTCATGTGCCCCACCGAGAGGACGACCATCTGGGCGAGCGCCACCACAGTCAGTGTCGAGATGTCCCGCAGCAGCGGGAACAGCACGAGCCGCTCGTCGAGGAACGACGGCTGCAGCACGCCGAACAGGGCACCGAGGCCGACGACGAGCGCAAGCAGGCCAAGCCGCTGATTGACCCAGAACGGCAGCCGGTGCACGGCACGCGACGACGTGGCCCCGGCGGTGCCGGTGTCACTGTCCGGCGGGATGACGGGCGCTTTCATGACACCCTCCGGTTGTCGATGGCGTCCACGTCCCAGTCGATGCCGATCCCCGGGGCGTCGGGCGCCACGGCCAGCCCTTCGCGGAACGTCAGCTGACTGCGGGTGACGGCGCGCAGCTGCGGGATGTGCTCGACGTACCTGCCGTTGGGCACCGCGGCGGCGAGACTGACATGCAGTTCCATCAGGAAGTGCGGGCATACCATGACGTTGTGGCTCTCCGCCGTGTGCGCGACCTTGAGCCAGGGCGTGATCCCGCCGACGCGGGCGACATCGACCTGCACGATGGAAGCGGCGCCCGCTTCGAGGTAGTTGCGAAATTGCGTGAGCGAGTACATGGACTCGCCGACGGCGACGGGAGTCCGTGTCGCATTCGCCAGCCGGGCATGGCCGCTGATGTCGTCCGCCGGCAGGGGCTCCTCGATCCAGTAAGGGTCGTAGGGCTCCAGCGCGGCTGCCAGCTGGAGGGCCGAGGACATCGTCTGCGACTGGTTGGCGTCCGTCATGAGGTGCAGTGAGGAGCCGACGGCCTCCCGTACGGCGCGCAGGCGCTCCGCGTCCTCGGCGGCGTGCGGCTTGCCCACCTTGATCTTGACACCGGCCCAGCCGGCTTCCTGGGCCTGGAGCGCGCCCTTCACCAGTTCGTCGGTGGTCAGGTGGAGCCAGCCGCCCTCGGTGTCGTAGACCGGAACTTCCTGGCGGTGGCCGCCGGCCAGCCGCCACAGCGGCTCGCCCGCGCGCTTGCAGCGCACGTCCCACAGTGCGGTGTCGACGGCGGCAAGCGCGAGCGAGGTGATGGCTCCGGTGGTGGTCGCACGGGTCAGGGCAAACAGCCGCTGCCACAGCGCCTCGACATTGCGCGCGTCCTGCCCGATGAGGACGGGCAGCAGGTGGTCCCGCAACAGGGCCAGTACGGAGGTTCCGCCGGTGCCGATGGTGTAGGCGTAGCCGGTCCCCGCGCTGCCGTCCGCCGTGGTGATGTCGACGAGTACCGTCTCCTGCTTGAGGAAGGACTGCACCGCGTCGGTGCGGTCCGTCTCCACGGCGATGTCGGCCAGCTTGGCCGTGGCGGTCGTGATGATGCTCATCTCGTGATGTCCGCTTTCTGTGGTGCGGGGACGGCAGGGATCATCTGCACGCCAGGACGTCGTCAGCGAACTGCTGCTTCAGCCGCTCGGTCTTCCTCTTCCTCGCACTGTCGTAGGTCGCGGTGTTGTCCTTGGTGACGACGAACGAGCCGGAATCGACGGACTTCCCAGGCGTGCGCACAGAGCACTGCTTTGTCTGCAGCAGCGCGAGTGCCCATGCCCCGACCTCGGCCTGTCCCACCGGGTTCTGCACGACGGTGGCGGTGACCGTGCCCTGCTCGATCGAGCTGAGGATCTTGGCATCGTCGTCGATGGCGACGACCTTCGCCCGTGAACCGGAGCTCTTGACCGCGTCGGCGGCGGCGACGGCCGGGTTGTAGGCGGTGGAGACAATGCCCCGGATCTGTGTGCCCTTGGCCGCCAGCAGGTCGGAAACCGCCCTCTGCGCGGTCTGCAGGTCCTTGTCGATGTCGGTGACGGTCTGCAGCAGCTTCACCTTGCCGCCCGACTCCCTCACGGCCCTGGCGACGCCCTTGATCCGCAGCTGGGTGTTGGCGTCCACATTGTTGCCTGTCAGGTGGACGATCTTGCCCTTGCCGCCCATCGCGCTGATAGCGGCCTTGGCCGCCTTGTATGCGGCGAGTTCGACATCCGTGGAGAGGCAGAAGTCGGCCTCGTTCTTCCTGCCCGCCGGGCAGGAGCCGAGTGAGGCCACGGCGAAGCCCTGCGACTTCAGGTCTGCGAATGTGGTGTTGATGTCGGTCGGTGAGACCCCGAAGATGCCGAACGCGTTGTAGCCGCGCGCGGCGAGCGTGGACAGCAGGTTGTTCTGCTTCTGCTGGTCCCACTCCGCCGTCTCGTCGAACGTCACGTCCCCGAGCCGGTAGGTCTTCTTCGCGGTGGCGCCGGCGGTCTTCCAGGGCTGGAAGTAGGGGTGAGCACCGCCAGGCACGAGTGCGACCTTGGTGGCCGACCCGTCCTTGAGCACAGCCTTGCCGCTGCCCGCCCCTGCGGACGCGAGTGCCTGCCCGCCTGCCGGCTCATCCGAGTTCTTGATCGAGCAAGCTGTCGAACCCGCGGCCAGCAGCGCGACGGCCACCACTCCCGGCAGGAGAGATCTGGTGCGGAGAGACATCCCCCTCACCTCCAGAAATCAAATAGGAAATCGATGTCGCGATAGTGAGTCAATCGAGCCATCTCGTCAAGACCTCTGACTGAAGCGAGGTCGCCGGCATCCGCTGCAGCCACGAGCCGACCACGTATTCAGGGCCTCCGGCCGGGCAAAG
The DNA here is from genome assembly GCF_040650675.1 of Streptomyces sp. NPDC048637. Lineage (NCBI taxonomy): Bacteria > Bacillati > Actinomycetota > Actinomycetes > Kitasatosporales > Streptomycetaceae > Streptomyces > Streptomyces sp. NPDC048637. Next base: position 371,895 of record NZ_JBEZHQ010000003.1, read on the forward strand.
TGCCGAGCTAGATCCCCTCCCTGCGGCTCGCCGGCGCCCCTGCTGGCCAGGCTTCAGGTCGCGCGACGCAGGCCCACCGCTCCGGAGGGTGACGGCGAGTTCAAGCCATGGCCCTCTCTTGGCTGGCCGCAGTCGATCCCACGCTCATATAGGAAACGCGTTGCAGTTTCATGAGAGGGCGGCAAGGGGTCGTCGTCTGGAACCGCGCCGCAGCGAACGGCCGCTACCGCCGGATTGCGGAACGGACGGTCCGTGGTGGACCGGCCGCAAAACACCCCCTAACGCCCCTCGTCGATGACGGCCTGGTGATCACCCACGCCTCTCTCCGCCGTGGAGCCGGACGTGTCAGCGAATGCCGCAGCCTGCGAATCGTATATGATCTTGAGGGGGTGACTGGTTCAGCCCGCGCCGACATTTCCGGCTCGAAGGCGGGTGCGGACGAGGTGATGCACCCTTTTGTGCTCGACGGGAAGGCGCCTGCGCCCAGGGGAATGAGCGGCATTCACGGCGACGACGGGCTCGGTGTGCCGCATGACCGGCGGCACCCACTCCCGCAGCCGGCCACGCGAGCGGTTCGATTTGGACGTGTCGTAGCTCTTGACTCGTCCACAGGGTTCTGAATCATATAGGAAACATCTTCATGTGAGGAGGTTTGAAATGATCAGATCGTTGAGAACCTACGTAGTCACCGGCCTGGCGGCGCTGAGCCTGATGTTGGCCGGCATCTCAGGCGGCGGCACCACGGCGCAAGCCGCTGGCCCGTCGCCCGCGCAGAAGTGGGTGAAGGAAAACCCGTTCGGGGCGTTCTTTCACTACAACATGTCGACCTACCAGGACGTACAGGTGACTCCCGTCGGCGCCTCGCCCACGGCATTCAATCCGACCAACCTGAACATCGATCAGTGGGCCAAAGCCATCAAGTCCGCCGGGATGACATACGGGACCCTCACCGCCAAGCATCACGATGGATTCGCGCTGTGGCCCACGGCCTACTCCAGCCATGACATCGCCGCCAGCCCGTACAAGAACGGCAAGGGCGACATCGTCCGTGAGTACGTCAATGCGATGCGCGCCAACGGCCTCAAGGTGGGCCTGTACTTCTCCATTTGGGACATGAAGAACGGCGACACGACGCAACTGGTCAAGAACCAGCTGAAGGAACTGCTCACGAACTACGGCCAGATCGACTACCTGTGGTTCGACGGCTGGGGCTGGAAGATTCCCTATTCCACCATCCCCTACCAGCCCGTCCGGGACTATATCCGCGCGCTCTCGCCCAACACCGTGGTCGCCAACAACGACCACAAGAGATCACTCACGACTTCGGACGTCATCGTCTATGAAGTCGCCAACGGCGTGGATGGCATGCCACCGGCGACCAACACCAACCCCACCGACGGCAGTGACACCCTCGACTCGAACGGCACCTGGTTCAAGACCACCAGGACTGGCGCCCCCCGCAGCGCCGGAGACATTCTCACCAAGCTCAAGAGGCTCCATGACGGTAACTCCCTGTACCAGCTGAATATCGGTCCGGACAAGACGGGCGTCATCCCGCAGAACTACGTGGACCGGCTCAAGGACATCGGGAGCCTGCGAGGGAATGGGAACGTCGCCCATGGCCGGCCTGCGGAGGCCAGAACGGAGTGGTCAAGCGCCTTCCCGGCGTCCAAAGCTGTCGACGACAATCCCAGTACCAGTTTCGCCAGCACTACGGGCGGGACTCAGTGGTGGGAGACTTCCCTTCCGAAGCGGTACACCCTGTCGCGGGCAGAGATCGTCTTCCGGAACGACGGCTATGACATTCCGACCGAGCGGCAGAACTTCCAGGTCTGGGTGTCGAACAACCACGACATGTCCCAAGGGCACACCGTTGCCTGCACCGTTGGTGCGACACCACTGCCCCACGCGAGCACGTACAGCTGCCGGCTGCCGGCCGGGCCTTGGCAGTACGTCGCGGTGGTCAAGACCGACGCCCACACACTTACCCTTGCGGAGGTACGGGTGTTGGGCCGCTGAGCCGTCGCAGCGGCTGACCGGCACAGGATGCCTCGCCGGCGACGGCGAGGCATCCTGCACCGACGACGATCGAGTTGCCCGCCTTGTGGAGACGGCGAGCAAGGCAGCCGGGCGGGGCTCCCGGTTACGCCCCCACTCGTCGCCAGTTCGTCACCGGGCCGGGCTCTGTGTGGTCTGCAGGGGTGACCCAGAAGGCTTGGCCCAGTTCAGGGCTGACATGGGCGCCTGTCCGGCCATCACCCGAGGACCGGCCGGTGAGCCGCCGGCCTATCCACGGCACCAGATGCTCGCGCGCGAACCGCAGATCCGCGGCGCGGCGCGCGCCCCAGCCCGGCGGTGCGGTGGCCGGCAGCGGTGCGTCCCAGTCCGACGCTGCGGCCGGCCCGAGTGCCTGCCAGACGGCCTCCGCCACCCGGCGGTGGCCCTCGCCGTTCAGATGCAGCCGGTCGTCGGCCCACAGCCGCGGGTCGGACAGTGCGCGCGACGCATACAGATCCACGACCACCGCACCGTGCCGCGCGGCCACCTCGTCGATCCGCGTGAACAGCTGCTCCATGCGCGGCCGGAAGCGCTCCAGCACCGGACCCTGCTGCCCCGGGCTGCGCATCAGCACCAGCTGCCCGCCGCCCCTGGCCAGCTGCCCGGCGGCGTCCTCGAACCGGGCGCACACCTGGTCCACATCGCACTTGGGCCGCAGGACGTCATTGAGCCCGCCGACCAGTGTCACCAGATCGGCGCCCATCGCGGCCGCCGGCCCGCACTGCTCGTCGGCGATCTGCCCGATGAGCTTGCCGCGCACCGCGAGATTGGCGTAGCGGAAGCCCGGTACGGCGGTGGGTTCCCCGGACGGCGGCCGGGCCGCGGCCGCCAGCCGGGAGGCGAGCAGATCGGCCCAGCCGCGGTACGAGCCGTCCGGCAGGGTGTCCGACATTCCCTCGGTGAAGCTGTCGCCGACCGCGACGAAACTGGTGTAGTGGGCATTCATCTCCATGGCGCGGTGATCCTACCGCTCGCCGTACCGCGCGGTATGCCCGGTCCCGCCGGATGCGGCGGGCGCCACCGAGATGCTGCTCGACGACGAGGGAGGCACCCGGCTCAAGACGCCGGGGTCGCACGACACCCACGGTCGGTGGCAGCGGCTCGCCGATCTGCTGACGGAAGGCCAGAAGGCGGGTGTGCTACGGGAGTTCCCCACGCAGACCGTCGCCCTGGCGATCGGCGGTGCGATCGACGGAGTGATCGCGCACTGGCTGGCCCACCCCGAACTCGATCTGGACGCCGCGGCCGCGGAGCTGGAGGAGTTCACCCTCCACGCGATCGAGCGGCGGAGCTGACCCGGGCGAAGGCAGGGGCACGCTCGGGGCGTATCCCGAACCCGCCCGGAGCCCGCCACGGTCCGCAGTGGCGGCACCCTCCGCAGCAGCCGCATCGGCACCGGCAGCCGGTCGCCGTCGAGCGTGCCGGCCAGCGCGGAGCGGATCATCGTGTGCTCGGCCTGCTGGGACTTCTGCACCACGGCCATTGGCAGGTGCCGCCGCTTCTGCACCCGCGCCAGATCGGCCACCCCGACCGTGCCGCGGTGCGGTGGCTCCGTCAGGATCCGGGCCGCGGCGACCGCGTCCTGCAGCGCGAGGTTGCCCCGACGCCGCCGACCGGCGACATGGTGTGCGTCGCGTCCCCGATGCACAGCAGTCCGTGCCGGTACCAGCGCCGCAGCCGTCCGAAGGTGACCTCCAGCAGTGTGACGTCGTCCCACGAAGCGATCGCGCCGGTCACCTCGTCGTCCCAGCCGAACAACGCCCCCAGCCGGTCCCGCACCTAGATGCCGGCCCGGGCCAGCAGCAGTCCGAGCATCATTCCGGCGGGTCCCCCGCCCACGATGAAGCACGTGGTGCGGTCCATGCCTGTGCCCCCTCCTCGCGTACATATGCGATGGCGATCGGCGAGGACAACGCGCCTGACCGATCGGTCAGCAATCCAACCGATCGGTCAGGGGGCGCGGGGTACCGCCCCTCGTCAGGCCGTGGGGCGTTGCAGCACCAGCTCCCGGAGTACGTCCTCCATCGTCACCAGCCCGGCCAGCCGCCCGTCGTCGCCGATCACCGCGGCCAGATGCGTACTGGACCCGCGCATCGCCGTCAGCACGTCGTCCAGCAGCGTCGAGGCCTTCACACGGGCGATCGGGCGCAGCGCGGAGACCGGGAACGGCAGCTTGCGGGGGCTGGCGTCCAGCGCGTCCTTGACGTGCAGATAGCCGAGGATGCGCTGAGTGTCGTCGACCACGGGGAAGCGCGAGAAGCCGGATTCGGCTGCCAGCTGCTCCAGCCCCTCGGGAGTGATCCCCATCTGTGCGGAGACGACCTTCTCGACCGGCAGCACCACATCCCTGACCGGGCGGCGCCCCAGCTCCAGCGCGTCGCGGAGCCGCTCCTTCGCCCGCTCGTCGAGCAGACCCGCCGCCCGGGAATCCTCGACCATCTTCGCCAGCTGGTCGTCCGAGAACGTCGCGGCCACCTCGTCCCTGGTCTCCACCCGCAACAGCTTGAGCAGCCCGTTGGCGAGCGCGTTGATCGCGAAGATCGCCGGGCGCAGCGCCCGGGTCAGGGCGACCAGCGGCGGCCCGAGCATCAGGGCGCTGCGCACCGGCTCGGCCAGGGCGACGTTCTTCGGCACCATCTCGCCGAAGAGCATGTGCAGATAGGTGGCCAGCGACAGCGCGATCACGAACGAGATCGGGTGGACCAGCGCGGTCGAGATGCCCATCGCATGGAACACCGGCTCCAGGAGATGGGCGATGGCGGGCTCGGCGACCGCGCCCAGCACCAGGGTGCACAGGGTGATGCCCAGCTGGGCCGCCGCGAGCAGGGCCGAGACATGCTGCAGACCCCACAGCACGCTGGTCGCCCGGCGGTCACCGCGCTCGGCGTACGGCTCGATCTGGCTGCGGCGCACCGAGATCAGGGCGAACTCGGCGCCCACGAAGAACGCGTTGACGACCAGCGTCAGCAGACCCACGAAAAGCTGCACCGCGGTCATCGGCGGGCCTCCTTCTCCTGCTCGTCGGTGCTGCCCGGCAGCGGGGCGTGCAGCAGTACCCGCGCCGCGCGGCGGCCGGCGGCGTCCAGGACGTCCATCGACCAGCCGGTCACCTCCAGGGTGTCGCCGGTTTCCGGTATCCGGCCGAGCTCGGTGGCGATCAGGCCGGCCAGGGTCTCGTACGGGCCCTCCGGGAGGCGCAGGCCGATCCGCTCCAGCTGGTCGGTCCGCGCGGCGCCGTCGGCCTGGTAGACCTTGCGGCCCTCCGTGTCGGTGCCGGCCGGCGCCAGGTCGGGGGTCTCCAGCGGGTCGTGTTCGTCGCGGACCTCGCCGACCACCTCCTCGACGATGTCCTCCAGCGTCACCACGCCGGCCGTGCCGCCGTATTCGTCGATGACCACGGCCATCGTGCGCTTGCCGGAGAGCCGGTCGAGCAGCCGGTTCACGGTCAGCGTCGTGGGGACCAGCAGCGGCTCGCGCACCAGCTCGGAGACCGGATGGCGGGGGCGGCGCTCGGCCGGGATGGCCAGGACGTCCTTGATGTGCGCCACCCCGACGACGCTGTCCGGGCTGCCGCGGTAGATGGGGAAGCGGGACAGGCCGGTCGCCCGGGTCGCATTGGCCACGTCCTCCGCGGTGGACTGCACCTCCAGCGCGATCATCTGCACCCGCGGTGTCATGACGTTCTCCGCGGTCAGCTCGGCGAGATTGAGGGTGCGGACGAAGAGCTCGGCGGTGTCGGGCTCCAGTGCGCCCTCCTTGGCGGAGTGCCGGGCCAGCGCCACCAGCTCCTGCGGGCCGCGGGCCGAGGCCAGCTCCTCGGCGGGTTCCAGGCCCATCCTGCGGAGCATGTGGTTCGCGGTGTTGTTGAGGTGCCGGATGAACGGCTTGAAGGTGGCGCTGAAGCCGCGCTGGGCGGTGGCGACCTTCTTGGCGATGCCCAGTGGGTTGGAGATGGCCCAGTTCTTCGGGACCAGCTCGCCGACGACCATCAGGAGGACCGTGGAGATCGCCGTACCGAGGACGACGGCCAGCGAATCCGCCGCCGAGCGCGGCAGGCCCATGGCGTCCAGCGGTCCCGCCAGCAGGGTGGCGATGGCCGGTTTGGACAGCATGCCGATGACCAGGCCGGTGACGGTGATGCCGAGCTGTGCCCCGGAGAGCTGGAAGGTGAGACCGCGGACCGCCTTCAGGGCGCTGTCCGCGCCCCGCTCGCCGCGCTCGGCGGCCCGTTCGAGTTCGCTGCGCTCGACGGTCGTCAGTGAGAACTCGGCCGCGACGAAGACACCACAGGCCAGGGTCAGGAGGAGCGCCACGCCCAGAAAGAGCAGGTCGGTCATCGAGTCACCTCCGTCCCATGATCGAACAGGATCGGGAGGTTCGCGCTCTGTCGGGAGGATGCTCGACAACTGGGAGGTTCGCCCATGGCTGGACGCTCACACACCTTTCACGGAAGAGGGAAACACCATGGTAAAGGATCAGCAAAGTCGCTGATGAAGAAAGAGCCCGCCCTGGTACCGGGGCGGGCTCTGCGGGCTCTGCGGGCTCTTCGGGTGCCGCGCTCAGTCGTCGAGGTGTTTGACCCAGCGGCTCCACTGCGGCTCGGGCGCGTAACCCGCCGCGCGCCACGCATGCTGCGCCGAGGCATTGCGGTCCAGCACCATCGCATCGCCGCGCCGGCCGCCCAGCGCACGGAACCGCTCCTCGGCGGCCGCCAGCAGTGCGCCGCCGATGCCCTGCCTGCGGTCCCCGGGGCGGACGGCCAGCCGGTAGAGATGGCAGCGCCAGCCGTCGAAACCGGCGATCACCGTGCCGACCAGTTCACCGTCCCGCTCGGCCAGCAGCAGTGACTCGGGATCCCGGGCCACCAGCCGGGCCACACCGTCGGTGTCATCGCTGATGCTGGTGCCCTCGGCGGCGATTTTCCAGAAGGCCAGTACGGCATCGAGATCGGCCGGCGTTCCGGCCCGCACGTTAAGATCACTCATGATCCGATCCCACCACCGGGCGGAACGGGGTGTCGAACGGATTCCGCTCCGTGCACCATGATCGTTCGAACGCCGGTGGACGGGGCGGCAGTTGCGGGCCCCGGACTCCTGCCGCTTTCCCCGCCGCACAGTAGCCCCCGGACGCTTTGGCGCCGCCCGCCCGGGTGGCGTCGGGGCGCTACCGGACTACTGCGCCGCAGTGAGCCCCTTCCTCTTTCCGGCCCGTAGCGCCTCATTGACCGGACGTGGCCGGCGCCGTGGGTGCTTGATCGTCGGCATGCGGCGGATCGGTTGCCGCCGGTTCGCGCGACAGGTGGCGACCGAGCATGGCAGCCGCGGTCGCCGTGGTGCCCAGGAGCAGTCCGACAGCGAGCCAGAACGCAAGCCGGGCGGCCTCCAGCGAATCGGCCGCGGGCCTGACGCCGGCATGCAGGGAGTGAAGGAAGGCGGCGCCCAGGATGGCCGTGCCCAGGCTCGCGCCGAGTTGCTGGACCGCGTTGAGCAGCCCGGCGGCAGAGCCGGTCTCCTGAGGTTGGACGCGTGCGAGCGCGGTGGTGAAGAAGGGCACGGTGAACAGTCCGTTTCCCAGTCCGGTGACGGCCAGCGCGCCGAGGAGCGGCCAAGGGTAGGCATCAGGCTGCGCTGTGCCGTACGCGCCGATGGCACCCGCCAGGCCGGCGAGCATGACGGCCAGGCCGGCGAACATCACCTTCGGCCCGTAACGGGGGACCAGCCGGGTACCGGCGAGCCAGGAGGAGACAGCCATGGCGGCGGACCAGGGCAGGAGCGTGAGTCCCGCGGCCAGAACACCACGGCCGAGACCGAGCTGAACCTGGAGCACCACCACCAGCATCAGCCCATTCATGACCGTGAAGAAGAGCGTGGAGGTGGCCAGCGCGGCCGGGAAACCCCGGTCATGGAACAGACTCACCTCGACCAGCGGGCTACGGCCGGTTCGGGAGCGATGGCGCTGGTGCAGGCCGAACAGACCCAGCAGGCCGCAGCCCACCACGAGGGCAGCCCAGCTCCGTACCGGCCAGCCGGCCGTACTGCTCTGGATGAGTGGGTGGATGACCAAGCTGGTGGCGAGTATCGCCAATACGGTGCCGACTCCGTCCAGACGCGGGGGACGTGTAGCGGACCGCACATCCTGCCGAGGCAGCAGCGGCACGGTGGCCAGCACTGCCACCGCGAGGGGGATGTTGACCAGGAAGATGGCCCGCCAGGAAGAGCCGAAGAGGTCTGCGTGCGTGAGCAGGGCGCCGAGAACCGGACCGAGAATCGCGGCCAGCCCCATCACCGGGCCGATGCTGCCCATGGCCCTGGACAGTTCCGCACCGTCGAACATGGTGCGGATGAGACCGATCGTCTGCGGAATGATCAGCGCGGCTGTGGCTCCCTGGACGGCCCGCACGCCGATGAGTGTCCCAGCAGTCGGGGCCAGAGCACACGCCAGGGAAGCTGCGGCGAAGCAGATGACCCCGACCGTGAAGACGCGTCGCCGTCCGGCCAGATCCCCCAGCCGCCCGCCGGTGATCAAGAAAACGGCGAAGGACAGGGTGTAGGCGGCGTTGAACCACTGGATCTCAAAGGCCGCACCGCCGAGGTCGCTGTGGATCACGGGGGCTGCCACCGTGACGATCGTCGCGTCGAGCAGGTTCATCGCCTCAGCGATCAACAGCGTGATCAGCGCTGCCCACCGCCTTCGGTGAGCCCCTTCCACCTGGGCCTTCTGCGACATGACGCTTCTCCTCCCGCCGGTCCGTTCGTCCGGGCAAGAGTCGGCCCCGCACCGCACCCCATTCCAGCCATCCCGCTGAGGTGATGAATTTCTTCCTCACAGCCCGCCTGAGTGAGAAAATGAAGTGAGAAAATGAAGTCATGCTGGGTGAACTTGAGCGGGGCCTCATCCAAGCCCTGCAGATCGACGGCCGGGCACCGTTCAGCAAGATCGCCGGTGTCCTGGGCGTCTCCACGCAGACCGTCGCGCGTCGCTATCAGCGGCTCCGCGCGGAGTACGGACTCCGCGTCGTCGGGCTCGCCGACCCCCACCGGTCCGGGCAGACACAGTGGATCATCCGGGTATCCGCCACTCCCGGCACATCCGAGGCGATCGCCGATTCACTGGCCCGCCGCCCCGACACCTCCTGGGTCAAACTCACCTCTGCAGGCACCGAGTTGTTCGCCATCCTCCAGGCCCCTCACGCCATGCACCCACCGGTCCTGCAAAGACTCCCGCGCACCCGCGGAATCACCGCCGTCTCCGCGCACTGCCTGCTCCACACCTATCTGGGAGGGCCCACAGCCTGGCGCGGCCGTCTCCAGACACTCACCGAGGGACAGCAGCAACGGCTTCATCTGCCCTTCCATCAACCACCCCGCTCCGTACCGCTCACGAGCGTGGACCAGGCCCTCATCGCCGCCTTGGGCCACGACGGCCGCGCTCCCTATGCCGAACTCGCCACCGCCATCGGCTCCTCCCACGCCACGGTGGCACGCCGCCTGAGCGACCTCCGCGCTCAGCGCACGCTCTTCTTCGACGTGGAAGTCGATGCCGCCGCCTACGGCATCACCACCCAGGCGCTCCTGTGGATGGCCGTCCCGCCCGCCCACCTCGAACACGTCGCGACCACCCTCGCCACCCACAGCGAACTCGCCGCTGTCGTTGCCACCACCGGCCCCACCAACCTGCTCGCCCAAGCCCTTTGCGCCGACCCGGCAGAACTCCACCGCTACCTCACCCACCGGCTCGGCGGACTCACCCAGATCCACACCCTCGAAACCGCTCCCGTCCTGCGCACCTTCAAGGCAGCCGGCCACCTCGCTCCCCCCACCGGAGTGCGGCAAGGTCGCTGACCTTGGAGAGGACAGGACGTCGATCAGGGCGTCATGCCGCTCGGCGGAGGCCGACCTGGTGCGCCATCACCTCGCCGCCCTGGGGGCTGCCGAGGCCACCCAGGCCGCCGAGGTGCCGTTCACCCTGCTCGGCGAGGCGCTGGTGGTCGGCGTCGCGGCACCGGCGCTATCGGGCGGGGCCGGTCTGGCGCTCATCGTCCTGGGGCTGGGTGCGCAGGCGCTGGGTCAGGTACCCGGCGGCGGCGACCACCAGCAGCAGGACGACGGTGCCGAGGGTGAACGCCTCGAAGGTGAGCCGGGAGACACCCCAGACCGCCCGGAAGCCGTTCGGGAGACCGAAGAGCTGATCCAGGGTGCCGGGAAACAGCGCCACCCATGATCCGAGCACGATCCAGGCGTGGACGAGCAGCGTCGCCACGGTGAAACCGCGGGTGCCGAACGGGACCCGGTAGGGCCGGGGCACCTCGCGGTGGCGCAGCCGCAGTGCCAGCAGCGCGGCAGCGCACGTCTGCGCCGGCCGGCGGGCCGCACCCCGGCCGTGCGGGGCCGGAACGACCGGTACGGCAGACAGCGGTTCGCCCGGTCGCCGTGCCACCGCCCGGTCACCGTGCCGCCGCCCGGCCGCCGCCGTCGGTCGGGTCGGGTACCGGCCGCCGCCGTCCGTCGGTCCGGCACCGGCCGCCGGCTGAGGATCGAGGATTCGCCCCGCGCGTCCTGCACCGAAATGGAGATCCGGGGGAGGACCGATCTTGGTCATTGACCTGATGGCCCGGGTGCCCGAGACTCCCGTTCAGCCCCCCTCGTCGGCCGCCCGCCCCGCCGGTCTTCCGGCAGCTCCATGCTGCCCGCCGCCGGTTGGCCGTCCCGTCACCCACCAGCCCGCGACCCCGCGCGGGCCAGCCCCGAGGAGGCCGCCGTGACCCATCGGCACGGAGCCGCGCAGCCCGCCGCGGTCGGACGCCACACCGCCGACGAGGCACCGGAGGGGGCACGCCACGGGTGTACCCGTGAGCTGTTCACCCTTGGGTTCGGCACCCATCTCGCCCCGTTGGCGCTGGTCACCGGCGCGATGGGGGTGCAGGTGTTCCATCAGCCGCTCTGGTCGGGTGTCCTGGCGGTGCTGGTCGGGCAGTTGCTCGGCGGTGTCTTCATGGCACCGCACCGGACACCGGGGCCGCTGTCCGGTATGCCGCAGATGATCGGGCGCCGGGCCCGGTTCGGCTCGCTGGGCGCGCTGCCGAGCGTGGTCGTCGCGGCCGCCCTGTACGTCACCTTCTTCGCCGCCCACCTCGTGCTCGCCGGGAAGTCGCTGCACGTCCTCGCGCCCGGTCTGCCGGTCGGCGCGGGCATCCTGCTCGGCGCCGCCGGCTCCGCGGTGCTCTGCCTGATCGGCCACCGCGTGATCCGCACCCTCAACAAGGTGGCGGCGGTGGTCCTCGGCCTCGGCATCGTGGCGGGCCTCGCGCTGGTCGTGGCCCGTGGCCTGCCCGCGGACTTCTTCACCCGGGGCGGCTTCACCTTCGCCGGCTGGCTCGCGACGGTCTCGCTCAGCGCCCTGTGGCAGCCGGCCTTCGCCCCGTACGCCGCTGCCCCCGCGTGCTCGCTGCCCCGGACCGTCCGCCCCACCGCCGCCTTCTGGGCGACGTACGGGGGCTCCTGCCTGGGCTCCCTGCTGCCGTTCCTGGCCGGTGCGGCCGTCGCCCCGGCTTGCCCCGGTCCGGACACCGTCGCTGGATTCGGCGCCGCGGCCGGGTCGTTCGGGCCGGTGCTGCTGGCGCTCTTCCTCTTCAGCGTCCTCCACCACAATGTGCTCAACCTCTCCCGCGCGGTGCATGCGACGCTCACCATCGGGCAGACACTCCGGGCCCGTCGGCAGCCCCGGCCGAGGGCCCGTGGCGCGGTCTCCGCACTCGTCCTGGCCTGCGGGCCGGCCCTCGCCCTCGGTCTCGCGGGCGACTTCGGGACGCGCTTCGCCGATCTGGCCCTGGTGCTGCTGGCCGTGCTGGTGCCCTGGGCCGCGATCCACCTCGTCGACGTCTCTCTGCTGCGCCGCAGCCGCCAGGAATCCGATGAACTCTGCGCCCCGGACGGCGACCACCACGGGCGCTTCGACCCGGTCGCACTGGGCTCGTACGCCCTGGGCATCGCCGTCCAGATCCCGTTCCTCGCCACCGGCCTGTACACGGGGCAGTCGGCGGCGCACTTCGGGGGCGCGGATGTGTCCTGGCTCGTCGGGCTGACCGTGACCGCGCCGCTGTACTTCCTGTGGGCGCGCTCCCGGCGGCGGTGCGAGGGGGGAGCGGTGCTCGGCATGCGCGAGCAGGCCGCCCGCATCCTCGATCCGCTCCGGCCCCTGTACCCCGAGGACGTACGGGGCTTTGCGGACACCCGTTAGGCGCGTCGGCCGCAACCCGATTTTCCGCTCCGGACCTTCATTTCGCAGGCGCTGAAATTCTGTGCCTGGACCGAGAGTTCCTCAACCTGGCCCGGAGTGGAAAAGCGATGCGGCACCCTACGGATGTGCTCGGCGATGTGCTGTCCGCCACCGGAACTCCGGTGCACGTTCCTTTGTGACGGAGATCCACCGGCTGGTCAACAAGGCGCGGGCCGAGCACGGCGGTGCCTCTCCGGAACGCCTCTGCCGCCCTCCGTACCCCGCCGCTTGCCGCTGCTAGCAGATGCGCGCTAGCTTTGAGGGGTGGCGAAGACGCAGCTGAACGTCCGGGTGGACGAAGCCACTGCCGAAGCGGCGCGAGAGCGCGCTCTGCAGCGGGGAGTGAGCATGAACCGCTATATCGAGGAACTCGTCCTGAAGGACGCCGGTGAGGTCGGCCAGACCTTCGTCGAGGCGGCCTCCGACTTCATGAAGCAGTACGAGCGCGTCTTCGCCGAGGAATTCGGCCTGCGACCAGGCAGCGCCCAGGCCACCCCGAGCACCACCGACCACGAAGGACTGCCGGGCACAACGTGACGCTGCGCATCGACCTCGCCTGGCTCCTTCTGATTGCCGAACAGCACACCCCCGGAGACCCCCAGGTCACCGACTGGGGCGCCCTGGTGGCCGCCGTCAGCCGCCATGAAGCCGAGATATTCGGTGTGCCCGTCTACGACGACCCCCAGGAGCGGGCCGCCGCACTGCTCCAACTCCTGCTGCAGGTACCGGCGTTGGAGGGCGCGAACGCGATGTTCGCGACCGCTGTCGCCTATGGCTACCTCGTCGCCAGCGGTCTGAAGATCGCCACCTCCCCCGAGCAGGTCCGCGACCTCGCCCGCCTCGTCAAGGACGGCACGGCCGACGTCCGGGCCATCGCGGACGAGCTGCGCACCTGGACGGTGTGAGGGCCTCCGCCGCGCGGGCCGCTCAGTCGGCCGGCCGCCGCGCCGTGCCCAGCACCGCCGGCGAGGTCGGCAGCGTCGGCCCGCGCTCCGGCACCTTCAGCCGGCGCACCCGCAGCACCTCGAACCCGGCCGTGCGGATCTCGCCCAGCGGGTCCCGGCCGGTGTGACAGCCGCCCATCAGCAGTGGCCAGACCGTCTGGTCCAGCGACCACTGCACCGCCGCCAGACCCCGTCCCGCGGCCCGCCCGTGCTCGAAGAACCGCAGCTCACCGCCCGGCCGCAGCACCCGGCGCAGCTCCATCAGGGCCCGCTGCACCTCACGCACCGAACACAGCACCAACGACGCCACCGCGGTGTCGAACGCTTCGCTCTTGACCGGCAGCGCCTCCGCCACACCCGGCACCAGATCCACCGGCACCTCCGCACGCGCCGCCGCCGATCTGGCCACCTCGCGCAAGGTGGACTCCGGTTCGATCGCCACCACCTCCGAGACCGTCCCCGGATAGTGCGCAAAGTTCAGCCCGGTGCCCGCGCCGACCTCGATGACCCGGCCCGTGGCGCCCGTCAGCAGCTCTTTCCGGAGCGCGGCCACCCCCGCCCGGGCATCCGCGGCCGGACCACAGCAGCTCGCATAGAAGCGGGCGAACACCGGGTGGTGCACCGTGCCGTGCGGAACTCTTCTGCGCTGCCACATGACGGACCCCTTCGCCGACGCTGCCCGCTCCTGCAGTCAGTCTCCCCACCGGGCGGGCAAGGAGTCACCGGGAGCCACCCCGTCCGCGGCCCGGAAATCCGTACGAGACGAGGGCCATCGCGCCGCACGGGGGCTTCCGGCGGCCGTCGTCTCCCGTCCTCGCCCCACACGCTCCGCCCTCGCGGAGGTGGTGGGCCGGCGGCCGCACCGGCGTCACGAGGGAATGCGGAACCCGTCCGATCCACCGAGCGCCGGCGCCAGCCAGTCCGGGGCCGCGGCACGGAAGGCATGCGGCGACAGCCCGCCCGAGCCCTCCGGGACCAGGCCGAGGAGCGGGGCGCCCGCGGCGTCCGGGAGGTCCGCCAGATTGCAGCGGGAGGCGAGGTCGGCCTCGGCCGGCCAGCTGCCGATGACGACGCCCGGGGAGTCGAGCCCGTACGAGCGCAGGGCCAGCGCGGTCAGCGCGGTGGCGTTGAGGGTGCCCAGGCCCGCCTGGGCAACCACCAGGACGGGGGCCTCGGCCAGCCGCGCCGCATCGGCGAGCGTATGACCGTCCGCATCGAAGCGGACCAGCAGACCGCCCGCGCCCTCGACCAGCACCAGGTCGTGCGAGGCGGCCAGTTTGGCGGCGGCCTCGGCGATGTCCCCGGGGCGCACCGGCGGCAGACCGGCCCGCAGCGCGGCCGTCGCGGGCGCCAATGGTTCCGGGTAGCGGGCGAGTTCGACGCCGGTGACCGGGCCGGCCAGCCGCTCGACCTCCGCCACGTCACCCGTCTCGTGGGCCGTGACACCGGTCTGGGCCGGCTTGAGCACGGCCACCGAACGGCCCCGGGCCATCGCCGCCGCGGCGATCGCGGCCGTGGTCACGGTCTTGCCGATCTCCGTGCCCGTGCCCGTCACGAACAGCACCGACATGGTGTACCTCCGAACTCTGCGTGGCCGATCCCGCGCAATGACTGTGCGTGTTGCTGTGTGCCCGGTGCTCACCGGCACCGTTACCGGGGCGAAGGGCAGGCGGCGGGGCGCGGACCACCGGCCCCCGCCGCCCGGGAGGTCAGCCCTCGCCCGCCGCCGCGCACACCGCGGCGCAGATGCGCGCCACATCGTCGTCGCCGGTGATGTACGGCGGCATGGTGTAGATCAGATCCCGGAACGGGCGCAGCCACACGCCCTCCCGGACCGCCGCCCGGGTCGCGGCCGCCATGTCCACCTCGTGGTCGAGCTGGACGACACCGATCGCGCCGAGTACGCGCACCTCGCGCACCCCGGCAACGTCTCGGGCCGGCGCCAGACCGTCCCGCAGCCCGGCCTCGATCCGCTTGACCTCCTGTGCCCAGTCCTGGGACAGCAGCAGTTCGATCGAGGCATCGGCAACGGCCGCGGCCAGGGGATTGCCCATGAAGGTGGGGCCGTGCGCCAGCACCGGCAGGGCGCCGCGGGAGATCCCGTCCGCCACGGCAGCCGTGCACAGCGTCGCCGCCAGGGTGAGATACCCGCCGGTCAGCGCCTTGCCGAGGCACATCACATCGGGCGCGACGCCCGCGTGTTCGGCGGCGAAGAGGGCGCCCGTACGGCCGAAGCCGGTGGCGATCTCGTCGAAGACGAGCAGTACGTCATGGGCGTCGCAGGCCTCCCGCAGCACCCGCAGATAGCCGGGGGAGTGGAACGACATACCGCCCGCCCCCTGCACCACGGGCTCCACGATCACCGCCGCCAGCTCCTCGGCGTGCCGGGCGATCAGCTCGCGCAGCTGCGCCGTATACGCCTCGTCCGGCGCCGCATCGAAGCCGGCCGGCGGGGTGTCCGCGAAGATCTGCCGCGGCAGCACCCCCTGCCACAGCTCATGCATCCCGCCGTCCGGATCGCACACCGACATCGGCTGCCAGGTGTCGCCGTGATAGCCGCCCCGCCAGGTCAGCAGCCGCTGTTTGCGCGGCTTCCCGAGCGAGCGCCAGTACTGCAGGCACATCTTGACGGCGACCTCGACCGACACCGAACCGGAGTCGGCGAGGAAGACATGCTCCAGCGGCTCCGGGGTGATGTCGACCAGCCGCTTCGCCAGACGGACGGCGGGCTCATGGGTGAGTCCGCCGAACATCACATGGCTCATGCGTCCCAGCTGGCCGTGCGCGGCGTCATTGAGCACCGGGTGGTTGTAGCCGTGCACCGCCGACCACCAGGACGACATGCCGTCCACCAACTCGTCCTGGCCCTCGACCGGTTCGGCCAGCCGGAGCCGGACACCGGACGCCGACTCCACCAGCAGCGGTGCGGCGCGGCCGGGCATCGGCCCGTACGGATGCCACACATGCTGCCGGTCGAGCGCGAGCAGTTCGCCGGGGGTGAGCAGCTCAGGCATTGGGCGGCAGATCGGTACCGGCACCGCGGCGGCGTACCGACACCAGATCACGGTGGGCGTCGTCGGACGGCGCCGGGACGGTGGCGGCGGGCTCCTTGGCGTTCGCGGGCTCCCCGGCGTCCTCGGACGCGCAGGCTCCCTCGCCACAGCCCTGCCTGCGGTGCTCGGGCAGCGTCGTGGTGTCCGTGCCCTCGACCTCGAAGCCGGCGTCCGCGATCATCGCGAGGTCGTCCTTGCCGGCCTGGCCCTCACTGGTCAGATAGTCGCCGAGGAAGATGGAGTTGACCAGGTGCAGGGCGAGCGGCTGCAGGCTGCGCAGATGCACCTCGCGGCCGCCGGCCAGCCGTACCTCGACGTCCGGGCAGACGAACCGCACCATCGCCAGGATCCGCAGCGCCCGCTGCGGGGTGAGGTTCCATTCCTTGGCGAGCGGGGTGCCCTCGAAGGGGATCAGGAAGTTGACCGGGACGGAGTCCGGGTCCAGGTCGCGCAGTGCGAAGACCACATCGATGAGGTCGGCGTCGCTCTCGCCCATACCGGCGATCAGCCCGGAGCAGGCGGACATACCGGCCGCCTGGGCCTGCTGGACGGTGGACACCCGGTCCGAGAAGTCGTGCGTGGTGCAGATGTCGCCGTATGTGGCTTCCGAGGTGTTGAGGTTGTGGTTGTACGCATCGGCGCCCGCCGTGCGCAGCCGGCCGGCCTGGCCGTCGGAGAGCAGCCCGAGGCAGGCACAGACCTCCACCCCCTCGTTCTGCTCCTTGATGGCGGAGATGGTCTCCGAGACGCGGTCCACGTCCTTGTCCGTGGGGCCCCGGCCACTGGCCACCAGACAGACGCGCTTGGCGCCGCCGGCCACTCCGGCGGCGGCCGCCTTGGAGGCGTCATCCGGCTTCAGCCAGGTGTACTTGAGGATCTCGGCCTTCGAGCCCAGCCGCTGGGAGCAGTACGAGCAGTCCTCGGGGCACAGGCCCGACTTGAGGTTGACGAGATAGTTGAGTTTGACCCGCCGCCCGAACCACTGGCGGCGCACCTTTCCGGCCGCGGCCACGACATCGAGCAGTTCGTCATCGGAGGTCGCCAGTACGGCCAGCGCTTCTTCACGGGTCGGCAACTCGCGCCGCAGTCCCTTGTCCACCAGTGTGTTCAGCAGGTCCATGGCGTTGATCCTGGCGTACGCCACCGCCCCCGGCCAAGGAGGATTCCCACAACGACCCTGGATCGAGGTGTGTGTATCACCACACTGTGGGCGTGCGGAACGACCGCTAACGTCTATCGACAGCCGACAATCGAGGCCGACAGACGAAGGACGCCGATGACGCAGGACACCGCCCCGTCGCTGCTCCACGACACTCCGCCGGCGACCCCCGACGAGCCCACCGCCGCGCCCTCCCGGCCGGTGTACGGCGCTGCCTTCGACTGGATCGACGAGGCCCGCGCCGCACGCCATCATGCCGGTCTGGTCCGCACCCTGCGCCCCCGCCCCGCCGACGCCCGGCTGCTCGATCTGGCCAGTAACGACTATCTCGGACTCGCCCGGCACCCGGAGGTCACCCGCGGCGCGGCCGCCGCAGCGCACCGCTGGGGCGCCGGCGCGACCGGCTCCCGGCTGGTCACCGGCAGCACCGAGCTGCACGCCCGGCTGGAGGCGGAACTCGCCGCGTTCTGCGGCTTCGAGGCCGCTTTGGTGCTGTCATCCGGTTATGCCGCAAATCTCGCCGCCGTCACCGCGCTCACCGCACCCGGCACCCTGCTGGTCTCCGACGCGGGCAACCACGCCTCCCTCATCGACGGCTGCCGGCTCTCCCGGGCCCGGACCGAAGTGGCCCCGCACGCCGACCCCGAGGCCGTGCGTGCCGCGCTGACCGGCCACGAGGGCCGGGCGCTCGCCGTGACCGACGCGGTGTTCTCGGTCGACGGCGATGCCGCGCCGCTCCCGGCGCTCGCCGAGGCCTGCCGGGCAGGGGGCGCCGCGCTGCTCGTCGATGACGCACACGGTCTGGGCGTACTGGGCGAGGGGGGCCGCGGTGCGCTGTGGGCCGCCGGTCTCGCGGGTGACGGCGATGTGGTGGCCACCGTGACGCTCTCCAAGTCGCTCGGCTCCCAGGGCGGTGCGGTGCTCGGACCGGCCCGGGTCATCGAGCATCTGGTCAACACCGCCCGGTCGTTCATCTTCGACACCGGTCTCGCCCCGGCGGCGGCCGGCGGCGCCCTGACCGCGCTCCGGCTGCTGCGCCGCGAACCGCAGCGCGCCGCCCGGGCCGGCCAGGTCGCACGGGAGCTGCACGACCGGCTCACCGCGGCAGGGCTGTCCGCCGTCCGGCCGGACGCCGCGGTGGTCTCGATACGTGCCCCCTCGCCGGAGGCGGCGGTCCGCTGGGCCGCCGACTGCCGGGCGGCCGGACTCGCGGTCGGCTGCTTCCGGCCGCCGTCCGTGCCCGACGGGATCTCCCGGCTGCGCCTGACGGCCCGCGCGGATCTGACGGATGCCCAGCTCGACACGGCGGTCGGCACGATCGTGGCCACGGCACCGGCGGTCTGACGCGCACGACGGACCGGGGCGGCCGGCCGCCGTCGGCACCGGTCGCGCGTGCGTCCGGAGCCCGGTGGCGTGGCATCCCAAATCCGGTCTCGCGTCGCAGAGTTCACCGCAACGAGCGATAGATCTCCGTATATGTGGGTGGATCGAGTATCCCATTGACCGTACGGGTGGCAGTCTGGCGCCCAGCAGAAGTCCGAGGCCGCACCGGTGTCCGGAGCGGCATCCCGGCTCCTTGGTCAGCGGACCGGAGCCGGGCCTCGGTGGGAAAGGGACGGCGCCTCGATGGCAGACCATCACGAATCCTCACTGACTCTGCCGAGCGCCCCCGCCTCGGTCCTCACCGCCCGCAGACACGCCCTGGCCGTGCTCGCCGAATGGGGCCTGCCCGCCGACTCCGAACTCGCCGACTCCCTCCGCCTGATCGTCTCCGAACTCGCGACCAACGCCGTCGTGCACACCTTCGGCCGGTCGCCGGAGTTCACCGTCGAGCTGCGACTGGACCGCGACGAACAGCTGCGGATCGGCATCACCGACAGCCATCCCCGCCGGCCGCGCCGGCTGCCCGCCGCCGTCCAGCAGGACAACGGGCGGGGCCTGGTCATCATCCGCTGCCTCGCCGCGGAAGCCGGCGGCCGTCTCTCGGTCGTACCCACCGAGTCCGGCGGAAAGACCGTCTGGATCACCGTGCCGTGGCAGGCCGCCGTCCGCTGAAGACCGCTGCCGCACCGGCCGCCCGCCGGCTACGGCGCGGGGGAGTGGCGGGTGAAGGCCCCGCGCAACAAGGCACGCAGAGTGTCCGCGGCCGGGCTCCCGCCGCCGGGGCGGTAGGCCACCGAGATCCGGCGGTGCAGCTCCGGCGGGTCCAGGCTGCGGATCCCCAGCGGCGTCACCGAGCCCTCCGCCATCATCTCCGGGACCACCGCCACCCCGAGTCCCGCGCTCACCAGCGCACACACCACCGCATAGCTCGGCGACTCACAGCGCACCGCCACACTCGCCCCGGCCGCCGCCAGCACCGCCTCCACCGCACGCCGGTTCGGGTTGGCCGGCGCCATGCTGACCAGCGGCTGACCGGCCAGCTCGGCGAGCGGCAGCCGTCCGGCGCCCGCCGACAGGGCATGGCCCGGCGCGGTGACCAGCACCAGTTCCTCGGTCAGCAGCGGTTCGAGACGCACCCCCTCCGGCGGCGGCATCGCCTCGCCCGGCACATACTCGTGCGTCAGCGCCAGATCGACCTCGCCCAGCGCCACCGCCGCGGTGGCCTGCGGAGGTACGTACTCCGTGATGCTCAGCTCCACATCGGGGTGCGCCCGCCGGAAGGTGCTGAGCGCGGGCGGCAGCAGATGCGTCCCGGCGGTCATGAACGTGCCGACCCGCAGCCGGCCGCCGGACAGCCCCGTCAGCCGGGACAGCTCATGCCGCGCCTGATCCAGCTCGTCGAGCACCCGCCGGGCCCGTACGACGAGCAGCTCACCCGCCGCCGTCAGCCGTGCCCCGCGGTGGTGGCGCACCAGCAGCGCCGTCCCGGCCTCCCGCTCCAGCTTGGCGAGCTGCTGGGAGAGCGCGGGAGCGGTGTAGCCCAGCCGGGTGGCGGCCCGGGTGATCGAACCGGCCTCCGCCACTGCTACCAGAGCGGCCAGCCGCGTGGGGTCGTACATATAAGAACCTCTTTAGGCTCTCCAAGAACATTGCCAATACCCATTAAAGGCTCTGACCAGCGAAGCTGCTCTCATGGACGGACAGCTGATCGCCTTCACCGGAGTCGCCGCCGGCATGGTCACCATGCCGGGCGCGGATTTCACCGTCGTGGTGCGCAATGCGCTCGACTCGCGCCGGGCGGGGGTGGCGACCGCCATCGGAGTCGCGGGCGGGCTGCTGGTGCACACTGCACTGGCGGTGGCCGGGCTCGCGGCGGTGCTGGTCGCCGTGCCCGCGCTCTTCAGCGCTGTCCAACTCCTGGGCGGGGTCTATCTGTTGTACCTCGGTGCCGGTGCGCTGACCGCGGCCGTCCGGCGCAGGGGCGCGCACGCCGATTCCGCGACCGGCCCGGCCGACCCACCGGCCGACGGCCCGGCTGCCCTCCTGGGCACCGCGCGGAGCCTGCGCCAGGGCTTCCTGACCAATGCCCTCAACCCCAAGGCGCCGGTCCTCTTCCTCAGCCTGCTTCCGCAGTTCGTCCCGGCCGGCGAGCCCGCGCTGCCCCGCACGCTGCTGCTCGCGACGATGGTCGTCGCCCTGGCGCTGGTGTGGTTCCCGGCCGTCGCGCTGCTGGTCGACCGCCTGGGTGGCCTGCTGCGCCGCCCACGGGTCACCCGCGCCCTGGAAGCCGTCACCGGAACGCTGCTCACCACGCTGGGCGGCATCCTGCTCGTCGAGGTCGTGCTGGCCTGACAGACGGGCGCACCCCGGGCAGCCCGCTCAGTGGCGACATCACCCGGCCAAGTTGGCCAATCCCACTGACAATTGATCAGACGTAAGACGAGATCCCAGGTCAGCCGCCCACGCGTCCGTAGGAGACCGTGCGGCTCCAGATCCGCTCCAGCCGCACCACGCTCCCGGCCTTGGGGGCATGCCACATCCGGCCCCGGCCCGCGTAGATGCCGACGTGGTAAATGCCGCGTGCGGAACGGAAGAAGACCAGGTCACCGCGTCTGCGCAGGGAGGCCGGGATATGCCGGGTGCGGACGTACTGTGCGGCGGCGGTACGGGGCAGGGCCCGCCCGGCGCGCTTGAACGAGTACAGCGTCAGCCCCGAACAGTCGAAGCGGTACGGCCCTTGGGCACCGTACTGGTACGGCGCGCCACTCTTAGAGGCCGCGATCCGCAGCGCGTAGGCGGACACGGAGGCGGCTTCGGCGTTCCCGGCCTCTCCTGGGGCGACAGTAGTCCCGCCCAGGGTGACCAGCGTCAGAGCGGTGACGGTGCCGGCGCGTGCCAGCAGATTCGGCGTATGCGTGCGCACAGTCATGCGCAGACCCTTCGTCAGCCGCCTGCGAAGGAAGACCTGTCGGGTTCGGGCAGGCGAAGATGCCCGGCCGTGCGTACGGCTTCACCCCAAGGAGCCCTCGGCCGTCAGGCCGGGACCCCGTCCTGCTCGGGTCCTCCGCTCCCGCCGATCCACAACGTCGACCGGACATCCGGTACGGCGGCGGGATTAGGCGCCCGTCCGGACCGCCCCGTCGCTGTGGCGGGGTCTTGCCGTCGAAGGGATCGTCACGCACCCGGCACCCGAATTCCGAGCTGAAAATGCCGTATGTGAGATTGGTCACATTTGACCTGAATGGTTACTTTTGTTCCCTCAGGTGACGTGGCGCGGGGTGTCGCACCCCCCGGACCAGGGGCGAAACATCAAGGGTCCAAGGAATTGTGTCCGCCCCGCGCAATTCGTCGCCTCCTCACATCGGGCCCGGACGCTACGCCGTATGCGCAGCCCCGTGCGCGTGTCGGGTCAGATGTCCTCGGGCGGTGGCACCGTCACGAGTCCGGCCCGGCGTTCGCCGTCCAGCACCCGCAATGCCCGGGTCAAGGTCTCGCGGTGCAGCTCGCTCTCGCCCCGGTTGTGCATCAGCGTCAACGCGTCGCGCAGCCCGGCGGCCTTGGTCACCAGCGCCTGGGCGGCCCGCAGTCCGGTGTAGGTGCCGCCGCCGCGGGCCGGGTTGATCCTGCCCAGCAGGTCGAGCACCTCCAGATAGCGGTCGATCAGCTCACCCTCGGCACGTGTCAGGGCGGGCAGCGGCGGCAGTTCCGGCGGCAGCATCCGGGCTCACCGCGCACCGAGTTGGGGGACGGACTGCTTGCGCTGATGGGTGAGTCCGTCGATCAGGCCGTACTCCTGGGCGGCTCGGGCGTCGAAGATCTTGTCGCGCTCGATATCGGTGGCGATCCGCTCACGGGGCTGTCCGGTGTGCTCCGCCAGCATCCGCTCCAGCATGTCGCGGGTGCGCAGCAGCTCCTCCGCCTGGATCTGCAGATCGGTGGCCTGGCCCTGGATGGGCTCACTGATCGAGGGCTGGTGGATCAGGATCCGGGCGCCAGGCAGCGCCAGCCGCTTTCCGGGGGTGCCGGCGGCCAGCAGTACCGCGGCGGCGGAGGCGGCCTGCCCCAGGCAGAAGGTCTGCACGTCGCACGACACGAAGCGCATCGTGTCGTAGATGGCGGTCATCGCCGTGAAGGAGCCGCCGGGGGAGTTGATGTAGAGCGAGATGTCCTGCTCGGGTGCGGCATGTTCGAGGTGGATGAGCTGCGCCATCACATCGTTGGCGGAGGCGTCGTCGACCGGGGTGCCCAGGAAGATGATGCGCTCGCTGAGCAGCTTCGAATACGGGTCCATGGTGCGCGTCCCCTGGGACGTGCGCTCGGTGAACTCCGGAAGGATATAGCGGGCCGTTGGTCGCAGCATGAGTGCTCCTCTCTCTGTAGAAAATGTACAGGATGTACGTCCAGTGAGAATGACCGGGGCGTCGTCACCATCACATTCGGCAGCTCGCCAGTCGTCCTCCCCACACCACTGACCAGCCTGGTCCGCGAGCTTGCTGCGACTCGCCGCGGTAAGGCCGAGGTCGGCACCCCGGACGACGTCCCTTGGCTGTTCCGGGCGGTCATCCAGGGCGCCCTGTCACCGACAGCCAGATCGGCAAGCGCCTCCACAACATCGGGATTCGATCCACGCAGGATCGGTCCGCTGCGCTGTTCACCCTCGCGAGCGAGCTGCCTGCCGCGATCCTCGCCCGGATGCTCGGCACCCAGATCAAGGTCGCCGTCCAGTGGCAGAAGGCATCGGCCGGAGACTGGGGCGCCTGCGCCGCCGATGTCGGCCCGCGAGGGAGAACGTGCGTGCGGTGGGCCGCTTAGCCTGGTTTCTCGCACCGCCTTCCAGCAGCTGTGCAACGGGGGTGGGCCCGGGTGAGCCAGGTTCGCCTTCTGGGCCCTCTGGCCCTCGGGGGCCGCGGGCTGCCTGGCCTGGTTCGCCACGGCTGCCGGGTGGACCAGCGATCGGCTTCGCACCCAACTGCTGCACCTGTCGAGCGAGCGCGTCACGGGCCCGTTGGCCGGTTCGAGATCGCGATGCAGACCGACCACTTGGACAGCCAGCCAGACGAGGAACAAGAGGATCAGGACGCCAGTGGCTACCCCAAGCAGTTCGGCTTGAGGCAGGCGCGGTCGGTGGCGAGGCGATCGGTGGGCGGTGTTCACTTCGCGACCACCGCCCAGACCGAGATAGCCGCTGCGAGTACGCCCATCAAGACGGGCACGATCATCTGATACAGCCGGGCTTGGCGCTCTCGTTTCCGCCGGTCGCGCTCGGCCAACTGGTACTGCTCGAACTCACGCTCAAGGACCTCGCGGGCGTCGACAGCCTTCTGCAAGTCCTGGCTGAGCTGGGTGATGCGCTGGTCCGTGTACGCGGACTGCAGCGAATACACCTCGGTCGACACGACCTTGTCCAACCTCGCATTGATGACCTGCGCCTCGCGGCGCGTGGGACTGCGGGGTGAACTGATCCCATTGTGCCTATACGCCCCGCCAAGCCCGGCCGCTACGGAAGCCGGCTGGCCGCCGCCTTGTACTGCCCGGCTTGCTGCGGGGTGAGGTATCGGGAAACGCGGATGACGACGGTGCCGTGGACGTAGTCGTATTCGCTGAGCGCCGGCATCCCCTTGGTGACGGCCTGGATGTACTTGGCTCGCGCTGCGGCGTCGGCTGCGTTGGCGAAAGCTTCGATGGCGCCGCCGAGTTCGATGTCTCCAGGCTTGTGGCCGGACCGGTTGGAGGCGGCTACCCGGCTGTCGGCGAAAGCGACCTTCGAGGTGTACTGGTTCGGCCGCCCGAGGAGATGGTTGGGATCGTTGGCGGCGGTGACAGTGCCGCTCTTTTTGGCGGTGGTCACCGTGGCGGCGATGTCGTTCAGTGCGGTAGCAGCGTCGAGCTTCGTCGCAGCCTTGGGTGCCGTGTGGCCCTTGGCAGGTGCCGCGTCCGGCTTGCTGTCGCCGTTTGAGCAACCGGCCACGGACAGGGTGGCAGCGATGGCCACAGCGGCCAGGGGAAAAGTGGGCTTCATGACCGGGGATGTTCCCACGCGCGACCCGCTGTTCGGGGGCTTTCTGCCACAATTCGCCCCGCTGGGGCGGGAAGCGGGCAGACTGATCCCATGGCGGCTGTCTTCACAGTGCCGGCGGACACGGAAGCCGACGCGGCCGCGGACCTGACCCGCCTGTGCCACCTGCTCGGGCTGCAAGCCGATGGGGGCGCCGTCGGCGGTGCTGGGGCGTGGCCGGTGGCTGGCCCGAGCCGTGCCCGCAGACTGGCCGGCGGAGGCTGAGCAGCAGGTCTGACCTGCGTCGGCTGAATGCCCGTCGGACAAGCCATGGGTTTCGTGTCACGGTCACGGCATGAACAGCTATCCGCGCGCATGCACGCGCTCCGAGTACTCCAGCATCCGCTCCAAGACCTGCCCCTGAACGCGGAAGCCGCTATCGACAGACGTGGACCAAAGCGACCGGGATATTCGAGGAATCCGTCGACCCGATCGTGTCCTGCGTCCAGCTCGCAGATCCACCATTACGGGTCACGGAGAAGGCACCCGCTCCGTGGTCGACAAACTCGTCTCGCACCAGTTCGACCGGCACGACAAAAGATCTGGACTCAGGCCCGCCAACTGCTGGAGCACGAAAGCCCCCACCCGGCACGACCGCCCGAACGCAGGTCAGCCGCAAGTCGCTGCTGGCCAACGTCGCGAACCTCACGGGCCAGCAACGGGCGACTGTCCGCGCACATCACCCGGCTTGAACGGCTCCTGTCCGAGACCCTGGGACAGACGGCTTGGGAAGCCTCCGGGCTCGTCGTCCTCGGCCGACGTCGAGACGCTCACTCGCCGCATCACCGAGCCGGAACAGCAGCTTCTCGACCTACGCGGTGAATTCGCGGAACGCGACGAGGACTTGGGGGCCGCCCACGCCGCCAACCGCGAGCTGGTGGCCCAGGCCAACCGCTGATCGCGTCATCCCTGTCACCCCCACCACGTGAGGGCGACGGCGTTGATGGCCAGAGTCCAGCGGAACGCCATGAGGTATGTCGCCCAAATAGCGCATAACCCGGCAGGTGACTAGCGTGGGAACGGGCTTATAGATATGTGATGGGGTCCTTGCAGCGCACCAAGAGGAGGTACCGCCCTTCAGCGGAGCGTCACGAAAGTCGTATCGGGTGCGTTGCCCCCGGCTCATCGCGACGCACCCCAACTGCTACTGGGTCAACTACACGCAGCGCGACACCAGATGTGCCGTGTATGCGGGGTGGAAGCGGAGCATTTCCATCCTGATTTCTGGCGCCTTCGCGACCTGGTGTGATGTGGCAGTGGCCGCCCGGTCGGTACCAGGACCCTTATCTGGAGACCTAGGCCGGTTGGTCGATGAGGGTGTTCAGACCGCTGATCAGAGCTAACAGTGGGTTGGAAAAGGAAGCACTGCACAGACAGGAGAATCTCGTGAGCTCGGTAGACGAAAAGACTACGAAAATGCAGACCCTTACCGCCAAGGGTGAACCGACCAAGGACGCACCGGAACGAATCGGCGGCCAAACAGGCAACACCAGAGGCCATGGCCAATTTTGGGCGGGCGTCACGGATGGAAGAATCACAAAGGACAGCGCCGTTACGGTTGCAATAACCGAAATAGGCCTCAGTGGGCCGGTGATGGCCCAGGCTCGAATGCAGGTGAGCAATGTTGTCCCCAGGAACGGGGGCGTGGATGTCTGGTGCAACATCGACGCGCCGAGCGACAGGACATTCAGACTGCTCTACGTCATCGGCTGATCAGCACCCTCGCTCAAGGGTGATTGCGGGCGTGGGGCCCGGCTTACCGGCGCGGCCGAGCCCCGGGGTGGACGGTTAGGCACTGTCCGGCGGATCATGCTTCGGGGTCGAGGGCCCGGAGGTCGTAGAGGTAGGAGCGGTCGTTTTTGAAGCTGCGCCAGACGGTGGCCGGGGGTTCGGGTTCGTCAGCGCGGCTGCTGAGGGGATGGGCGGTGACGAGGCCGTCAGCGATCTCGCAGTGCCAGCCGTCGGTCGGCGACCAGAGACACCACACGTTCCCGTCCGTTCGGCGGTAGGCGGGGCGGCCGTTGTGCTCGCCGTCGCGTTCGAAGTGGTAGCGGAGCCCGTCGATGTGGCGCACGAAGACGAAGGATGCAAGTGTCGTCATGCCTTCGGCACTGTATGGGACGGCGCTGCTGGCGGCTGAGGAGTTCTGGGCGTAACCAGGTGCAGGGCGCATCTCGCGGGCGGAGCCAGAGCCGGATTGCGGCGACGGCGACGGTTCCGTGGAAGACGTAGGCGGGTGAGTGCGGTGTCGATCTCCTTGGCGACGCCGGGGCCGTGCCAGTGAGTGCCGGCGCCGATGGCGTCCGGGCCGTCGGGGCGCAGGCGGTGAGCATAGTGCTCGGTGCGGGCGGCGAGTGGCAGCATGGCGAGGGGCGAGTCGTGCGGTGCGGTTTCCGCGGCGCGTCTGGCGAACTCGTCCATGCCGATGAGGGACCCGCATTCGCGAGGGGAGATGGGAGTGGGGTCGGCCGGGCAGGCTTCGGGGGCGCGTAGGCAGAGATTTTCGGCGCGGGCCGCGGCCGCCCGGCCGTGCTCGGGGGACCGGCCGGCCAGTACGTGGGCCTGGACGACAGTCGCATCCGGTGATTCGGGGTGGGCGGTGGCCCAGCGGTCGGCGACGGCCGGCGGCAGGGTCCGGGCAAGTACGCAGATCCGGTGAGAACGGCGGTCCCAGTCGGAGCCGGTCGCGCGGAGTAGATCGGCGACGGGCTGCCAGGCTGCGTGGGCCGGCGCCGAGGCCATGCAGTTGGTGGGAGGGGCGGATCTCTGCGAGGGCGCGGCGCAGGTCGCGGTCGTCGAGTTCGAGGCTGATGCGGACCTTTCGGATCCGGTCTCGGCGTCGCAGCATCTGGGGTCCTGGAGGGGAGGGGGTGCCGCGCTGGGATAACGGCGCGGCACCCCGGGTCGGTCAGCAGCAGCGGCTGCTCGGGTGGGTCTCCCGGTGCTGTGTGCGCAACTGCTCGTACTCCCGGCGGGTGGGGACGGGGGCGTACGGGTGGTTGCGGCGGTGGCGTTCGCAGTAGCGGTCGTAGGCGGTCTCGCCGGTGAACTCCCGTACGTACCAGCGCAGTCCGTCCAGAACGTGACGGAGCGTCATTCGCGGGCTCCGGCAAGCTCCTTGCGGTGTCCCGGTACCGGTGCTTCGATCTGCGAGGCGACGTACGGGGCCTCCGTGGTCGGCAACGGGGCGGGCGAGCGCAGAGCGCGGACGCACACCACGGCCGCGTTGGCGATCACGATCGCGACCAGTAGGAGGAAGACGGCGATGAGGACGCCGTCGACGGTGGAGTTGGTGACCACGGTGTGCATGTCATCCATGTTCTTGGCGGGAGGAAGGATGGTGCCGGCGTCAATGCCGTCGGCGTACTTCTGCCGCTGGGCGAAGAAGCCGACGCGCGGGTCGTCGGAGAAGATCTTCTGCCAGCCGGCTGTGAAGGTGACGGCGACCACCCAGGCCAGTGGGACGGCAGTGACCCATGCCCAGCGCAGCCGTCCGGACTTGACGAGGACGGTGGTGCAGACGGTCAGGGCGACGACGGCAAGCAGCTGGTTGGCGATGCCGAAGAGCGGGAAGAGCTGATTGATCCCGCCGAGCGGGTCGGTGGCACCGGTGTAGAGGAAGTAGCCCCAGGCGGTCACGACCAGTGCACTGGTGATCCAGATGCCCGGCTTCCAGTTGACGCGGCCGATCGGCTTCCAGACGTTGCCGAGCATGTCCTGGAGCATGAAGCGGCCCACCCGGGTGCCCGCGTCGACCGTGGTGAGGATGAACAGCGCCTCAAACATGATCGCGAAGTGGTACCAGAAGGCCTTCATCGCGGCGCCTCCGAAGACCCCGGAGAAGATCTCCGACATTCCGACGGCGAGGGTGGGCGCACCGCCGGAGCGGGCGATCAGCGTCTGCTCCTCCACCGCCTTGGCGGCGGCGGTCAACTGGTCGGGAGTGATGGAAAAGCCGAGGCCGGCCACCGCCTGGGAGGCGGATTCGGCGGTGGTGCCGAGCAGTCCCGCGGGGGCGTTCATGGCGTAGTACAGGCCCGGGTCGAGGACCGCGGCGGCGATCAGGGCCATGACGGCTACGAAGGACTCCATCAGCATCGCGCCGTAGCCGATCATCCGTACCTGGGATTCCTTCTGGATCAGCTTCGGGGTGGTCCCGGAGGCGACCAGGGAGTGGAAGCCGGACAGAGCGCCGCAGGCGATGGTGATGAACAGGAACGGGAAGAGGGAGCCGGCGAAGACCGGTCCGGTGCCGGAGGCGGCGAAGTCGCTCACCGCGTCCGCCTGCAGCGTGGGCGCCGCCACCAGCACGCCGACCGCCAGCAGCGCGATGGTGCCGATCTTCATGAAGGTGGAGAGGTAGTCGCGCGGCGCGAGCAGCATCCACACCGGCAGGACGGACGCGACGAATCCGTAGCCGGCCAGGCAGAAGACGAGGGTCGTGGGGCTCCAGGTGAAGGCGTCCGCGAGTGAGGAGTTCTCGATCCAGCCGCCGCCGACGATGGCGAGGAGCAGCAGCGCGACACCGATCAGGCTGGTCTCGGTGACCCGTCCGGGGCGCAGGTATTGCAGGTAGAAGCCCATGAAGAGGGCAACTGGGACGGTCATGGCAACCGAGAAGGTGCCCCACGGGGAGTGGGCGAGGGCGTTGACCACGACCAGCGCCAGCACACCCAGCAGGATGATCATGATGACGAAGACGGCGATCAGCGCGGCCGCCCCGCCGACCTTGCCGATCTCCTCGCGTGCCATCTGGCCCAGGCTCTTGCCGTCACGTCGCATGGACAGGAAGAGCACCACCATGTCCTGCACCGCCCCGGCGAAGA
Source organism: Streptomyces sp. NPDC048637 (assembly GCF_040650675.1). Lineage (NCBI taxonomy): Bacteria > Bacillati > Actinomycetota > Actinomycetes > Kitasatosporales > Streptomycetaceae > Streptomyces > Streptomyces sp. NPDC048637. The sequence goes on from NZ_JBEZHQ010000003.1 coordinate 401,648, forward strand.
TCACGCCGACGACGATCCAGATGGTCCCCGGCAGATACCCCATCTGGGCCGCGAGCACCGGCCCGACCAGCGGCCCGGCCCCGGCGATCGCCGCGAAATGATGGCCCAGTAGCACCCGGCGGTCGGTCGGCTGGAAGTCGACCCCGTCCTCCAGCCGCTCGGCGGGAGTGGCCCGGCTGTCGTCGAGCTTCAGCACGCGCCGGGCGATGAAGCGTGAGTAGAAGCGGTACGCGATGGCGTACGAACCCAGCGCCGCGACCACCAGCCAGACGGCAGAGATCTCCTCGCCGCGGGCCAGGGCCACCATGCCCCAGGCGACGGCCCCAAGGAGGGCGATACAGGTCCACAAAATAATGGATTTCGGACGCGCGTGGGTGGTTTTGGGCATGGCGGATCCTCGCCTCGGTGGGTCAGGAGAAGGCTGAAAGGGAAGGCGTCAGGGTTTGGGCGGACGCCGGGTCAGCAGATACGCCGCGAGCAGGGCGAGGCTGCACCCCGGCACCCAGGCGAGCTGGTACCAGTAGAAGAACGGCACCCCAGCCAGCTGCGGCCGGTCCTGCGAGTACCAGGGCGCCCAGAGCAGGGCGACCACAGGAGCGACGAGGCAGACACCGGCCGCGACCCGGCGCCAGACGTGGTGAGGGGGTGCGATCCGTACCACAGCGCCTCCTCGTTCCTGTCGGTCTGTGCAAGAGTTGCCGATGTCCGCGATTCGGTTGACAGCAGATTTCCAAGAAATTTCCCCGGAGTTCCTGTCATCGCAGCCGGCTCCCCGCGCAACTCGTATGCGACAGGGATCGCGCACCCCAGGACACCAAGGACGGTGACCGATGATCGAAGGCCCCATGGCCGCGGCGTTCCTCGCCGTCATCGGCGGTGCGTCCCTGCTCGCCGTCACTGCCCGCCGCCTGCATACCAGCAACGACCTGCCCTCCCTGGAGGTCTGGGCGCTGGCCGACCGAAGCCTCGGCACCCTCTGGACGTGGCTGCTGCTGGGCGGCACGATCTTTACCGCGTACACCTTCGCCGCCGTACCCGGCCTGGTGTACGGCAACGGTGCGCCCGCCTTCTTCGCCCTCCCCTACACCGTGATCGTCTGTCCGCTCGCCTTCATTCTGCTGCCCCGGATGTGGAGCGTGGCGCGGGACCACGGCTATGTCACCGCAGCCGACTTCGTGCGCGGACGCTACGGTTCTGCGCCGCTGGCCCTGGTGGTCGCGCTCACGGGCATCCTCGCCACGATGCCCTACCTTGCCCTGCAGCTCCTGGGCATCCGCGCCGTGCTCACCGCGGGCGGGCTCTACCCGAGTGCCGTCACCGGTGACCTGGCGATGGCCGCGGTCTTCGCCGGTCTCGCGGTGGCGACCTACCGGCACGGTCTGCGCGCACCCACCGTCATCTCCGCGCTCAAGGGCGTGGCGGTCTTCGGCTCGGTACTCGCCGTCAGCTGGCTCGTCCTGGCCCGTCTTGGCGGCCCCGGGGCGGTCTTCGACCGGGCCGCCCACCGGCTCACCGGCCCGGACTCCGGCGGCGCCGCCCTCGTCCTCACCCCTGACCAGCAGCCGGCCTTCGCCACTCTGGCTCTGGGTTCGGCACTGGCCCTGCTGATGTACCCGCACGTCCTCACCGCCGCCTTCGCCGCCTCCGGTCCGCGCGTCCTGCGCCGGGTCGCCGTCGCCCTGCCCGCCTGGACCGCGCTGCTCGCGCTGTTCGGACTGCTCGGCATTGCGGCGCTTGCCTCGGGCGTCGAGGCCCCCGAGGGCGGCGCCGAGGCCGCCGTCCCCATCCTGGTGAACCGCCTGATGCCGGCGCCGCTGGCGGGTGTGGTCTTCGGCGCGATCACCGTGGGGGCGCTGGTCCCGGCCGCCGTCATGTCGATCGCGGCCGCGACCTCGTTCGTACGCAATGTGTACACCGAGTACTTCCACCCCACCGCCACCCCCAAGCGTCAGGTACGGATCGCCAAGGCTGTCTCCCTCACTGCGAAGGCGGGAGCGGTCGCGTTCGTCTTCGGGCTGCGGGACCAGGACGCCATCAACCTCCAGCTCCTCGGTGGCATCTGGATCCTCCAGATCTTCCCCGCGGTGGCCATCGGACTGTTCACCCGCCGGCTGCATCACCGGGCACTGCTCACCGGATGGGCCGCCGGGATGGTGTGGGGCACGGTCATGGTCGTACGCGAGGGCTTCTCACCCGTCGTCTCACTCGGCCTGCCCGGCATGTCCGGCCATCCCCCGGAGATCTACGCGGGACTGGCCGCCCTGATCATCAACCTGGTGATCGCGCTGACCGGCACCGCGGTACTGGACCGGATCGGCACACCCCGAGGCACGGACTCCACCACACTTTCCCCCTGCCTGAAAGTCAGGCACCGGCCCGGGACGGGAGCGAGCAACTCATGAGACGCACCATCAGAACCACGGCTGTCCCGCGGCCCGCGGGACACCCGGTGGTGAACGGCAGCGCTGCCGCTGACGCTGCCAGGCCGGGCCGGACGGCCGCGCCGGCTCCTGCGTCCCCCTCGGCCTCGGCCGACCCGGCCGGACAGGAGCGAGAGACTGCCGTCGCCCGGCTCTTCGACCAGCACTATGCCTCAATGCTCCGCCTCGCCGCGCTGCTGGGCGCCGACGACCCTGAGAACATCGTGGCCGAGGCCTACTACCAGATCTACCGGAAGTGGCGAAAACTTCTCGATGCCGAGTCCGCGGAGGCGTATCTGCGCTCCACCGTCTGCAATCTGACCCGCATGCGCATACGCCATCTCCAGGTCGTCCGTCGGCATGCCGAGGTCTCGCCGGCCGACCCGGTCACCTCGGCCGAGAACTCGGCTCTGCTCCGTGATGATCAGCAGGTGCTGGTCAACGCCCTCCAGCAACTGCCCACCCGGCAGCGCGAAGCCCTCGTGCTGCGCCACTGGCTCGGCCTCAAGGAAAGCGAGATCGCCGCGGCGATGGGCATTTCGGCAGGATCGGTCAAGACCCACACCGCGCGCGGCCTCGCCGCTCTCACCCAGGCGATGGAGGCCCGGCGATGACCACCACCCCGGGCTCCCCCGGCACAGAGAAGCAGCTCCGCGAGACCCTTGAAGCCCTCGCCCACCAGGTGCAACCCGCCCCTGACGCCTACCGCACCGCCCGCGGCGACTGGCTCCGCCGAGAACGCAGGCGCCGCTTGGTCCTCGCGGTCCTCATCACGGTCGTCTTCACCCTCGCCGTACTGATCGGCCTCTGGGTCCTCAACCAAGCGCCCTCCGGCTCCGGAGCGATCTTCACCGGCGCCCACAGCCCGGCCGGCTCAGCACCCCACACGCCGATCCGGCCGGTCATCAGCCCATGAACGTGTAGTGCGTATGGGGCGATGGCAGGCCCGAGCTTGATCCGCTTTGACGGACATTCGAGATCAGGGGTTCTGCCCCGGGAGGATGTCCATCATGGAGAGCATGGGGAAGAAGAAGCCTCGCCCCGCCGTTGGTGTTCGACCACCTGGTCCTCAACGTCGCCGATGTCGAACGGTCCCTGGACTTTTACACCAACCTGCTCGGACTGGAGCCGATGCGTAGCGGGGTGGCGGGCTGGCAAGATCCCCTTCCCGTCGGTGCGGATCACCCCCTTTTCGGAGTTCGGCGGTATGAGGATGTCGAGAACGTGCCGCCGGCTCCGTCCCAGGCACATCAGCGGCCGCCACCGCCGTACGCGGAAGAAGGAGAAGCCAGCATGGCGTCCGCTGTGACATCGCGATGGTCCGGACCCCGGACGGTCACAGCCGGCTCGAGCTGGCGAAGTACCGCAGCCCCGCGGTGATCAGCGCCGGGCCGCGCAACCGGCCGCACAACATTCTGGGCACGCACCGTGTCATGTTCGCCGTTGACCACATCGAGGACACCGTTGCCCACCTGCGCCCTCACGGCGCCGAACTCGTCGGCGAGATCGCCCGGTTCGAGGACAGCCATCTGCTCTGCTACGTCCGCGGCCCGGAGGGCCTCATCGTCGGACTGGCCGAGCAACTGCGCTGAGGTTCTGGCCAGAACAAGCGCTTCACTCCACGCCGGTGGAATCCGGATTGCGCGCGGATGCCGCACGTCGGCTCAGTCGATCTGGTCTGCTGGTCAGCCCCTCAACTGGGTGACCTTCCCGGGGCGTCAGCAGTGGTGGGCAATTGCTGCGGACATTGCCTTTTGCAGGACGGGGACGGGCTTTGACTGTGTGGGAGAGGGCGGGTAGACGGTCCTGCCCTCCTTGATGGTCTCCACGACGGTGATGTCCTTGATCTTTTGCTCGGGGATCGTGAGCGGGTTGTGGCTGAGGAGCACGAAGTCGGCGAGCTTGCCCACCTCGATGCTGCCCTTGGTGTCCTCTTCGAAGTACTGGCGGGCGGCGTTGATGGTGATGGACTTCACCGCGTCCAGGACCGACACGCACTGGTCCGGGCCCAGGACGCTTCCTGAGGTGCGGGTGACGCGGGTGACCTGGCTGGACAGGATGGCGATCGAGTTGGGCAGGGCGACGGGGGCGTCGTGGTGTGAGGTGTAGGCCATGCCGCGGTCCACCGCCCACCGGGCCGGCGAGATGTTGACAGCGCGTTCGGGGCCGAGCACGGTCTTGCGGTACCAGTCGCCCCAGTAGTAGGTGTGCATGGAGAAGAACGACGGGATGATGCCGAGTTCCCGAAAAGCCTCGACCTGGTCCTCGCGGGCGGTCTGGCAGTGGATGGCCGTCGTACGCCGGTCCTGTCCGGCTTCCTTGGTGGCCGCGCGCACGCACTGGAGGAGTTGGTCGATGGCGGCGTCGCCGTTCACGTGCGCGATGACGTGCCAGTTGTTGGCGAAACCCGCCCGGACCTGGGCCAGGACGTCCTTGTCCGGCAGGGTCGCATAGCCGCGGTAGTCCTCGTCCTGACCGTCGGGCGGGGTGAGGTAGGGCTCGGTGAGCCAAGCGGTACGCCCTTGGGGTGAGCCATCCAGGACCAGCTTCACCCCGGCTGCGCGCAGGCCCTTCGTGTACTCCCGGCTCGCCCGGACCGCGTCAGGAGATTTCATGGCCTGGTCAGCCTTCACGTAGACGACCACGTCGGTGGGCAGGCCGGCGGGGTGGGCGTCCGCGACCTGCCGCAGGAGGCCCAGGACCTCCAGGCTCGCTGCCCCCTCCTGCACGGTCGTGAAGCCGAAACTCGCCGCCGACAGGAGACCCACGGGCAGGAACTGCCCGCTGTCGATGGGGTCCATCCCAGCGACGGCCAGGTCGGCGGCGGGGGCGAACGCGGTCTCCTCCAGCACCCCGTTCGGCTCCCCGTACACGGGCCCGGATTCGGTCCCGCGCTGCAACCTCCGCCGGATCACCCCGCCCTCCGGGTCCGGTGTCATGGCGGTGTACTTGAGCCGTTCGAGCCCAAGGCTGTTGACCGCTCCCAGATGGAAGGACTGATGGATCGCCAGGACAGGCTTCCCGGTGGATACCATGTCCAGGTCGTGGCGGGTGGGGTGCCTGCCCTCGGTGAGCATGGAGTCGTCGTAACCGAAACCGACGATCCAATCCGAGCGCTTCCCGACCGCACTTTCGGCGAACTCGCGCAGCTTGCCCTGGAGGGAAGCGATGTTGGTGACGTTGCCGTCGGGAGCGGCCAGGAGATTGGCGATCGTGGCCTGCAGGCCGGTGCCGACCACGTGGCCGTGCGCATCGATGAAACCCGGCAGCAGGGCCTGCTCCGGCAGCAATTCGCGCAACCGCGTGTCCGGCCCCCGCCACTCGGCCTGCGCCTGGGACAGGTTGCCGACGAAGACGATCCGGCCGTCCTTGACCGCCACCGCCTCAGGCGCCGCCGACTTCTCATCGGTAACCGTCACGATGGAACCGCCGGAGAAGATGATGTCGGCATCTCCAGACCGCGTACCCAGCGAGATTTCCTGGGACATCACGCACCACCTGCTTCCCTGCGAATGATCAGCCTTCTCTGCGAAGGGTAGTCGCTCGCATGCGGAGCGTGATCGATCGTGGTCGGCCGGTAGCCAGATGAAGCCGACTCGACGCATCGCACACGAAACTCACAGATCTACATCGAGACGGGACGCCAGCGGGCCAGACGCCCGGCTTCGCCTCGACGGCCCGGGTGGCTGCGTGGGCGGTGGTATCGGCCACGAAGGGTGGAGCCAGGAGCCGCCCCAGGGTTGACCGCCGGTCTCACGGTGTGCGACCGGGGAGTGGGCGCTCTCGACTGAGTGGCACATCCGCCACGACCGCGTCTCCGCAGCGGCCGCGCAAACGGGGCTGCTGCTGGTGACCAGCCCCAGGAGCTGCTGAGGTTGTCGACGACGTGAAGACCGCGTCCACGGTCCGCGGTGGCGTCGGCGGAGAGAAGTTCCGGTGGGTGCGGGATCGGGTCGGTGGCCGCGCAGATGAGTTCGTTGGGGAGGAGATGGAGGGCGAGCCAGATGCGTTGGCCATCGGCTGTCCTTGTGTGGCGGATGGCGTTGGCGACGAGCTCGCTCACGATGAGGGTTGCATCATCGACGAGGGGTGTGAGGTTCCACTGGGATAGCGCTGTTAGGAGGAACCGTCGTGCTCTGCCTGCGCTTTGTGGCTCCAGGGCGAGTTCGTGAGCGGCGAAGGCGGCGGGACTGGTCCCCAGGTCCAGGCTTGGGTGTGTCCGGTGGGTCGGTACGCTGCAGCGCCCTTGCCCACTGCAGCGGCGGGATGCAGCTCCCCGACCCGGCCCGTTTGCGCGCGGCGTGGCAGGATATGCGGCATGCCGAGCGACCACGGGACCCATGCCGCGTAGGCCCCCGCGCAACGTCCGGGCCGGGTTCCCCGCCCGCCGACCGGACAGTGATGCCGTGGCCGACATCGACGGCCTATCCGCGCGGACCATGTCCGAGATCCGGCGGATCGAGCGCACTCGCAGCTACCTGGAACCGGGGCAGACTGTAGCTGCGGTGCGGCTCTGGAAGGACCATGTGCGGCTCCCCATGCGCCAGTTGTGGACAGACTGGGAGTGGGGTGACGAACTGCACTGGGACTGCTGCGGCAATCCTTTCCACGCCAGGGATCTTCTGGAGGACATGGTGAACGCCCTCCCGGCCCGCAGCGCGGCCGAGCTGCGCAGGCTGGTCGAGCGGCTCGACGCGCTGGCCGGACGCCAGGACGTACCGCGCCAGGTGCCGCCGGCGGTACCGCCGTGGCATGTGTGGTGACCACGCCCGTACCACTGGGCGGCACCCCAGCCAGCAGCCGTAGCTCGCCATGCCGACGTCTTCGGGCCGCAGCCTGGAGCGTCGGGCGCGCAGGAAGTCTCCCAGGGCGTTGTCGGACATACCCCCAGGTTAAGCAGGCGATGGTTGCGCTGCCTGGGTGTGTGGCACCCAGGCAGCAAACGTCCTGGTTAGCGGCTTCTGGGGCGTCCAGACTCGGTGGCGAGAGGGACGACATCGGACGGGAGGAGGGCCTCGTGCCGCAGGCGAGTGAGGACAGCGTTGACGTGGTCGGGTTGTGGGTGACCGCGGACGGTGACATCCATCAGGAGCTACGGGCGGACGGTCGCTACGACGAAGCCCGCGGGAAGCGACCAAGCGCGTACACGGGCCGCTACACAGTGACCGGCAACCGTCTGCAGTACGTCGATGACTCCGGATTCACCGCGACCGGTGAGGTGCGTGATGGCGTGCTCTATCACGAGCACCTGGTGCTCCACCGCAAGGAGGAGCACCAGTCATGAGGGGCATCGGCAGCCGGCTGTCGCGAAGGCCGTGGCCCGCTCAGTCAGCCGGCCGCCAGGGGCGACATCGACGAGATCGGGGTCGGCCCCGTCGCCAGTGCGCAGCAGCAGCGACCTCGGGCACAGCGGACAGTACGTGTGCGCCCATGGACGCCAGTACAGGCCCTTGAGCGGGAGAACGAAGATGACGACAGACACCGACCGACGCCCCACGCGGGATGGTGACGCCCTGCGTGGCACGGTTGCGGTGGTGACCGGCGCCGCGCGCGGCGTGGGCAGGGCCACCGTGGCGTGGTTGCACGCCCGTGGAGTACGCGTCCTGGCCGAGGACATCCGGCCCGAGGTGGAGGACCTGACCGCGGAGTTCGACGGTGTGACCACCCTGGTCGGCGACGTCTCCCGGGAGGAGACGGCCCTGCGTGCGGTAGAGCTGGCGCAGGAGCGTTTCGGTGGCCTGGACATTCTGGTCAACAACGCGGGTCGGACGCTGAACAAACCCTTCACCGAGACCACGGCAGAAGACTGGGACACCCTGATGGCCGTCAACGCCCGCGGCGCGTTCCTCCATGCCCGGGAGGCGTTCCGTGCCATGCGCGAGCACGGACGAGGCGGGGCGATCGTCAACGTCGGCTCCTACACCTGCACGGTCGCGCTGCCAGAGGGGTCGGCCTACACCGCGTCCAAAGGAGCCCTGGCACAGCTGACCAAGGTCATCGCGCTGGAGGGCGGCCCCCACAACATCCGGGCCAACGTCGTGGCACCGGGCGTGATCGAGACCGACATGCTCGACAACATCCGTGACGACAGCCGCGCCTACCTGCGCTCCTTCGCCGGCGCGCACCCGCTGGGCCGCGTGGCCCAGCCGGAGGAGATCGCCGAGATCATCGGATTCCTCGCCTCGGCGCGCTCCAGCTTCATGACCGGCGCCGTCGTCGCCGCCGACGGCGGCTTCACTGCCGCCTGACCCCACACACCGCCCGCCCCGTTCGAGCGCGGGGCGGTACTGCCCCAGCGAACCACCACCGAGAGAGGACGACACCGCTATGACTGGCCAACGACTTGACGGCAAGGTCGCACTGATCACCGGTGCGACGGGAGGAATCGGCGCAGCGACCGCCAAGCTGTTCGCCCGCGAAGGCGCGCGGCTGGTCGTTACCGATGTCCGCCAGGAGCGCCTCACAGCACTCACGGAGGAGATTGAGGAGACCGGCGCGGAAATCTTCTCCGCTTGCCTGGATGTCTCCTCCGCCCAGCAATGGGACGGGGTGATCACCATCGTCCGCGAGCGGTTCGGCAGTCTGGACACCCTCGTCAACCTCGCGGGCATCCTGGACTGGCCGGGCATCGAAGACACCCGGGAAGACGCGTGGAACCGCGTCATCGACGTGAACCAGAAAGGCACTTGGCTCGGGATGAAGGCTGCCCTACCCCTGCTGCGCGCCACCGGCAATGCCTCGGTGATCAATACCTCGTCCGTCCTGGGACTGGTGGGGAGCGGAGCAGCCGCGGCCTACCAGGCATCCAAGGGCGCGGTGCGCCTGCTCAGCAAAACCGCGGCGGTCGAGTACGCCCGCCAGGGAGTACGGGTCAACTCCATCCACCCCGGAGTCATCGCCACGCCGATGATCCAGGAACTCCTGGACGAGCAGGGCGACCAGCAGCCGGACATCGTGCGTACCCCGATGCGCCGCGCGGGCCGCGCCGACGAGATCGCCTCGGCCATGCTCTTCCTCGCCAGCGACGAGTCCTCGTTCATCACCGGTACCGAGCTGGTGGTCGACGGCGGCCTCACCGCCCACTGACCCCGCCCCACGCGGACGGAGAAGATCCAATAGGTCGCTCACCAGCGACTCCCCGCACCGTCTGACCCCGTCGCCGCGATGTCGCCCAGCGGAGGTCGAGGAGGGTGTCCATATCCAGAGCCGTGGAACGCGGCGCCCACCCGGCACGACAGTCGGGCCGCCGTCACGCCCGAAGAACACCGTCGAACGCAGATCGGCCGCCAGCAAGAGCCGACGGCCAATCACGAAAGATCGAGCCGCGGACCGCCGGGTGACGGTGGACTGCCTCTATGGCTTGACTTTCGTTGGCTCCAGGCGTCGCCTTCCGGTACTGCTGCTCATCCGAAAGGCGACGCTGCGGCTGCGGTATTCTCCTCGGCCAGGGTGCTCGGGTGCTGTGGGGCACTGAAGGAGATACCGCCGGCCACCACAGTCGCCAGCTCCAGGAATTCTTCCTGAGCCCCGAGTTCCTCCGTGGACAATGTGACCGCTACTGCTTGGGGCGTGCGGGGGAATGCCATCTGGAAACTGACGGAGAGTACTTCGGCGGCTCCGTCTGTCGGGACTCCGAAGAATGCTCCTGGCACCGGTACCACGGCGTCTGACACCACGACCGCAGCGATTCCCGCGGGAAGCTCGATGACGCCTTTTTGCAGACTGGTGCCGCCATCTGGATGGGCGTCAAGCACGCTGCAGGCAAAGAGGTTGGGGTCTCCCGGCGGTCGGTCGGCCACAGAGATCTGGCAGGTTCCGGTAAGGAGCAGATCGTCGTCCGTGCAGAGAGTGAAGGAGCTTAAGTGGACCAGCCCGTCCTCGGCCAGCTTGCTCAGTGCGGCTTCGAAGCTGAAGACGCTGGTGATGAGCTGTCTTTGGGTTGCCGAGGGACAGATCTGGGCGAGCGCGTCGTAGTTGGCATCCATACGCGCCGCGGCATCTCCCGAGACATCGATGGGGTGGAAGCCTTCGGGGAGCGTGTACCACATCGGCAGGAGTCCGGTGGATCCTGGAGTCACGGCTTCTTGCATCATCACAGGCCCTTAGCGACGGAAAAAATCTTTTTCAGTGGATCAACTGCCATACCGGCACCGACGATGCCATCGTTCATTTCCGTGCCCTGCGTTGCTCTGTCGGTAGTGCTGTCGCTGTGAGTCCAACCCATATCCAGGGTCTGGGCGGTGGGGACTGCGAGACCCCCGGTCACGACTGCCTGTGTCACGTCAGCGGCCATCTCAGCAGCCCCTTGTGACGACCCGAGTTTCTTGGCTGCCCATTCAATCGGTGTCCCTATGACGCGATTCGAGGGGCTTGCTGCTTTGGCGAAATCCTTGAAGTGCACGGCGCCGGTTTTCGCTGCCTGCGAGACGGTTGTGGCAGTCTTCGCCACCGCGCCGGCGCCACGTGCCGCGCCGAAACCTGCGCGCCCCGCACCGATGGCCGCTTTGGCCCCCCTTACGGCCGGGCCGACGCCGGGGACCGCGCCGAGCACGTCTCCGCCGAGGGTTGCCCATTCACTGATGTTCTTCGATGTCGGCGGGAACATGTCCTTGCCGCTCTTAGCGTACTGGTTGGCGTGTTGGGCTGCCGCAGCCAGGCTGAGACCGATTGCGAGCGGTGCGAGCACCGGGACGAAGATGGCGGCGATGCCGGCAACCGTGGCCGCAATGGTCAGCAGGTCGCCCCCGTGCTCGTCCCACCAGTCCCCGACTGTGTCCCAGAATCCGCCCCCTGGCGCGTGGTCGCTGGAGTGCTTGCGTATCTGGTCGGCGAAGTCCTGCGCGGTATCACCGTGGTGACTTTCCAGCTTCTTCGCGTCGTCGATGAGATCCTGCAGCTTGGTGCTCGCGTGGTCCAATGCCTTTGATGCACTGTCCACACGGCCCTGGGCGATATCAAGGCGGCGTTGGGCACTGTCGAGTTCGGTCTTGGTCTCGAAAGTCTGCCCCGCCAGCCTCAGATCGGGGTGGGTTCGGGCCGTCTCGTACTGTTGCTCAGCGTTTTCGGATTTTTTCCTCGCGTCCTTGGCGTCTTCTTCGAAGTTGTTCGCTTTCACCTTCATGTCGTGCAGCGCGTCGCTCCACTTTCCCAGTTCACCACCAGCGGCTTTGAGCGAGTCATGGGCACGCTTGAGGTAATCGGGAAGATCCGTCACTTTCTCGGCAAATGCCTTGGCCGCTTCTCCGGTCCAGTAGGAGCTTTCCTTGTCCAAGGAGTCCAGAAGGTTATAGGTACTCTGGAGGGTTTCTGCGGTCGCCTTGAGGTTGTCGGCAAGGTTGGTCGCCAAATGGGGGTGGCCCGGAGCCGGGTTCCAGCCAAGTCCGCTCCAGTCGTCGCTCACTTCGCTCCCCCTCCGGCCTTCGCGAACCCGCTCTTGATCTCCTCTTCGGTCTTCTCATACGCCTTGAGGATGGCCGGCAATGCCTCGTTGAGCGTCTTCAGTCGCTTCTTCGTTTCCTTCAGTCCGTGCTCCCAGTCGCCCTCGAAGTCTTCGCATGCCTTGTCGAGCGACCGCTTCCCGAGATTCTTCGGGCCCGTGTCCTTCATCCTGCGCAGAGCCTCTTCCAGCTGACTTTCACTGTCTTCCAGCTTCTTCTTCAGATTCCGCAGCTGAGCCAGGTCGGTCGTGAAATCCGCCATGCCTCCCCCTACTGTTCGATTGATGCGCTTCTTCTCGTACGGTTCTACTGGCCTGGTTTCTTCTGCTGGTTCTCACGTGCGGCGACGGTCTCCCGGTAGGCAGCGACAGTCTTACCGTGCAACCGGTTTCCTTCCTTGCGCAGCCGCCGAGACCGCGTGATCAACCGGATGCTCAGAATCAGTAGCGCCACGGCGCACACCTGGAGAACGGCGTAAGGCAGCCAGAAGCCCCAGGCGATCCCTGCGATTCCTTCTGCTGACAGGCCGGCCAGCATGGCCAGGGCCGCGCCCACGATGGCCCGTTCGCTCTTGGCGCGGGATTGCAGCAATCCCCTTTCCGCCGCTTCCAGGGTGGCTTCGTCCAGGGGGTCGAATCCTTCGCGCTCACGGATCCAACCGGCCGTGCGCTGAGCTGCCGCGTTCTCTCGTACGACCTCAGGAGCGGGGCCACCCCGCACATCCGAATCCGTCGATGAACCTGGCTGCGTGCCCATGCGATAGAAGAGCCACTGCCCCCTTGCTCCATGAGACTGCCGCAGGAACCCCTCTTCACGTGCGATGTCCTCAGCCTGCCCGACGGACGTACCTGGATAGCTGGATGGATCGATTCGAATATGCCCCCGGACATTTGGGGTCCCTGAACGCAAATCATGCCGCAATTCTTCGACAAGCCGCTCCGACGGAACGTTCTGGCGCTGCCTGCGCGTGTCCCAGGAAGCGAAGACACCCAAAAGAAACAACACTCCCAGGCCGACTGCCACCCATTTCAGAAAGCTGGGATCGGCGTGTCCGCCTGGTGGGGCCGCCCACTGGTCGACAGCAAGGAATATCTGACTCACGCCCACCCCTTTAGACGCGCCGGCAACGCCCGGCTTTCGCTACAGAACTGACCAGGATCGCCCTGGTGGAATCATCTCGAGAACAAGTTGCTGCGGCAAAGAACGGCTGACACCTTGCCCATAGTCGGAGATCCGGAATTTGGAGTGCAGATCCCCCAGCGCCAGCGCGTCATTGCCTGCCGTCCCGCAACTCGGCCGGGTTCTCCACCTGGGTGGCGCCGAAGAGCCCGGAGCCGGTGCTCACACCATGCACGCCCTGAGGGTGTGCTGCAGCCGTCGTGACGAATGCATCAGAACTCATCACACATGCCCCCCGAAGTGCCCCGTACGTTCGACGGCCGAACGCCTGAAGCACGAAGATCTTTTCCCGTAACGTATCCCGTGCCGAGGTATCCCCGTAGCAATGGCCTGTGTTTTTGATGCGCCACATACGCGACTGCTGCGGTGGTGCTCATCCTTTTCCGTAACCAAGCGTCACGCTAGCCAGCGTTTCCCGGGTGATCGCCGACGTCTCAGTGGTAGGACCGGTCCTTGGGGCAGTGCCAGTACGGCCACTGGCCTGCGCCGTCGGAGGCCAGTGACATGGGGTGCGGGTGTCTGGCGCGGCAGTGCGGCCAGGCGCGGCCGTTCCGCTTCCTATGGATCGTCGGTTCGCGTGTCACACGGCATGTGAGGGTCGATGCGCCCAGTGGCACGCCTACGGTTTGAATGTGCAGTTGTCGCGCGGCATTGAGCCAGCAGGGCCGTCAAGTCGGCCCCTCTGTGAGGCCCGGACGGTCGGTTCGGATGGGGTTGTCGGCCTGCCCGCTATTCGATGTGGTCAGCGGGAGCGCCACGCCGCATGCGACGGCCGTGCGTATCCGGCGACTGGCCAATACGGTGCCCCCAAGCGCCCTGCGCGGCAAGGGAGATGCGCGCACTTACCAAAGGTAGGCCGGGCGGCGGGATCCTTTCCGCGGCGATCGTCGTTCAACCCAGCCCGGGAATCGCGGAGATCAGCAGATCGATGAGTTTGATACCAAGGAACGGGGCAATCAGACCGCCGAGGCCGTACCGGGCGAGGTTGCGGCGCAGGAGGTCGTGCGCCGACGAGGGCGTGTAACGGACACCACGTAGGGCGAGCGGAATGAGCGCCACGATGATCAATGCGTTGAAGATGATCGCCGAGGTGATCGCCGAGGTCGGGCTGTGCAGGCCCATGATGTTGAGCGTGGCCAGGCCCGGATAGGCGCCGGCGAACATGGCCGGAATGATCGCGAAGTACTTGGCGACGTCATTGGTGATCGAGAAGGTGGTCAACGCACCGCGGGTGATGAGGAGTTGCTTGCCGATCTCGACGATGTCGATGAGCTTGGTGGGGTTGGAGTCGAGGTCGACCATGTTGCCGGCCTCCTTGGCGGCGGAGGTGCCGGTGTTCATGGCGACACCGACGTCCGCCTGCGCCAGGGCCGGGGCGTCGTTGGTGCCGTCGCCGGTCATCGCGACGAGCTTGCTGCCCTCCTGTTCCTGAATGATCAGGGCGAGTTTGTCCTCGGGAGTGGCCTCGGCGAGGTATTCGTCCACGCCCGCTTCCTGGGCGATGGCCTTGGCCGTGAGGGGGTTGTCGCCGGTGATCATCACCGTGCGGATGCCCATGCGGCGCAGTTCGGCGAAGCGTTCGCGGATGCCGTCCTTGACGATGTCCTTGAGGTGGATGATGCCGAGGACCCGTGCCGTGTGCCTGTCGTGCATCGCCACCAGCAGAGGCGTGCCGCCGGACGAGGCAATGGCATCGGTGAACCACCTGGCTTCGGAGGGCACTTCGACGCCGCGCCGTGCCACCCATTCGATGATCTCGGCGGCCGCGCCCTTGCGGATGGCGCACCCCGAACCGTCTGCCCAGTGCAGATTGACGCCGCTCATCCGGGTCTGGGCGCTGAAGTCCACGTATTCGGCGGGTTGCAGTTCTCCCTCGGCCGGCTGGCTCAGCCCGTACTTCTCCTTAGCGAGGACGACGATGGAGTGCCCCTCCGGTGTTTCGTCGGCCAGGGAGGACAGTTGGGCGGCGTCGGCGAGCTGGAGTTCGTCGACGCCGGGCAGGGGGACGAAGGCGACCGCCTCGCGGTTGCCGAGGGTGATAGTGCCGGTCTTGTCGAGGAGCAGGGTGTTGATGTCGCCCGCCGCCTCGACGGCGCGGCCGGACATGGCGAGGACGTTGCGCTGGACGAGGCGGTCCATGCCGGCGATGCCGATCGCGGAGAGAAGAGCGCCGATCGTGGTGGGGATGAGGGTGACGAGGAGGGCGACGAGCACCGTCGTTGTCTGGACCGCGCCGGCGTAGGAGGCCATCGGCTGCAGGGTGATCACGACGAGGATGAACACGATGGTGAGCGCGGCGAGCAGGATGTGCAGGGCGATCTCGTTTGGGGTCCGCTGTCGGCTCGCCCCCTCGACCAGAGCGATCATCCGGTCCAGGAAGGTCTGCCCGGGGCGGGAAGTGACCCGTACCACGAGGCGGTCCGACAGTACCGTCGTGCCGCCAGTGACGCCGGAGCGGTCGCCGCCCGACTCGCGGATGACCGGCGCCGATTCACCGGTCACTGCTGACTCGTCGACGGCGGCGACCCCCTCGACCACCTCACCGTCGGCCGGGATCGCCTCGCCCGCCTGGACGAGTACGAAGTCGAAGGGCTGGAGGTCGGTGGCGGGAACCGACTCGGTCTCGGCGCCGCCGAGGTCGATGCCGACCCGCCAGTTGTCGCGTAGCCGCCGGGCGACGATGTCCGTACGCGCCTTGCGCAACGAATCGGCCTGAGCCTTGCCCCGGCCCTCGGCGACCGCCTCCGCAAGGTTGGCGAAGACCACCGTCAGCCACAGCCAGCCGCTGATTACCCATGCGAAGACGGACGGGCGCAGGAGCGCGGAGAGCGTGGTGAGGACCGAGCCACAGGCCACCACGAACAGCACGGGATTGGTGGCCAGCGCCCGCGGATGGAGCTTGCGCAGTGCCTCGGGGAAAGAGGCCGGCAGAGCCCTTGCCTCGAAGAGCCCCGCTGTCCCACGACGTCGCCGCCGGGCTCTGGCTCTCGCTCCGCCCCGGCCAGGTGTGGGGACGGTCGGGTCGGTCGAGGTTGTCGGCGCCGTCGGGATGTGGGGCGGGGCGGGTGGCATGCGGAATCTTTCCAGGAGACGGCCACCCGGCCGGGTGGCTGAGCGACTGATGGGCCGGCGGATGGATCGCGCATGGGCACGCGAGGGTGTGCCTGCAATCGGTGACAGGGGGCGAATCTATGGCTCAGCCGAAAGGCGCACGTCTGGTTGAGGACCGGATTTGCGGCTCTCTTACGCGCCGTCAACGCTCCGCGTCATGAGGGCATCAACAGCGCCGCAAGGGACGTCAACAGCACATCAACGCCGATCGCGTCGCTGGGCACCGTGATCCTGGCCTTGCCGGTACCGAGGTGCAACTCGATGTCGACCACCGGATGCTCGATGACCGCCCGAGACAGGTCCAGGTGCACCTTTCCGTATGCGGACGCGATTTTCAGGAATCGAGCTGCTCGCCAAGCGCCGCGCCGATAAGCCGGGCGTTGACTGAGAGGCTGCGTGAACTCCCTCCATACGGAACTTTGACGACGAACTCATGTGCGTATCGGAACCACGTGTCAGGTCCCGGCAATCTTGACGATGTGATGTCAACTCTCCATCTGCGTATTCCCGTTGGGCCGCGCTCCCAGCACATGGTGATCTGCGGCGACGACGGGCTCGCACGTCGCCTGGCAGTCACGCTGGACGCGGTGTGCGGCGAGGCGGTCACCGTCGTGCTGCCTTCGCGGCGCGAGGGTCACGCGCCGGACATAGCCGCGCTGCACCGCGATCCGCTGTCGCCGGTCGAGCTGTTGGTGGCCGTCCCGGGTCGATCCGGGGCACCCGAATCGCGTCCATCACGGCGGTGAACTGGGTGCAGTCGTTGGTGTTCCCGCCTGTGACAGTGAAGGCGAGCGGGCGGCCGGTGGCGTCGCAGGCCAGGTGAATCTTGCTGGTCAGACTGCCTCGGGAGCGTCCGAGTCCCGGGAGGCGGCACCCCCTTTTCGGGCCCCGGCGGCGTGCTGGTGGGCACGGACGGCGGTGGAGTCGACCGACACGAGCCAGTTGATGCCCTCCGCCTCGTCCGCCCTGGCCTGGGCGGCGCTGAGCATCCGCTCGAAGGTGCCGTCCAGGGCCCACCGGCGGAAGCGGGTGTGCAGCGTGGCCCACGAACCGTACCGCTCGGGCACGTCCCGCCAGGCCGTGCCGGTCCGGAACTTCCACACGATCCCGTTGAGCACGGTGCGGTCATCCAACCGCTTCCGATCCCGCAAGGAATCAGGTAGCAGCGGCCGAACGAACTCCCATTCGGCATCGGACAGTTCATGGCGACGTATCACCCAACCATGATCCACCACTCAAGATCATTTGAAGACACCACCCAGCGCCGCACTCCTCCACGGGAACCGAGGTCGCTCCGCACCTCAACATGGCACATTGTGGCTATGGCTTCTTCCCCTTCTGCTGTCGATCTGCGTGCCGAGCCGGTCGACGAGGTGCTCGACCGGGTCGAGCGGTTTTTGGGCGTTCTTTTGGAGCGGGGAAGCGTGGTGCGCAAGCGTCGCTCGGTCGGCGCGCGCACGGACCGCGGGACCTGGGTGCGGTTGGAGCGCCGGCCTTTGGCGCGGGTCGACGGCCAGGGGTGGAACGGCACGGAGGCCGCGGCAGCGCTGGAGGGCGTCGCTATGCCGCGGTGGCTGGCCGGCGTCGCGTGGCGGGACGCGTCAGGCGAGGCGATGTGGCGGGCGGATGAGGCGACCCTGCTTCCCGGTGCCCGGTAAAGCCCGGGGGAACCCTTACCGTCGATCCGCAGCTCCCCGGCGCCTGGTGGGGGCAGCTGAACAGGTCCCTGGACGCCCTGGCCGGCCAGACCACCACCCGCGTCGCGACGCCGGACACGGTCACCATCACGCAGGCCCGGGTCACACAGGAGATCACTTCGACCTTCGGCGACCTCGACACCACCCTCGCGGACTGGAGGCCGGCCCACGCGGACTTGAACTGGGCGAACGTGACGGGCCCGACGTTTTGCCTGTTCGACTGGGAGGACTGGGGCATGGCACCCAGGGGCCTGGATTCTGCCTCGCTGTGGGGGAATTCTCTGGCGGCCCCCGGCCTTGCGGAACGGGTGTGGCGGGAGCGCCGCGAGGACTTGGAAAGTAGGGAGGGGCTGCTGATGGCGCTGTTCTACTGCACGAAGGTCGTTGGCCGCTGGGCCGACGAGGCTGATCCCAAGCTCGCGCCAGCCCGGATCGCGGCTGAACGGATCGTGGGCGAACTTCAGGCCCGTTGACGACGCGAGTGGTCGCGCAGCAGCTTTCGGTACTGGCGCACCGTCGCCTCGTTGGCATTGAGGTGCAGTGCGTCGACCAGCTCACGCAGGTGTTCTGCGTCGTCCGAGCCCACCGCGACCGAGGCGACAGGAGGCAGGAGGCAGGAGGTAGGCGGCGCGGAACGCGGCCTGCACCCGCGAGGCTCCGCGGTGCTCGGGCTGCAGGAACATACGGGCGTCTGTGACTCAGTTCACAGTAGATCCAGAACCTGCGCGCCGCACCGGGCGTCTGGCTGGTGTGAGATCACGCAGGAGAGCACTGGACGAACTGGACGAGGAACGCCTTGTCCGGCTGGTGGCCAGAGGTGACCGCGGGGCGTTCGACGAGTTGTACCGGCGCACCTCGCCGTGGCTGGCGGTGCGGTTGCGCCGCCGCTGCGCGGACGAGCAGATCGTCGCCGAGGTCATGCAGGAGACCTATCTGGCGGTGTGGCGCGCGGCCGGCGCGTTCGCCGGGAGCGCGGTCGGCGGGACGGCCGTCGGGTGGCTGTGGACGATCGCGGCGCGTCGCCTCGTCGACGCGTTCCGGCGCCGTGCCCACCACGCCGAACCGCCGGTCGCCGCCGCCGAGCGGGCGGTGATGCCCGCGGCGGAGGAAGAGGCACTCGCCGGGACCGTCGGCGGCGACGTCGGCGACGCCCTGGGGCGGCTGGCGCCGGAACTCCGAGAAGTGCTACGGGCCACGGTGCTCGACGGGCTCTCCATCCGGGAGACCGCCGTCCTGCTCAGACTGCCCGAAGGCACGGTCAAGACCCGCGCCCGCCGGGCCCGGATCGCGATGCGGGAGGCGCTGACATGAGCGGGGAACACGCGTCGAGGCAGTTGATCGACGACTACGCACGTGGTGACGCGACGATGGCCGCGGACACGGTATGGGCGTTGGAGGCCCATCTGGAGACCTGCGCGTTGTGCCGGAGCCACCTGGCGGCCTGTGTGGCCACCGAGGCGCCGGGCATCGCCGCGCTCATCGACACCGTCCGGGCCGGTCTGGAACCGCAGTTGGACGCGGCCGTCAGGGCGCTCTCGCGGCGACACCGCCCGAGGTGGGTCGCTGCCTGGCTGACGCCGGTCATGGCCCCGTGGTTGGTCATGACCGTCCTCGTCACCCTGATGGCGCTGCTGCTGGACGCAGTGGCGCGGCCCATGTTCCTCGGCGGCGTCTCTCCCGTGTTGGCGATCGCACCCGTGCTGCCGCTGTGCGGTGTCGCCGCATCGTGGTCGCGCGGCCTGGACCCGGCGCACGAACTGACGGCCTCGACCGCCCGAGCCGGCCTGCCCCTGCTCCTCCGGCGCACCGCGGCGGTTCTCGTGGTGGTCCTGCCCGCGCTCGTGGTGGAGGGATGGCTGACCGGAACGATGTCGGCCGCGCAGTGGCTGCTGCCCTCCCTGGCCTTCACCTCCACCGCCCTGGCGCTGGGCAGCGTGGTCGGCGTGACCCGCGCCGCCACCGGGCTGGTGGGCGCCTGGGGCGTCGTCGTGGTACTCGCGTGGGCCACCGACCACGGACCCGTGGACCTGGAGCGTGTCCTTCAGCCGGACCAACTGCCCGCGTGGGGGCTGTTCTTGGCGCTCGGCATCGGCGCCGTGATCGCCCGCAGAAACGCGTACTCAACGCTGTGAAACCATCGTCGACCCTCGCAAGGGACTACCGCATGACGCCCACCACGAGCGCAGCCGACACCGCGCCGAAAACCTACGCCTGGCAGATCCGGGCCAGTGGCCTGAGAGTACGCGTCGGACGGAAGAAGATGGCCGTCGACGGGCTCGACCTCTCCCTGGGCATCGGCACCCACGGCCTCCTGGGGCCCAACGGCGCGGGAAAGACCACCCTGATCCGGACGCTGGCCACCGTGCTGCGCCCCACCGAGGGCGAACTGGAGCTGCTCGGCACCTCCCTGGGCAGGATGGTCGACCACCGGGCCCTGCGTCGCCGGATCGGCTACCTGCCGCAGGACTTCGGCTACTACAAGCGCTTCACGGTGCGCGAGTTCGTCGAGTACATGGCCTGGTTGAAAGAGGTCCCGAAGGCGGACGTCCCCGCGGCCGTCCAGCGGGCCGTGGAACGGGTGGGCCTGGCGGACCGCGCCGACCATCGGATGAAGACCCTGTCCGGCGGCATGGTGCGGCGGGCCGGCATCGCCCAGGCCATCGTCAACGACCCCGCGGTGCTGCTGCTGGACGAGCCGACGGCCGGCCTGGACCCGGCGCAGCGACTGCGCTTTCGCGAGCTGCTCCAGGAACTGGGCCGCGACACCTGTGTGGTCGTCTCCACCCACCTGGTCGAGGACGTCGCGGCCGCCTGCTCCGATGTGGTGCTCTTCGCCGACGGCCGCCTCGTCTTCCAGGGCACGCCGGAGGACCTGGCCGCGGCGGGCAGCACCGATTTCCCGGGCGACAGCCCCCTGGAGCGCGGCTACTCGGCGCTGCTCCGCAACTCCGGGCAGCGGGGAGGCACCTGGTGACCGGACGTGTTCTGCGCATCGAGCTGAAGCGCTCCGTCGCCCCGTGGCCCGGCATCGTCGTCCTGGGCGGCAGCCTGGCGATCTTCTGTCTGTACGACGGGCTCTGGTGGAGGGGCACCGCGGGGTGGACGGCCCAGTGGACCTCCATGGCCCTGTGGACCCGGTCCCTGCTGACCTTCTTGTGGCCGCTCGCGGTGGGCACGGGAGCGGTGTACGGGCTGCGCGAACCCCGCTCGCGGATGGCCGAACTGCTGACGACCGTGCCGCGACCGGCCTGGCGCCGTGCGGCGCTGCCGGCCGGTGCGATGGCGCTCGCGCTGGCGTCGGGCTTCGGCCTCCTGGTCCTCGTGGGCGGGGTCCAGGTGGCCCTCGGTGGGACCACCTACACGCCGCTCGATTGGCTGCCGATCTCGCTCGTGGCGGCGCTGGCCCTCGTCGCGGGGGCCGTGTTCGGCATGGGCGTCGCGCGAGCCCTGCCCTCCGTGCTCACCCCGCCGGGCCTGGTCTTGTTCTTCCTCATGCTGACGGCCCTTCTACAGCAGAACAGTGACGAGACACTGCCGTCGAGCATCGCGCCGAACCGGCTCGCCCAGCTGCTCCCGGTGACCGCGGAGCCGCGGGAGATGCTGCTGACCCTGTCCGGCTCCGTGCACCTCGGTCAGACGCTCTGGCTGCTCGGCCTGCTCGCCACCGGCTTCGCACTGCTGTCGGCCGTGACCCGCCGGGCCCGGCTGCTCGCGGTGATCCCCGTCCTGGCCGGTGCGGCCCTGGCCCTGCTGGTCCTCCCGGCCGCTGCACGCGACATCTACGTCGTCGACAAGGCCGCCGCCGCCCTGGTCTGCGACGGACCGGTGTGCGTGACACAGGCAAACCGCTCACGCCTGCCCGAGCTCGCACGGCGCGGCAAGGAGGCGCTGCGCGTGCTGCACGAGGTCCTGGGCGACAAGGCGCCGAACGCGGTGCGGGAGGACACCAGGCTGCGCGCGATCGCCGACAAACGCGAACCCTCCGGCGACGTGGTGCTGGTCGACTTCGACGACCGGCTGCTCGCCGATGCGACAGGTGAGAAACTGACCCGCGCGCTGATCGCCCAGGGTCTGGCACCCAGCTGCTACGGGAACAACGACCGGGAGGGCGGGGGGCAAGGCAACCTCCCTGTCCAGAGCGTCGCCGTGAGCTGGGCCCTGCACGATTCCCGGCTCCAACCGCTGGCGGAGAGGGGCAGCGACCCGTACTTGCGCACGATCTGGCCGGACGCCGACGTCGCCTGGCAGAGGCTGACGGCGCTGTCACCGGCCGAGCAGCGCTCGCGGATCGCCGAACTGCACACGGCCGGCCTCTCCTGCGCGGCGGACAACCAGCTTGCGGTGCTGGCGGGGAAGGCGACGCGATGAGGTGGCTGATCCTGCACGCCCGTTCACGGCAGGTGCCTGCCTCGGCCGCCGCGGTCGCGCTCGTCGCGCTGGCGGTGTGGGCTCTCCACCGCCCAGGGCCGGTGGATCAGGCGATGGCGGTCCTGGTCCTCACCGCGAACGTGGCGGCCGCTTCCGTCGGGCTCGGTGGGTGGGACGTCGTGCTGGAGAGGACGGCCGCGATCCGGTGGATGCCCCGCCGGGCGGCGCACGTGCTGCTGGCCGGCGCGTGCGCCGGTGCGGCGCTGCTGACGGTCCAGGCGGCGGGAGTGAAGCTCGCCCCCGCCGAGGTCGTCGTCCGGGACAGCGCGGGCCTGGTCGGCCTGGCCGCGCTCGGGGCGGCGCTGTGCGGGGCACAGTTCGCATGGACCCTGCCGACCGGCTGGCTCGCGTTCACCCTCTTCGGACCGCCTCCGGGCGGCACCGCGGGAGACGTGGTCATGTGGATGATCTATTCCCCCGCCACGACGGCGTCCACCGGGACCGCGTGGGCCCTGTTCGCGAGCGGCACCGTGGTGTATGCCATCGCAGGACCAAGACGGTAACGGACACGCCCCGCGCCACTGGTGGAGTGTCGGTATTCGAGAGTTGCAGTATTCGCCCGCAGGGCGAGCAGGCCCGCATCCGGCCCGGTCACGTCAGCGAACACGCCGCCCGGAGGCTCCTTCTGCAGATCGCCGTGCTTCCGAGCCCCGGCCGCGTGCTGAAAGACCCGACCCCACGGCCCGTACTCAACAGGCAAGTCCCGCCACGGAACGCCGGTCCGGACCCGGAACCGTATGCCGTCGATCAACTGCCGCCGAGGCCAGACGGGCGGCCGCCAAGTTGCGTTCCGGCTTGTCCGTACTCGGGGGCCGCACAGGACGCCCTCCAGGTTCACCTGTCTCTGATCTTGGGGTAGTTGGCTGTGCCATCGTTCGGGGCCTGAAGAGCGGTCTCCGGTGGCCTGAACTGCCCCCGGCGCAGTCCCACCGCGTTTACACGCCCCCCGGTTCTGAAGAGGTATTGGGCGGCCTAGATCCACGAGGAGGGTTTGTGAGTGACCTGATTGAAGGCAGCCAGTACCTGATCAAGAACAGGAAGACCGGGTTGTACCTGACCGGGAAGCCCAATCCGGACCGCGCCGAGCACGGGACCGTCGAGCTGCAGCCCCTGCGGGAGGGGGAGGCGCGCCAGACGCAGCTGTGGGAGTTGCGGCAGGGCGACGCCCAGGGATGCTTCATGCTGCGGAATATGCAGCGGGGGCAGTCGTACCTGCATCCCGCCGGGCACAGTGGTGCCGCCGGTGCCCGGCTGGAGGAGTTCGTCTACGAGCCGGATCACGCCGACAGCTACATGTGGGAGGTCATCAAGGAGACCACCCCGGACGGTGATGCCTGGATGCTGAAGTGCGTGGCCGGGGGGCGCTGGCTCAACATCGTGGGTCACAATGATGCGGCGGGTGCCCTGACGGAGCTGTGGGACGACCCGTCGGAGTCTCACGCGTACCGGCAGTGGTCGCTGGAACGGGTCGCTTCGCCACAGGCCGGGGCCGGGGTTGAGCTGCCGCTGACGTTCTCCGTCCCCCAGGAGTTCCACTCCCTCGACCTTGCGGCGTCCGCGGAGGAGAACACCGACCTGCTGCTCGAACGGCTCGGGCAGCTGGAGAGCCGGCCGCCGCAGGAGGAGCTCGCCCACGCCGTTCTGGCGCAGCAGACGATGTACGAGATGCTGACCGCGGCCGGTGCCGTCTATGCCGGCGTCCTGCTGGCCAAGACACCGACGGACGCCCCGCCCGAGCAGCAGCATCTGAGCTCGGTGATCCTGACAGTCGTCGCCCGGCCCAGCGAGCTGGCCAACGAGCACACGGTCACGCGCCTGGCACGCACCCTGGGTGCGATCCATCCCGATGCTGAGGTCGGCGTCACCAGGCTGCCCTCGGGGCCCGCAGTGCTGCTGACCCAGGACAGCAAGGTCGAGAAACCGGTCAACCTCCTCGTGAACGACGACCAGCCCACCGTGGTGCGCCAGCTGCATGTCTTCGTGCCCATCCCGGGCCGGCTGGCGATGGCGGACTTCTCCATCGCCAGCGAGAACCTCGCCGAGTGGGATCACTGCGTCGACATCCTGGCCGGTGTCTGCAACACCATCGCCTTCACCTGAAGCCGCCTGCCGCCACGGACAAAGGACCTCGCCATGACGAAGCCGCTGTACACACCCGAAAGCGAAGCCGACACCAAGCTGGACCACCTCGGCTACAACGCCTCCGTGCACGACCTGGTCGTGCAGGCCGCACACATTGAGCTCAACCGGTTCCTTGAGAATGAGGGCGAAGCAGTGCGGATGTGGGGCTGGGACCCCAACTCCCTGCATGCCGCGGACCGGTACCGCATCGCCCAGCTCCTGCGCTCCTTCATCTACCAGGAGCAGTGCATCGTCACCGCTCTGCGCGGGCTGGACGAGGAATACCGCGCCTACGTCGACTCATCGCCGCAGGCCCGCGCGAACGCCGAGGCGTTCATCGCCTCCCTCAACCAGGCCGCCGCCCGCCGCGCGGTCGATCTCATGGCCGACCGCCGGCCGTGGGACGCAGGGGCTTCGTGGCTCACGGATGACGTGCGTGACCGCGCGGCCAAGGATCTGGTGGCCCTGTGGCAGGGCGCGGCCCCGGTTGCCGACGCTCATGCCTCCCAGACAGAGCAGCGTGCGGGTGATGACGGGCCGTCGGCGCGTGCGGCCGATCGGCTTGTGGCTGGGGTGTTCGCGAACGGTCTCAAAGGCACGCCCGGCTTTTCGAAGGTGGCCAAGGCTGTCGCTGAAGACGCCAGGTACCTCACGTCGGGCAGCGACGTTGAGCCCCTCCCGCAATTCGAGCCCGGCACCGACGACGGGCCCAGCATCCCGGTCCCACGCGTCGAGCCCGTCACCGACAACCGGCCCAGCATCCCGGTCCCGCAATTCGAGCCCGTCACCGACGACGGGCCCAGCATCCCGGTCCCGCCCGTCGAGCCCGTCACCGACGTCGCCGAGCGCGTCCCGGACACCGTTGAGGGCCTCTTGGCCGGCGTGTACGTCGCATACCCCGGCAACGGCCCGTCGGCGGGCGAATATCTGCAGCCCCCCTTCCGCCGCATCCACACCATGCGCAGCATCGTGGACTTCCACGCCCCCGAGATCGCTCGCGAACTCGGCCCGCGCAGCGGCATGTTCCCCTTCCGCCGTTTGGACTCGGAAGGGAATGAGGTGCCCGAGGACACGTCATTCAAGGGGTCGGGCTTCGACATGGTTCTGTGGCGGCTGAGGGACCTCGGCTACCCCAGGGAGCGCATCCCCGACGGCCTGCTCTACGACCTGGTGGACACCGTCCTGGCCGTGCAGGCGGAGTATCAGCTCCAGTGCTTCTTCGTGGACCGGGAATTGGCCAGGATCATCGACACCCGGGGCAAGGAAGAGCAGTGGCTGTATCAGAAGACCGCGGAATGGGCCGCCGAGCGTGCCAGGGCTGAAATGGAGGCGAAGGCGAAGAGCAGCGCCTTCTGGGGCCTGGTAGGGGACATCCTCGGACTGGTCAGCGCCGCCGCCGGCGTCCTGGCGCTCATCCCGGTGCTCACCCCGATCATGGCCCCCGTTGCCATCGTCACCGCTGTCGCCTCGATGGGCGCGCACGCGGCGGCCGCCTCCATCTCGGGTAACTGGGACGCCGCCACGATCGCCGGTCTCGGAGCGGATGCGCTGGCCGCCATCCCTGCCGTCGGCGCCGTGGCCAAGGGCGCCAAGGGCGCCTGGGCCGCAGCCCGCATGAACAAGGTCGCCAACGTAATCTTCAGCGAAAGCGGGCGGGCCTTCGTCGGGGCGATCGCCGGCAAGGGCGCCTCCAATGCCGCACGCATCTTCGACCACGTCGGCAAGAAGGGCGCCGCGCTCGTCGAAGGCACCGTCAGCCAGGGCCAGCTCGCCGGGAAGGTGCTGCAGGGATCGGTCAGCCTGGCCACCCAGGTGCCCCTCGTCATCGAACTGTCCAGCGGCTCCACCGTGGACCAAGCGGCGAAGAACGCGGCCACCGGCACCGCACTGACCGCCAATTTCGGCCAGACCGTCGGCGAATGGGACACCGTCGGCACCGCCGTGAAGAAGGCCGGCACCATCAGCATTGAACGCTTCAGCCGCTTCTTCAGCCGGTAGATCTCACTCCCCCGGAACAGGGACCACCCTGTACGGGCGGGCTCCCACCGGTCGCTGGGCCCGCAGAGACCCGGCGGCCGTATTTGCGACACGCTGTGAGCTCCCCGAGCCCTGCCGGCAGCACCTCTTGCGCGTCGAGCGGGTCCAGCCATGCGATTCACCGGACACGCCCTGGGACGGCGCAGTGTCAGGCTCGGGCACTGTTGTACTCCGGCTCTCCGCTTTCGAGCACGCGGAGCAGGGACGCGGTGACGACACGGTGCTACGGCCGATACGCAGCACACGGCATGGAAACTCCCCGCGACGAGCCAGGTCGTACCCCTTCGCCCGCGAGAACCCCAACGCTCTGGAAGCGTCCTCCACGCTTCCCGTTCCATCCCAGGTGGCGCGGGATGCTCGTAGGGCTATATCGGGCGCCTTGCACCTCGTTGGGCCGTTCGTGCATTTTGCGATCTCCGGCGCAAGAATAGTGCAGCCCGCTCCCCTCCTGCGCGGCAGTCGCCACGCGGCCCACACGGCTGCCGCCCGCACGGATTAGCCGATACGAGGGCATCGTCCGCACCGAGGTACTGATCGCGACCCGCCCGTGTCAACAGCGCTACACGTTGTAAGAGCCGTCCATGAGTGTCCATCAGGTCCAGGGAGTCTCCTGAGGCCAGGCCAGGCCCCCTCGTATACGGGGGAGTCCAGGGCGGTTCGGGTGGTCAGGCCTCGTACGTGGGGACCATGACGGCGCGGGCGAGGGTGTGGCTGAACAGCGTGAACCCGAGGAAAGCTGGGGTAGCTGCCGCCGGCAGCTCGAGGGTCGGGACGTCGACCGCATGCACAGCGACGTAGTAGTGGTGTGTGCCATGGCCCGCAGGCGGGGCGGCCCCCAAGTACTGGCGCAGACCGGCATCGTTGGCCAACTGGAACGCACCGCTGGGCAGTTTCTCTCCGCTGCCGTCGCCGGTACCCGACTCCAGCTCGGTGACACGGGCCGGGATGTCGACGACGGCCCAGTGCCAGAAGCCGCTGGCGGTCGGTGCGTCCGGGTCGTATACGGTCACGGCGAAGCTGGCCGTTTCGGCAGGAAAGCCGGACCAGCTCAGGTGCGGGGAGACATCCTCGCCGCCGGCCCCGAAGATTCCGCTGCGCTGTGCCGGCGGGAGAGTTTCCCCATGGGCGACATCGTCGCTGACCACAGTGAAGGCCGGGACCTGCGGCAAAGCGTCATACGGGTGGTGTGTCATGGTGCTTCTCCTGTTCGTCTGAGTGCTACTGCGGGAGGAGGAGGGGCGGCCGGACGGTTCGCGGAATCGGAGCCGGACCGGACGTGGGTGGCCGTCAGGCGTCAGCGGCCCTCGGGCACCAGGATTGCCCGGCCGGTGACCTTGCCGGCCTCCAGATCGCGGATCGCCTCGGCATACGCACCGAGCGGGTAGCTGCTGGTGTGCAGGGTGACCCTGCCATCGGCCGTCAGGGCCATCAGTTCCTCAAGATCGGTGTAGGTGCCGACCAGATTGCCGACGACGCTGATCTCACGGGATATGAGGTCGAGAGTGGGAAGGCTGACCTCGCCCCCGTAACCGATGGTGAAATAGCTCCCGCGATTGCGCAGAAAGGCAAGGCCCAGCTCAGGTGTGCCGTGCTCACCCACGTAGTCGAAGACGACGTCGGCCCCTCCGCCGGTGAGGTCCTGCACCCGTGTGGCCAAGGTGTCGTTCGGCTCGACCGGATTGAGGATGTGGTCTGCACCGAGCTTCCTGATGATGTCCCACATGGCCGAGCCCGCCGAACTGGCCCGGCAGGCCAAGATGATGGAGTCCTACGGCGCGCACTGCGTCTGCGTCACCGACTCAGGCGGCCGCCTCACCATGGACCGCGTACGTGACCGCTTGCGCGCCTACCGCGACGTCCTCGACCCGTCCACCGAGCTGGGCATCCACGCCCACCACAACCTCGGGCTCGGCGTGGCCAACTCGGTCGTCGCAGTCGAAAACGGCGCCACCCGCACCGACGCCTCCCTCGTCGGCCAGGGAGCCGGAGCCGGGAACTGCCCCTGGAAGCGTTCGTCGCGGTCGCCGACCTGAGGGGCTGGGAGCACGGCTGCGACCTGTTCCCCCTGATGGACGCCGCCGACGACGTCGTACGCCCCCTCCAGGACGGCGAGGCGCGGGTGGACCGTGAGGCCCTCACCCTCGGCTACACCGGCGTGTACTCCAGCTTCCTGCGCCACGCTGAGTAGGCCGCCAGCCGCCACGGCATCGACGCCCGCGCCATCCTGATCGAAGTCGGTAGACCGCGCTATGCTTGCATCGGCTGGACCGGGAAGAGGCCCCAGCCCAGCGCTGAGGGAACTGCGACTGGCCCGCGAATGGGGCGTGCCCCTGGAAGGCCTACTTTCTGGCCGCGGTGAACGAGTCCGATGATGCGCAAAACACTGCTGGGCGAGAACGGCGTATTTCACCCCGAGCTACTCCGTTCCATCGCCGACCGCAAACAACGGCTGGGCAAATGCGCCCGAGCTGTCCGGCGTGAGCCGAGGCGGTTACCCGGGACCGACCCTTCGATGTGCGGTTGAGGCACGATGGCAGCAGAACCGGTGATCCACAGGCCGTAGCCCGGCGTCCGTGCTCAGTGATTCCTCGTATGCATAACGAGAAGGGGCCGCCCGAAGTGAACCGATCAAGCTCGGGAAAGCCTTGACTGCCAGGTGCTGGCCCTAAGAGTGCCCTGCCACTACCAGGGCGGCAGGCTGATCGGAGGACGAAAGCATGCCAACTACACCCGTGCTGAATCCGCAGGTCGTGCAGGAGCTGGTGGCCTCGCTCGAAGCTCCGTTCGTCATAGAGCTCGTCAACACGTTCTTGGAAGACTCTCCCCAACTGATCGACGAGATCCACCAGGGTATCCAGGGCAACGAGACGGAACAGGTACACCGTGCCGCGCACACGCTGAAATCGTTCAGCAAGACTTTCGGGCTCGAGCAGCTGGGGTCGTTGTGCCAGGGGCTGGAAAAACTCTCAGCACACGGCGAACTGTCCGAGGGCACGAAGTCGGCCGCAAAGGACACCGAAGCCGCCTACCGCCCCGCTCGACAGGCTCTGGCAGACCTTCGACAGGAGCTTGTCCCCATGACGGCGCCCAGCAGCCGGCCACGGGAGAGCTGATCCCGGGAGGAGGGCGATGAAGAGTCGCCACGCTGCGGTGACCGGCCAAGGCCCGGATGAACCTGGGGCGCAACCGCGGGTAGCGTACGAGCGCGGAGCGAGACGTCGACGGTGCAGGCCACGGATATGGCATAAGCTCGCTGCCATCTGGGTGGCGTTTATGCTCCCTCTGGTACTCGCAACTTTCTTCCTCCTGAATCAGCAGAACTCAGGGATCAGTTTTGCTCGCGCTGAATTGGCGGGGACGCAGTACCTGCGCCCCCTGAGTGCTCTGATCGAAAACGTATTGCAGCACCGGACGCTGTCTCGTCGCGCCACAGAGGAACCGTCTGCCGCGCATCGGGCACAGCTGCTGGAAAAGCGGATCGACCGGCTGTTCTCCGACCTGACTGCCGTGAACGATCGGTTGAGGGAGCGGCTGCAGACCACGCACGGCGAGATGTCCGGTGCCGGCCGGGCGGCACAGCTACCGTCGGCCATGGCCGACCAGTGGGCCAAGATCAAGGACACCCAATCGCCGCGGACCGCGGCTGCGGCCGACACTCGGCTCATTTCCCACTTGCTGCAGCAGTTCTCCTACATTGGCGACACATCCAAGATCATTCTCGATCCGGACTTGGACACCTACTACACAATGGCTGGTCTGCTCCTGACTGAGCCCAGACTGATGGAACGGATTTCCAGCCTCGGCGACACCGCAGATGCGCGGCTGCGTGACGGTGTCCTCAACTTGGCCGACCGGAGAGAGCTCGCACAGGCAGCGGGGTTCCTGACCCAGGACACCAGCGAACTGCGCCGGCAGCTCGACAGAGCCTTTGAAAGCACTGGTGCGTTCAATGACAACAAGCAGCTTCGACCTGTCCTGGCCCCACTGCTGCGCCGTGCGGAACGGAGTACGGGTGCGCTGAAGAGTGCAACCGTTGCCCAAGCCGATCGCCCCGTGAGCCCGCCGGTGGCAGCCGACCGGTATGCGACATTGGTTTCTCGGGCTGCACAGGCGAACTCGTCGCTGTGGCGTGCCATGTTCGACCAGCAAGACGTGATGCTGCGAGCCCGTCTGGACGGTTTCACGGAACGCCGGGCGATTGCGTTCGCCGCCATCGGCGCGGCAATGGCCACATCGGCGACGATCGCCACACTCATGTCCCGGCGCATCACCCGCAATGTGTCCGAGGTGGCCAGGGCCTCGCACAT
Source organism: Streptomyces sp. NPDC048637 (assembly GCF_040650675.1). Lineage (NCBI taxonomy): Bacteria > Bacillati > Actinomycetota > Actinomycetes > Kitasatosporales > Streptomycetaceae > Streptomyces > Streptomyces sp. NPDC048637. Next base: position 432,385 of record NZ_JBEZHQ010000003.1, read on the forward strand.
CCTCGCTGAAGGCGACCTGACACGGCGGGCCGGAGTCCGCAGTCAGGACGAGATCGGCGAAATGGCAATCGCATTCAACACAATGGCCGACCGCCTCCAGGGAAGCTACGAGGCCGTTGAACAGCAGGTCCGTCATCGCACAGCCGAACTAAAACGACGTACCGATTCCCTGAGTCTCCTCCAGGCCGTGTCCGCCGCGGCCAGTGAGGCTGCCACCAGGGACGAGGCGCTGCTGAGCGTGTTGAGGCTGGTCTGCCGTCACATGGGCTGGCCGGTCGGGCAGGCCTACCCAGTGGTGTCCAAAGGGGCGGACAGCGCCCCCGAGCTGGGCCCGCCGGTGGGTAGGCAGGTGGAAGAACAAGCCGTAGCCGCTACGCAGCTACGTCGGTTCACTGTCGGGCCCTCGTCGGCCGCGCGGACTGCGCTCGCCTTGCGCCGGCCTGTGGGTCCTCAGCCCGTCGCCACGGAGAAAGGCATCACCTCCGGAGCTGCCGAGGAGTCTTGCATCGCAGGAGTCATGGCATTCCCAGTGATGACGGACAACGAAGTGACCACCGTCCTGGAATTCTTCACTACCGAGGTTTCACCTCTCAGCGACTCCACCCGGGCTCTGATTGACAATCTCACCACACAGTTGGGACGTGTGGAAGAACGGCAGCGGGCGGTAGCGCTTCGACTGTCCATGGAGGCCGCCCAATCAGCCAACCGCGCCAAGAGTGCTTTCCTGGCGACTATGAGCCACGAAGTCAGAACTCCAATGAACGCGGTCATCGGCATGACGGAACTCCTGCTTGACACTCCCCTCACAGCGGAGCAACACAACTTCGCGGAGATCGTTCGTAACAGTGCAGACAATCTTCTGGCGATCACCAACGACATCCTTGACTTCTCCAAGTTCGAGGCGGGGAAATTCGACCTGGAATACATTCCCTTGAACCTGGGCGCTTGTGTTGAATCCGCCTTCGATGTCATCATGACCCGCGCGGACGAAAAGGAAACCCTGGAACTGAGGCACGTCATCGATCCTCGTCTGCCGGATGAGGTGTTGGGGGACAGCGTGCGTATCCGTCAAATTTTGATCAACCTGCTCGACAATGCAGTTAAATTCACCCAATCTGGAGAGGTTGTGCTGTACGTCCGGCGCTTCTCGGGCAAGCGCAGCGGCAACGGCACATCCAGTCACAAAGACTTTCTCCTGCACTTCACCATATGTGACACCGGAATCGGAATACCGCCGGACCGCATTGCGGAGCTGTTCCAGCCATTTGAACAGCTTGACAGCTCCACCACCCGCAGGTTCGGTGGCACGGGGCTGGGGCTGGCCATCAGCCGCCAGTTGACCGAGCTCATGGGAGGTTCCATCTGGGTCGAGAGTGAAGTGGGTCAGGGGTCGAAATTCCACTTCACCATCCGTACTCGGGAAGTTCCTGCGGAGATGCGCCGCCAGGACGCCATGGGCGCGATCCAGCTCACTGATAAACGGCTTCTGATCGTTGACGGCAACCCCACCGACCGTATGATCCTCGCTCGTCAGGCGGAAACCTGGGGCATGCGGGTGCGCGACACCGGATTCCCCACCGAGGCCGCCCAGTGGATCAATAGAGGGGACCCATTCGACGTCGCTATCCTCACCATGCAGATGCCTGACATGGACGGTGTTATGCTCGCGCGCCAGATCCGCAAATACCAGGACGCCAAGGGCTTGCCGTTGATAGCGATGGCCTCCCCGGGCGAGCCGGATGCGAGCGCCGAGGACACGGTCATGTTCTTTGCCCACCACACCAAGCCCGTCAAAGCAGCGCTGCTGCATGCCGACCTGTGCCGCATTCTCTTGGAAAAGCAGGATTCCTCTCCCGCATCGCCCCAGCCGACGCAGCAGGTCCGCCCGGGGGTGACCACGCTGCGCATCCTGCTGGCGGAGGACCACAACGTCAACCGTCAGCTGGCCCTGCGCATGTTGCAGAAACTCGGGTATACCGCAGATGCCGTGGAAAACGGTGTCGAGGCTGTGAACGCTCTCCGGAAGGAGAAATACGATGTGGTCCTCATGGACATCCACATGCCAATGATGAGCGGACTCCAAGCCGCCAGGGAGATCCATCAGGAATTGCCCGCACATCGACGCCCCAGAATCGTGGCGCTGACAGCCAGTGCAATGGCGGAAGACTACGACGCCTGCCTGGCCGCAGGAATGGATGACTTCATCAGCAAACCACTCCATCTGAATGACCTGAGAGCTGTACTGGACAAATGCATCCCGCTGGCCTCAGGTGCCCCCGATGATCCTCACGACGGTCGATAGAAGAGTGGCCAGGCCCCGGCCACCGAAGACCAGCTAAGTGCTTCGCACCGGCGCCCACAGCCCGTCTGTCCGGCTCGCCGACCCGCTGCACCGGTCACTGGTTGGATACCCTGGGAATCGGCAAATGGCACCTGGCTCATTAGGGTGTGAGAGCCGGCTGTACGCCGACATCGACGAGAGACGCCCAGCTACACACCGAGATCGACGAGCGACGCCAGGGTGTCCTGTCGGAGGAGTAGTGGCGATGAAGCGTTCTGTGCGGCGGCGGGTGGGTGTGTCGCTCCGAATGCTCGTGCGTGTTTTCGTCGTGGTCAATGCCCTGTTGCTTGCCGTTGTGCTTACCCTGAGCGTGATTGCAGTGCAGAGCATGCAGGACGCTGCACGGGCCGAGAGCCGGCGGTCGGAATCGCTGCGCCTGGCCGACGAACTGCGCCAGACCTCCGATGACTTGACTCGCATGGCAAGGACGTACACAGTCACCGGAGAGCCACGCTACCGGGACTACTTCGCCGAGATCCTGGCAATCCGTGACGGCAGAGCCCCGCGCCCCGAGCAGTACGACCGTGTCTACTGGGACGTGATCACCGACACCGGACGGCCGCCGACTTCCTCCGGACCGGCCGTCAGCTTCGATACGCTGGCCGCGCGGGCAGGGTTCACCGGTGAAGAGTTGAGCCTGCTCAAGACGGCCCGGTCGCGTTCCGACGCGCTGGCACGACTCGAAGAGAAGGCCTTCGCTGAGATCGACAGGACCGCTGGAACGTCGAGGGCAGCTACCGGCCGGGACAGGGCCGCCGCACTGCTCTACGGTGCGGATTACCACCACGCCAAGGCTCGGATCATGCAACCGATAGGACGCGTGTTCGATCTGGTCGACGTGCGTACACACCGAGAAACCGCGCAGGCAGTCGGCCGGGCGACGGCATACTCGTCGGCAGCGGTCGGCGTCGCACTGGTGATGCTGTGCGGTATGGGGGGCGTCGCGGTGGTGGCGCGGCGAGCGATCATCCGTCCGGTCGGCATGCTCGACCACGCTACCGCGCGCATCGCCGAGGGCGACTTGCGCGTGCGTGCGCCGGTCGGGGGCGTGAGCGAGATCAGCTCACTCGCCACGCGCTTCAACGGCATGACTGAGCGGGTACGGCTCCGAACCGGAGAACTCGAGCTGCTTCAACGCGTCGCGGTCACCGCCAACGAGGCCGCTGACCTGACTGAGGCGACGCAGGTTGTCCTCGACCTCGTCTGTGGCTACACCGGCTGGCAGGTGGGCCATGCATACTGGCTCGCCCCCGATGCGGCACGAGCCGAGGGCGCCGAGCTGATCCCCTCGCGGGTCTGGCACTCCCATGACTCCGCTGAGCTTCGAGTATTCCGGCAGGCGCGGGAAGCCAGCCCGCTGACCCCGGGAGAGGGGTTGCCCGGACGCGTATTTGCCAGCGGCAAGGCTGCGTGGATCGTTGATGTGACCAAGGACGCGGAATTCTCCCGCATCGGACGTGCGGACGACATCGGTGTGCATGCCGCCATGGGATTCCCCGTGCTGGTGGGCGACGAAGTCGTCGCCGTGCTGGAGTTCTTCTCGTTCCAGTCAGCCGAGCCCGACGGGGCATTGCTCGACCTGATGGCAAACATAGGCACGCAGCTGGGCCGGGTCGTGGACCGTATGCGTGCAGAGACTGCGGCACGCAACGTCAATTTGTTGCTGGAATCGACCGCCGAAGGTATCTACGCCACCGACCTCCAAGGAAAGTCCACGTTCGTCAACAAGGCCGCAGCCGAAATGCTGGGATACGAGCCCGACTCCCTGGTCGGCAAGCACATGCACGAGCTGTGCGGCCACACCCACCGCAACGGTCTTCCCTGCTCGATCGAGAAATGTCCGATCTGTGCGGCGTATCGGACCGGTCGTGGGCGCCAGACCGAGGGCGAGATGTTCAGACGGCGCAATGGAACCCTCTTTCCTGTAGCTTGCACTTCCTACCCGATCAGCGAGAAGGGGGAGGTCCGCGGGGCGGTTGTCACCTTCTCCGACGTCACAGCCCGGCGGCGTGCCGAGGAGGCGCTGCAGCAGGCGAAGGAGGCAGCCGAGAGCGCCAACAACGCCAAGAGTGCATTCCTGGCGACAATGAGCCATGAGATCCGCACACCGATGAACACGATCATCGGCATGACCGGACTACTGCTCGACACGGAGCTCGACCACGAGCAGCGCGACTTCGCCGGCGTCGTCCGTGAGAGCGCGGAGGCCTTGCTCGCGCTGATCAATGACATCCTCGACTTCTCGAAGATCGAGGCCAGTAAACTCAAGCTGGAGCACCAGCCGTTCCATGTCGGCGAGTGCGTTGAGGCCACGCTCGAACTCGTGGCCGCCGAGGCGGCCACGAAGAACATCGAGTTGGCCTGCCTGATTGACCCGGACGCGCCCGAGGGCATGGTGGGTGACGTCACCCGGCTCCGGCAGGTGCTGCTCAATCTGCTGAGTAACGCGGTGAAATTCACCGAACGAGGCGAGATAGTAGTTACGGTCGATGCTGAGCCTCTGGCGGATGCCGGCGACGGGTCGGCCGTGTCCCCGCGGTGCCGGTGGCACTTTGCCGTGCGGGATACCGGAATCGGCATCCCGCCCCATCGAATCGAAGGCTTGTTCGATCTCTTCAGTCAGGTCGATGTCTCAACGACCCGCCGCTACGGTGGCACTGGTCTTGGCCTGGCCATCTCAAAGCGCCTATGCGAACTCATGGGCGGGACGATCTTCGTATCCAGTCGGCAAGGTGAGGGCTCGACGTTCCGCTTCACCGTCGAGGGTGGGACCGCAGACGTCCGGCGGCGCGGCCCCGTGCCGGAGGTAAGGCAGGAGCTGGCGGGAAAACGGGTGCTCGTCATCGACGGGAGTGCGGTCAACCGCCAGATCCTGATGACACAGATGGCGGCGTGGGGCATGCAGCCGATCACCACCGAGTCACCGGCCGAAGCGGTCGAGTGGCTTTCGGCCGGAGCCCACTTCGACCTCGGAATCCTTGACGCAAAGATGCCGGAGGGGAATGGCCCCAGCCTCACCGAAACCATCCAGGCGACCCAGCAGCATCACTCCATCCCGCTCCTCATGCTGACTTCGCTCGGTCAGCAGCGCAACGACCTCCCCGACTCCCAGATAGCCGCCTACCTGACCAAGCCGATCAGGCCGTCCCAGCTCTTCGACACCATCATCAGCGTCTTCACAGGGCAGTTGGCCGGTGCTATTTCTGCCGTGGAGAGCGCATCCGGAACGCAACGGAGCGCGCCCCAGGGCACTTTGCGGATCCTCGTCGCAGAAGACCACGCGGTCAATCAGCGACTGGCAATACTGCTGCTGGACAAGCTCGGATACCGAGCCGATGTCGCGAGCACTGGTCTGGAGGTATTGGCGGCGCTCGAACGTCAACCCTACGACGTGATTCTCATGGACGTGCAGATGCCGGAGATGGACGGCCTGGAGGCGACGCAGCGTATCCGCTTGCGTTGGCCGGGCGAGGGGCGCCCCTACATCGTCGCAGTCACCGCCAACGCGATGGAGGGCGATCGGGAACCTTGTATCGAAGCCGGGATGGATGACTACCTCACCAAGCCCATCAATCTCAAGGAGCTGGGCAAAGCCCTCGCCCGCTGTGCACGCCGGGGCGAGCGCCCTCGTGGTGACTTCGACTCGTCAGAGTGACGCCGGAGTGCCGAACACAAAGTAGTCCTGCGGCACCTGGACCGGACCCTCACCGACCACGACGCCAACCTGCTGCGCGACCACATCTACGCCGCCGTTCACCAGGGCAGCGCCCACCAATGGGCGGCAACCCGCTGAGGAGAACCGAGGCCGGCGCCGCCCTACGAGGAAGGCGCCGGCCCACCGGCAGATCACCCGTCCGTTGGGGGAAGCCGGGTCGCGCAGTGGGCGCAGGCCGCCAGGCAGGTCGGGCAGGTGGAAGGAGTAGCAGCCGAGCATGTTGATGTGCTGCCTGACGAACGGCGAGAGGCGGGCCACGTCCTCGCCGCGGACGTCGAAGCCGTCCGCGCGCAGTTGGTCGTGCGGCCTTCTTGCGCTGCTGGTGGCGCACGGGCCCTTCGGGCGGTGCGTGCCACAGGCCGGAGCCCTGTTCGCACTCGCCTCGATGGTGGCCTACGGGCTCCAGATCAGCAGTCGGCAGGCCGACCTGACCATCCCCGCGATGGCTGCCCCCTCCTGCTGTTCGGCATCGGCTTCGGCTCGATCGGCACACCAATCGCCGACATGTCTCGCTAAGTTCCGCACGAGAACGCCGGATCGGCCTCGGGCCTGTCCAACCCCGCGACCCAGCTGGGCATCGCCTTCGGAGCCGCGCTGACCGCCCTCGTGTTCTTCTCCGCCACCGGCGGCTCACCCGACGGCGAAGCCAACCGCGACGCGTTCACCGGCGTGCTCTGGCGGCTCGGCGGCACCTTCGCCGCGATGCGGGCCCTGATGTTCTCCCTGCCCGAACACACGAACAGCCAGGCTGAGTAGGCCAGTTCACTGCGGCGGCGGCACCCGCCCCGGTGCCGCCGCCCCTCACCCTCTTCGCTTCGCGCAGCCACGAGGAGCGAAGCCCTCATGCCCATTAACCAGATCACCGAGAAACGCCTCCCATTGATCTTGGCGTGGCAGGGGCGAGCTCTCATCCGGGGGCGGCGCGTCTATCCGGCGAGGGTGAGGTGGTGCAGGCGGGCGATGCCGCTGATGGCGTGATGAACGCCGTCGCCCTTGAGGCGACAGTCGCGCAGGATCTTCCAGGTCTTCATACGGGCGAAAGCGGGCTCGACGCGGGCGCGGACCTGTTTGTGGGACTTGTTGTGTTCCTGCTTCCAGCCCGGGGAGCTCTTCGCCTTTGCGGCGCCGGTGGGGCATTGCTAGGCCAGTGCCCGGGTAGCCGCCGTCGGCGATGGCCATGGTGTTACCGATGGCGGCCTTGGCCCCGGATTCCTCCCATGCCTTGCAGTTGTTGCGATTCCCGGGAAGGGGCCGGCCGACCACGACGACATGTCGGGTGTCGGCGTCGATGACGACCTGATGAGTGGTGGAGTACCTGTAGTTCTTCGACTGCTCGGCGATGCTGTGGTCACGGGTAGGGACCAGAGTGCCGTCCACGATGAGCACCGTGTCCTTGCGGAAACGCTGCCGCTGCTTGAGCGCGAGCAGTGGGCTGGTGCGGGCAACGATCCGATCGGCTGCGGACTTCGAAATGCCGAACAGCGGGGCGAGCTGCCGGAGTGTCAGATTGGTTCGCCAGTACGCGACGACGAGCAATACCCGGTCCTCCAACGGCAGTGACCACCGGCGCCCTGGCCGCAGCGCCTCAGCTCCTTCGCGGCGGAGCATCGTGATCAGCTTGTAGAAGGCGCGCGGGTTCAGGCCGGTGAACGGGACTATCCAAGACGGCTCCGACGCCGTGATCACTGCTGTCACATCAAGATCGTCCCACCGCGTCGAAGGCCACACTCGCTTAGATCGTTAACTGCCGAGATCTGGCTGGGCGGTCTCGCCGTCGGCCGGTACCGTGCGATGCAGAACGAGGAGGGGTGGGCTGGTGCGCCCAGTGCTGTTGGTGGATGTCGACGGGCCGCTGAATCCGTATGCCGCGAAGCCGCACCGACCGCCCGAGGGTTATCAGACCCACCGGCTTCTGACGCCCCGCTGGGAGGCCGCCGAACGGCGCCGGCTGGCTGAGTGGGGGCTACCGAACAAGCCGGTGAAACCGCTGCGGGTGTGGCTCAACCCGGCTCACGGCCAGGCATTGGACGCGCTCCCCTTCGAGCTGGTGTGGGCGACCACGTGGGAGGAAGAAGCCAACGCTTTCGTCGCACCGGTCCTGGGACTGCCCGAGCTGCCCTTCATCGCAGGCCGAGCCCGGGGACGGTGTGTTCTGGAAGACGCCGGAGATCGTCGTGTGGGCGAAAGGCCGGGCGTTCGCCTGGATCGACGACGAGATCACCGAGGCGGATCGCGCCTGGGTGAGCGAGCATCACAGCGGCCCCGCTCTCCTACACCGGGTCGATCCCCGCTGCGGTCTCACCAGCAACGACTTCGCCACACTCACGGCATGGGCGACCGGTCTGCGCTGACCCACGGCCAGCCGGCAGCCGCCTGCGACGCCGTTCCGCACGATCATTGCGGGACAGCCCTTAGGCCTGGCTTATGCCCAGGCCGACCGGCTGGATGACGCAACAGCGCAGCTGACCGAAGCACTGAGGATCTTTCACGAGAACCATCAACCGTTCTGGGAGGGGCAGGCGAACGTCAGACTCGCGGAGACGTATATGCGGGCACACAGGGGTGATACGGCGGCCAACCACGCCGAGCAGGCGCTCATCGCCTTGAAGGAGTCCGGTGGAAACAGGCACCGAGCCACTGCCCTGATGGTTCTCGCCAAGGCGCTGAATCAGATCGGGCAGACCCGGCGTGCGCGAGTGTGCTCGATAGAAGCGCTCCACATTTCCACCTCTCTGGGTGCGCAAGACCGTGAGCGGGGCGCCGGACTGCTGGGTACCCCTGACGTGTCCCTGCTGGAGCGCCGTACGAGTTGAGCAACTCAGCCCAGCTGAGCCCGTCGCCATGCCGTGTACCCCACCGATCAGAGTCGCCGCCGCAGACCCCCTCGGCCCCTGGTCTTGCTGCCGGGGGTGCGCAGTTCGAACCAGACGGTCTTCCCCGCGGCGGTGTGCCGTGCGCCCCAGCGGGTCGAGAGCTGGTCGACCAGGTGCAGCCCTCGGCCGTGGTCCTCGTCGGCGCGGGCGGGTGGACGGTCAGCGGACGGAGCGGCGGAGCGGCCGTCGGCGATGTCGCAGCGCAGCGTCCGGTCAACGGGGGAGTGGGACATCCGCAGGTGGAGGGGGCCCCAGGCGTGCTGGAGCGCGTTGGTGACCAGTTCGCTCACCAGGAGTTCGGCGATCTCGACATGCTCGGGCAGCCCCCATCGGGCCAGCTCGGTCCGGATGATCCGCCGGGCCTGGGGCACGGCGCACACATGCGACTCGAGCGGCTGTGAGATCACTTTGCCGCGTGTCCCCCTCAGGTACCGGGCCAGCTGAGCAACCAGCGCGGCGGCGGTCGCCGCCAGCCGCCCCAACAGACGGCACAGCGGGAGCAGTACGCCCTCACGTACGGCGACAGAGCGGGTGCGAATGCCGGTGCTCATCACGATGCGGTCCGGGCGAGCGGGATCCGCCGCAGCGGGGGGCTGGAATGGCAGGGGTGGGGGCCGCCATACAGGAGCCCTCGCGTGAGGCTCGGACCAGGAGAGGCCGTACGGCGTCAGGTCTGTGTCCGCCGTCGGTTGTCGGGCCGTGCCCAGGGACGATTCCAGTTTCGGGAACATCTTTCCGCCCTCGCTTCTCTCCGGGACCGTGGGCGGCCGGTGGAGTCAGGAGGCCACCCGGGCTCCGGTGGGGCACCCGGGAGGGCTGTGGTGTGCGAACAACGACCCGGGGCATCACGTCCGCCCCACCTCTTTCCGTGCCGTCGGCTGTGCCGGGGAGCTGATGTATGCCTTCACCGTGCACCCGGCGCCCTGTGGCAGTCGTTAGGGGAACCCCCTAGTACGACCCCTAATCGGGGCGCCGGGTGCACGGCGGTGCGGTGGACGGAGAAACGGGGCGGTGGTGGAGGAGGCGGGGGCGGGCCGGCGCCGGTGTACCGCACCCGCCCGGCCGGCGCGGGTTGCGTCAGGCGAGCAGAGGTTACTCGGCGTGGCGGGCCGTTCCCGGGCCTCGTGCGCCTACCGCTCCGACGTCACGGCCGCGAGTTGCTGAAGCTGTCGTGCCAGACGGCCGACCGAGTCGGTTTGCCCGGCGACCTGGTCCAGGGCTCCGGCCGGGAGCGGACCGCCGGCCATGGCCTGCACGGCCTCGGTGAGTTCGGCGAGCGCCTTTTCCACCTGTTCGAGCCGGATCTTCAGCAGGATGTTGTTGACCCTGGACGTCAGCAGGAGGTGGTCCAGGGGCTTCGGCAGATAGTCCTCGGCGCCCATTTCGAGGCAGCGGATGACACTGTCCAGCTCGCCGACGGCCGACATCATGATCACGGGCGTGCGGCTGAGCTGCTGATCGTGCTTCATCAGATCGAGCGTCGCGTAGCCGTCCATCCCCGGCATGAGGATGTCGAGCAGCACCACATCGAAGTCGCTCTCCCGCAGCATCTGCAGAGCTTCGAGCCCGTTCTCGGATGTCGCGGTCTCCAGCCCGGCCATTTCCAGGCGATAGGTGAGCATCATGCGGTTCGTGCGATCGTCGTCCACGACCAAGATGCGCCCTTTCCTTTCGGTTCTGTCCGTCACGGCGTTGCTATCGGTCATGACCAAGCTCCGCTCTCTGGGCGACCAGCCCGTCTCTCGCAGCGCGGTACTCTCCTTCGATGCGGGTCACCAGCGGTGCTGCTGCGCTGGGATCCCCACTGGCGCCGGTCGTGTGCAGCGGCTCCCTCAGCCGCCGGTCGACCTGCATGAGCGCCGTGAAGTCCGCCCTGACGACGCGGTCGGCTGCCGCGAAGCGGCTCCTCGGTACGGACTCTCCGGTGATCTCGCGGTGCAGCAGCGCGCGGCGGTCGGAGACGTCCTGCACCAATGCGCTCAAGGGACGCAGGTACCGGACGCCGCTCAGCTCGGTCCGAGTAAAGTCGATCTTGCTGTTCTGCTGGTCGACCAGGGAGAACGTGGCCACCCCGAGAGGGACCATGAGGGCGATGCAGAGGGCCAGCAGCTTGTGCCGGATTCGGGGCGCGAAGCGCATTCTGCGGCTGCTGCGGGCTCTGCCCTGCGGTCCATCCGGGGCTGGGGGTGGCTTCGCGTCGGGCACTGCGGACATGAGTTACTCCGGTTCGTCCGCAGTGTGGGACGGCTCCGAGAGTCCACCGAGCTGGCGTCGGCTGGTGACGCCGAGCTTCCGGTAGACGCTGGACAGGTGGACCTCCACTGTCTTGGCCGTGACGAACAGCTGCTGCGCGATCTCCCGGTTGGTGTGCCCGCCGACGGCGAGGTCGTAGACCCGTTGCTCACTCGGTGTCAGCGACTGCAGACCGGTGACCGCATGGCGCCGCGGGCGAATTCCGGCCACATGCAGCTCGTCCTTGATCTGCTGGACGAGGGGCGCCGCGCTACGGGACTCGGCGATGTCCAGGGCGTCGCTGAGCAAGGTCCGCGCCTGGCTCCGTACGCCGTGCCGGCGCAGCGCCGCCCCGTAGTCCGCCAGCGCCTTGGCGTACTCCAGGCGGGCCGGGGAGCCCTCCAGCCGGGTGACCGCCTGGCGCAGCAGACCGACGTCCGCGTTGCCCTCGCACAGCGTGCCGGCGATGCGCAGCGCGCGGCCGAGGGCCCGGGGCGCGCTCCAGTAACGGGCCAGTCTGAGCTCGGCGTCGGCCATGGTCCTGGCCTCCTCGTCCCGGCCGAGCAGATGCAGGCACAGGGCAGCCTCCGACCGCCAGGGGACGATGGCGGGGTTGTCCCCGCCGGCCGCGCTGAACGACGCGCCTGCAGCCAGCGCGGTATTGAGGGCCTCCGTCGTGCGGCCCTGGAGGCGCAGGAGGTGGGAGCGGCTGTACAGCACGCAGTACATCAGCCCGGTGAGCGGCGCGGGATCGGGAACTCCGGTCCACTCCAGTGTGGCCTGCGCACGCGACAGCGCACCCTGCTCGATCTGCACCTCGGCCTGGACGGGGCCGAGGAGCAGCCGGCGCAGATGCAGCGAGGACGCGTCGACGGCGTGCATCGCGTCCGAGGCGTCCGCGGCGGCCTCGTCGAGATTGCCCTGGTACAGCCACGCCATCGCGCGGTAGCACAGGGCGCCGGTCAGGTCGTTGACCGACCCCTGCCGGTGCGCCTGCTCGACCGCGGCGTCCAGACTGCCCAGGACCTCCCTGCGGTCGGCGCTGATCAGAGCCAGCCAGCCGAAGGACAGCGACATCTGTCCGTCGGACGGCCTGGTCGGCGCGTCGTGGAGCGCGCGCTGTGCCCGGACGACCGCCCGCGGGTCGCCGATGACCGCGTCGTGCCCGGCGATGACGCAGTCCAGGTACCGGCCGCCCATGCTCTCGCTCGGTTTGGGGGAGCGCAGTGCCGCAACGCGGCCGAGGATGTCCTTACGCAGATCCGGCCGGCCGGGTTCGTAGAGCGGGATCGACAGGATGCAGGCGTTCAGCTGGTAGATCAGCTCGGTGTCCTGCGGTGTCGTATCGGCCAGGGCCTGCTGCCAGATCGCCAGGGCTTCTTCGGCGCGCCGCAGCGCGAGCAGCGCGTCGCCGAGGGCCAGTGCGATTTCGACGCGCTGCCGGGACGGCCCGGACAGCTCGTGTGCCTCCGTGAGATACGGAACGGCTGCCGCGCTGTCCACCCGCCGCATGGCGCTGCCGAGGGTGAAGAGCAGGTCGAGCCGGTCACCGGTTGGCGGGGGCTCGGCCAGGGCGCGGCGCAGATACTTCGCCGCGGTCTCCGGGGAGCCGCGGGCCAGGGCGCTCCGCGCCGCCGCCCACAGCAGGTTCACGGTCTCGGCGTCCCCGGAGGGCAAGGTGCGCAGCAGGTGCAGGGCGACTTTCTCGATCTCGACCTTGGAGTCCCGGAGCAGGTGCGCGGCGGTCCGGTGTGCGCGGTGGCAATCGGCCGGTGGGATCTCCTCGTACACGGCGGCACGCACGAGCGGATGCACAAACCCCCACCGGGGGTTCATCACGTCCATCGGTACGGCGGTGTGGAGGATTTGGGCGTGTTCGAGGTTCTTCGCTGCCTGAAGTGCCTCGTCTCTGTCAAGCCCCGCCAGCTCCGCCGCATGACTGAGGTTCGCACCGTCTCCGAGCACCGCGATGGCCCAGGTCAGTGGCCCACAGCTTTGGGGGAGGCGCCGCATCCACATCGCCACCCGCCGGGCGATCGCGCGCGGGCCCAGGGCGTAGACCTGCGGAATGTGCACCGCGATGGGTACGACGTGCTCGGCGGCGAGTGCCTCGGTGAGCTCCTTGAGCAGGAGGGGATTCCCGCCGGTAGCAGACCAGCAGGCGGAGAGGAAGTCGCGGTCCTCCGGTTCGGGTGCCCCGGATTTCGCGAATTCACTGATGACGAGCGAGGCCGATGCCTCGGCACTCAACCTGGACGGACAAACGAGCACCGATGGCGATGCGGTGACAATCTGGTCGAGTGTATGCGACTGGGAATTCGTTTCAAATGGTCTGAGGGTCCCCACCACGCAGACCGGGATGTCCTCGAGGCGCGGCATAAGATAATTGAGAAACTTCAGCGAATCGCTGTCCGCCCAGTGCAGATCGTCGACGGCAATGATGAGGGGCTGCTCATCGCAGATATCTGCGGTCAGCCAGTACAGCCCATGAAGCATGGAGAAATCCCCGCCGGGGGAGCGTTCGGGAACCACTCTCTTCAGTACGATCGCCGCCTGACCTGCGGTGCCGGACAGGATACGTTGTCGATCTTCCACCGTCATCCGTGCAAGGAGCGGTTCGAAGAGCTGCCGTACCACTCCGAAGGGGAAGTCGCTCTCGAATTCCGATCCTCGCGCGCAGGCCACCTGAAAACCGGCGGAAACAGCGATCCGCTTGGCTTCGGACAGCAGACTGGTTTTTCCGATTCCGGGCGCACCTTCGATCATCACGGCTTCTCCATGGCCGCCGCGGGTCGCATCCATCGCCGCCCGCAAGACCTTGAGCTCGCCGCTTCGCTCGTACAGTCCGGCCATATGCGGCATACATTCCAGTATGCGCGACAGGGCCATGGGGGTGCCCGTTCAGGAGTGCCCGTGGACCCGGTTCGGCCGGGGATCCGGCGGGCCGTGCAGCTCAAGCACCTGGAGGATCTGCGCCGCGGCCTTGGTGAGTCGACCGCGTCGGAACCCCTGTGCGGGTCCTATGCCCTGGATCTCAGCATCCGCTTCTCCCGCGCGCCATGAGTGGGCGAGCGCCACGGGCTGCGGACCTGGAGGGCCGTCGGCGCGTGGAACAGCGCATCTGCGTGGTGTCCAGGTGCTGCCCACTGCCGGGCCCGTGCGGCGCGCCAAGGGAGATTTTATCGGTCTGCTCCGTAGCGGAGCCCGTCGAGGAGCCGGTCGAGGAGGCGGCCGGCCCGTTCACGTTGGGTGGGAGCGCCGGTGATCAGTGCGACGCCGGCGAGGCTGAAGCCGACGTCGAGGGGGTCGATGTCCGGTCGCATGAGGCCCGCTTCGGCGTCGGCGTGCAGCAGGGTGCCGATCGCGGTGCCGAGCTTGTCGAGCGTCTCGGCGAAGGGGTCCGCGCCGGATGCGACCGCGGCCCGCAGGGCGTCCGCCATGCCGTGCTTGGCGCATGGGTAGAGGGACGGTGCGCGTTTTGCCTCCCTTGGGGAGGTAAAAGTACGGCCGACCTTTCGAGTCCCACCTGAGCTGGCGCCGGACGTTCACCACGCCCGCTGCGAAATCGAAGTCATCCTTGGCCAGCCCAAAGGCCCTCCTTGCTTGCGAAATGATGGGCCTACGTACCGTTTACTGGGCCTTTGAGAGACTTGCCTCCAATTAGCGGTGTTCTGAGAAGCTTCCGCTTAATTCCGTTACATGACCGGCGATACAAGGACACAGGCCACTTCTAGCCTGCTTCTCCAGACGAAGGCGGTAGCCAGCTCAACGGCCCACCTACCTGGCAGAGGCCGCCCGTTCGCGCCTTCGTGTTCTGTCCGGATCGACACCTCCTGGAGTGACACATGTTGAAGCAGTTATCGCCGCGCCGTGGTGGCCTTCGTCTCGCGGCAGGAGTCGCAGTGGCGGCCACCGCGGCGCTCGGTCGGAGCCTGTGCGGTTCCTCGGATCCACATTGCGTACCGCCGGAAAGCATGGCATTCGTGCCGAGGCATCCCTCTGCATTGCCTCACCTGGCTGAGGGACTGAGTGCGGCACCCACACGGTCGGCCCAGCAGCCTAGTGATCACCGGCGGGTGCGGTGCGTTCTGTGCCCGTCGTCCCGGCCACCTCACCGGTCGGCGGCCCTGTGCCCCCGCCTCCCGTTCCAGGAGCGTCCGGCAGGCACAGGGGCGAGGAAGCGCTGCCAGCGATGTCGTCGACGAGCAGCACGTCCAGGCCCGTCAGGTCGCCGAGCGAGGCGGGGTTTCGGGCGGCCGGCAGCCGGGTCTTGGCGGCATTGATGCCGTCGTCGGTGGTGTGGGTGACCTCGACGGTCCGCACGTCGCGGATCCCGAGACGATGGGCGAGCCAAACCGCCGGGAGCACACCGCCGCGCATGGTGCCTACCACGGCTTGCCGATGTGGAGGCTGGGTGGAGATCCGCCCAGCCTCCGGTGCGTCGGCGGGCAGGCATCCGCCTGGCCGGAGCTCCGTGCGGGGCCGGTGGAGTGGGGCGTTCCGCCGCACTGGAGGCCCGTCAGCGTTCAGTGCGACCAAAGAGCTCTTCGTCTCACACATCTCTCACAAACGAGAGCGCACGGGAGCACGCGAGAACCTCTGACCTGGACATTCGCCGTTGCCACGGACCACGGCGGACCAGGTAGATATTACATAGGCTAGGAGCATGGCCTACGAAATTCCGGTGACGCAAGCCCGAGCGGAGCTGGCGGATCTGATCAACCGCGTTGTCTATGGCGGTGAGCGGGTGGTCGTCACCCGTCACGGCAAGCCGCTGGTTGCCCTGGTGTCCGCCGCTGACCTGCAGCTACTTGAAGAGCTGGGGCGGCGTGAGCAGGGTGCGGAGGAGGAGCAGGTGATCAGCACGGTCTCCACCGTGCGGCAGCTGCCGTCCGCTCCGGGCGAATGGCGACGGTTCGGTATCGCCGCAGAACACCGCGACCCGGCTGCCGGGGACCGGCGGCCGGGTCGCGAGAGCTGACGGTCAGCGTGTGCTGACCGTGCGAGGGTGCAGGTGGATCAGGAGCTGAGCTCCCACAGCGCGTGCGCGATGGCGTCGGTGTTGTTGTCCAGCGCCTTGTCGTCGATGTTCTTCGAGGTGTCGCAGGACTGGTGGTAGCAGGCGTCGAACGCC
Organism: Streptomyces sp. NPDC048637; assembly: GCF_040650675.1. NCBI lineage: Bacteria > Bacillati > Actinomycetota > Actinomycetes > Kitasatosporales > Streptomycetaceae > Streptomyces > Streptomyces sp. NPDC048637. Next base: position 448,680 of record NZ_JBEZHQ010000003.1, read on the forward strand.
TTGCCGGCCTCGCCGCCCCAGTTCTTCGCCTGCTCCTCGGTCTTCTTGTAGTCGGCGCCGGAGAAGAGGCCGCCGACGCGGATGCCGACGTCCTTGAAGGAGGCGTGGTCCGAGCGGCCGTCGCCCTCGGTCTCCTTCTCGGTGGCGAGGTTCTTCTTGGCGAAGAAGTCCTTGAAGACCTTCTCCAGGCGGGTGTCGTCGTCGTAGACGAAGTAGCCCGGGTTCGGCGAGCCGATCATGTCGAAGTTCAGATATGAGTCGATCTTCGACTTGTCGGCGCCGAGCTTGTCGACGTAGGCCCGCGAGCCGACCATGCCGTCCTCTTCGTCGCCGAACCAGGCGAACCGGAGGTGCTTGGTGGGCTTGAGCTCCGCCTTGGCGACGGCGAGCGCCACCTCGAGGATGCCGGCCGAACCCGAGCCGTTGTCGTTGATGCCGGGGCCCTCGGACACCGAGTCCAGGTGGGCGCCGGCCATCACGGTCTTGCTCTCGTCACCGCCGGGCCAGTCGGCGACGAGGTTGTAGCCCTTGGCGCCGCCGCCGTCGAACTCCTCGACCTTGGTGGTGAATCCGGCCTTGTCCAGCTTGCCCTTGATGAAGTCGACGGACGCCTTGTAGCCCGGCTGCCCGTGGGCGCGGTTGCCGCCGTTGGCGTCGGCGATCGACTGGAGCTGGTCCAGATCGCCCTTGACGGCCTTGACGTCGATGTCCGGGGCGGCCGCCGGAGCGGTCCCGGCGTAGGCGCCGGCCGCGGTGAAGACGGTGGCGGCAACGGCGGCGACGGCGCCGGTGGCCAGCGCGGCCCGGCGTATTCGGGTGGAACGAGTCACGATATGGCTCCTGGTGTGGGGGGTTGGAGCTTGTTTTGACGCGCACATGAGAATTGCGATCACTTTCGAAATCGTCAAGAGCGCATACCGGACAGTCGTGTTCGGCGAGCGAGATGGGTCTGGTTTACGCCGATAGTGGTGATTCATGGCGCATGGCGGTCATCTGTTCCGTGGGCTTGAGTGGCCTTCAAGGGGTGGATTTCGCCACCGGATCCCCTGCCCGGCCCGGGAGGTGACGGGCCTGCGGTCGTTCCGGGAGTCGGTGGCCGCTCCGTAACGGGTGGTGATGACGCCGCGTTACCTCAGGCGTAAGAAGGGGTGCCGACACGTCCCTGGTTGTAACGCCGATGAAATCCCGCCGAACTAGCCTCCTGGCGTGGGGCTCTTGATGGCCAAGTGCTGGAAGTCGGTTTGCTCCTCCTTTAATCGCTGCGTGCTACATCTATCGACACGGGTGTGCCCACGCCTGTGACCTGGGCGAATGTGTCCGGGCGGGAAGACTGTGAGGTGGAAGGTATGCAACTGACCCCGCATGAACAGGAGCGCCTGATGATTCATGTGGCGGCAGACGTGGCCGAAAAACGCCGCTCCCGGGGGGTGAAGCTGAACCATCCGGAGTCGATTGCGCTGCTCACCGTGCACATCCTCGAAGGCGCCCGGGACGGCCGTACCGTCGCCGAGCTGATGTCCTCCGGTCGCAAGGTGCTCACTCGCGACGACGTCATGGACGGCGTCCCCGAGATGATCCACGACGTGCAGGTCGAGGCCACCTTCCCCGACGGCACCAAGCTCGTCACCGTTCACGAACCCATCAACTGAACGGGGAGAGCAGACAATGATCCCGGGCCAGATCCTCCACGCCGACGAGCCGGTGCGCCTCAACGAAGGCCTTCCCTGCACACGGATGACCGTCCTCAACGCCGCCGACCGCCCCGTCCAGGTCGGCTCCCACTACCACTTCGCCGAGGCTAATCCCGGCCTCGACTTCGATCGCGCGGCCGCGCACGGCAAGCGGCTGAACGTCCCGGCCGGCTCCGCCGTGCGCTTCGAGCCCGGCATCCCCACCGAGGTCGAACTCGTCCCCATCGGGGGCAAGCGCATCGTCATGGGCCTGCGGGGCGAGACCGGAGGCACCCTCGATGGCTGAACTCACCCGCCAGGCGTACGCCGACCTCTTCGGCCCCACCGCCGGCGACCGCATCCGGCTCGCCGACACCGACCTCGTCATCGAGATCACCGAAGACCGCTCGGGCGGGCCCGGCCGGGCCGGCGACGAGGCCGTCTTCGGCGGTGGCAAGGTGATCCGCGAATCGATGGGCCAGTCCCGCGCCACCCGTGCCGAGGGCACCCCCGACACCGTGATCACCGGCGCGGTCGTGCTCGACCACTGGGGCATCGTCAAGGCCGACGTCGGCATCCGCGACGGCCGGATCGCCGCCCTCGGCAAGGCCGGCAACCCCGAGACCATGGACGGCGTCCACCCCGACCTGGTCATCGGCCCCGAGACCGAGGTCATCGCGGGCAACGGCAAGATCCTCACCGCCGGCGCCATCGACACCCATGTGCACTTCATCTGCCCGCAGCAGGCGGACGAGGCGCTGGCCTCCGGCGTCACCACGATGATCGGCGGCGGCACCGGACCTGCCGAGGGCAGCAAGGCCACCACCATCACCCCCGGCGCCTGGCATGTCGCCCGGATGCTGGAGTCGATGGACTCGCTCCCGGTCAACGTGGGACTGCTCGGCAAGGGCAACACCACCTCCCTCGCGTCGATGCGGGACCAGCTGCGGGCCGGCATCCTCGGCTTCAAGATCCACGAGGACTGGGGCGCCACGCCCGCCGTCCTCGACGCCTGTCTGACCGTCTGCGAGGAGAGCGGCGCGCAGCTCGCCGTCCACACCGACACCCTCAACGAGGCCGGCTTCCTCGGCGACACCCTCGCCGCCATCGCCGGCCGGTCGATCCACGCCTTCCATGTCGAAGGCGCCGGCGGCGGCCACGCCCCCGACATGATCGCGATGGTCTCCGAGCCGAACGTCCTGCCCGCCTCCACCAACCCCACCCGGCCGCACACCGTCAACACCGTCGAGGAGCACCTCGACATGCTGATGGTCTGTCATCACCTCAACCCGGCCGTCCCCGAGGACCTGGCCTTCGCCGAGTCCCGGATCCGGCCCTCCACCATCGCCGCCGAGGACATCCTGCATGACCTCGGCGCCATCTCGATCATGGCCTCGGACGCCCAGGCGATGGGCCGGATCGGCGAGGTCGTGCTGCGCACCTGGCAGACCGCGCATGTGATGAAGCGGCGCCGCGGCGCCCTGCCCGGCGACGGCCGCGCGGACAACCACCGAGCCCGCCGCTATGTCGCGAAGTACACCCTCAACGCGGCCGTCGCCCAGGGCATCGACCATCTCGTCGGCTCCGTCGAGGACGGTAAGCTCGCCGACCTCGTCCTGTGGGACCCGGCGTTCTTCGGCGTCAAGCCGCAGCTGGTCATCAAGGGCGGCCAGATCGCCTATGCGCAGATGGGCGACGCCAATGCGTCCATCCCTACTCCGCAGCCGGTCCTGCCCCGCCCGATGTTCGGCGCCACCGGCAGGGCCCCGGGCAGCAACTCGGTCAACTTCGTCTCCCCGCAGGCCCTGGCGGACGGTCTCCCCGAGCGCCTCCCGCTGGCCAAGTCCTTCGAGGCGATCCGCAGCACCCGCGGCGTCACCAAGGCCGATATGCGGAACAACGACGCCCTGCCGCGCGTCCATGTCGACCCGGACACCTTCACGGTGACCATCGACGACGAGGTGGTCGAACCCCGTCCCGCCACCGAACTCCCCATGGCCCAGCGGTACTTCCTCTTCTGAGGTGTCACCGATGAGCACCCTGACGAAGGACACGTACCACCGATGAGCCGCGCAGCGCTGCTCGTCCTCGCCGACGGCCGGTTCCCCGCCGGCGGGCACGCCCACTCGGGCGGCGCCGAACCGGCCGTCGCCGCGGGACGTATCAAGGACGCCGCCACCCTGGAGGCCTTCTGCCGGGGCCGGCTGCACACCGCGGGCCTGGTCGCCGCGGGGCTCGCCGCCGCGGCCGCGGCCGGCCACGACCCGCTCCTTCTGGACGACGCCGCCGACGCCCGTACGCCCGTACCGGCGCTGCGGCAGGTCGCCCGGCGGCTCGGCCGGCAGATGATGCGGGCCGCCCGCGCCACCTGGCCGAGCGCCGCACTCGACGCACTCGCCGTGGCCCGCCCCCGGGGTGCCCACCAGCCCGTCGTCCTGGGCCTGGCCGCCCGGTCCGCCGGACTGCCGCCGCTCGATGCCGCGTACGCCGTGGCCTACGAGAACATCAGCGGCCCGGCCACCGCTGCGGTCCGGCTGCTGAGCCTGGACCCCTTCGACGCCACCGCGGTGCTCGCCCGCCTCACCGCCGACCTCGACCGGGTCGCGGAACAGGGCGCCGAAGCCGCGCGACGCGTCGCCACCGAAGGAGCCGACGCACTGCCCGCCGCCTCCGCGCCGCTGCTGGACATCACCGCACAGCAGCATGCCGCCTGGCCGGTACGCCTCTTCGCGTCCTGAACGCCCTCACCACACCCCTGAACGCTTACGGAGACCGGATGCATCTCGACCACAAGGACACCTTCCCCGAGCGCTACACCTACAGCGCCCCCGACCCGGTACGGGAGGACGGCACCCGGCGCGCCCTGCGGATCGGGCTGGGCGGCCCGGTCGGCACCGGCAAGACCGCCACGGTCGCCGCGCTCTGCCGGGCGCTGCGCGACGAGCTGTCCCTCGCCGTCGTCACCAACGACATCTACACCCGCGAGGACGCCGAATTCCTGCTCCGCGAGGCCGTCCTGCCCGCCGAGCGGATCTCCGCCGTCGAGACCGGCGCCTGCCCGCACACCGCCATCCGCGATGACATCTCCGCCAACCTCGAAGCCGTCGAGGACCTGGAAGAAGCGGTCGGTCCACTCGATCTCGTGCTGGTCGAATCGGGCGGCGACAACCTCACCGCGACCTTCTCGAAGGGCCTGGTCGACGCCCAGATCTTCGTCATCGACGTCGCCGGCGGCGACGACATCCCCCGCAAGGGCGGCCCCGGCGTCACCACCTCCGACCTCCTCGTCATCAACAAGACCGACCTCGCCCCCTACGTCGGCGTCGACCTCGACGGCATGGCCCGCGACGCCAAGGCCCAACGCGGCGACCTCCCCGTCGCCTTCACCGCGCTGAAGTCGGCGAACGGCGTCCAGCCCGTGACGGAGTGGGTCCGGGAGCGGCTGGCGGACTGGACCGCGGGCCCGGCATGACCCTCGCCCTCCCCACGTCGGTGGTGCCGCCGCAGACCGTCGCCGCGCCGGCCGCCGGCCTGCGCGCCACCGCCCGCATCGTCGCGCGGGCCGATGAGGGGGGAGGCACCGCCCGGCTGCCCGTCCTCGACGGCGACGGCCCGCTCGCGCTGCGCCGGATCCGCGGGCCCGGCCGGGAGGCCCGGGTCTGCGTCGTGGGCGCCATGAGCGCTCCCCTCGGCGGCGACCGGCTGGCCATCGAAGCCACCGCCGAGGCGGGCACCGCACTGCAGGTCACGGCCGCCGCCGCGACCGTTGCGCTGCCCGGCCGCACGGCCGACCACGCCACCTACGATGTGCGGTTGACGGTGGGCGACGGTGCCCGGCTCGACTGGCTGCCCGAACCGCTGATCTCCGCGGCCGGCAGCGCGCTGCGGATGACCACCACCGTGGAACTGGCCCCCACCGCGCACCTGGTACTCCGCGAGGAACAGGTCCTGGGGCGCAGCGGTGAGGAGACCGGCGCGCTGCGCAGCCGGCTGATCGTCCGCCGGGGCGGGCGGACCCTGCTCGACCAGGAGACGGCGTACGGGCCCGGCGCCCCCGGCTGGGACACCTCGGCCGTCCTGGACGGACACCGCGCCCTCGGTCAACTGCTCGTCGTGAAGCCGGAGTTCGAGCAGTGTCCAGTCGAGGTGCGGCTGTTGGGTGATGCGGCAGGGGAGCGGTCCGACGGCGGCGCGGCGGGGGAGCGGTCCGACGGCGGCGCGGGACAGGGGGTCCTGGCGCAGCTCGCCGGTCCCGCGGCCCTGGCCACGGCCGTCGCCCCGGACGCGCTACGGCTGCGGCGCCTGCTGGACGAGGCCGCCCGGAGCGCCGCCGCCGGGTGACGGCGGCGCTCCGCTCAGACCTCCAGGTCGGCCTCCAGCCGGGCCAGACGGTGGCGCGCCAGCGCGAGGTTGGCGCGCTTGCGGTCCAGTACCAGATACAGGAAGAGGCCGCTGCCGCTCTTGCCCGACACCGGGCGGATGATGTGGTACTGCGCGGTCAGGGTGATGAGCATGTCCTCAATGGCGCCCTGGAGTTCCAGCATCTCCATGGTGCGCATCTTGGCGCGTACGACATCGGTGTTGCCGGCCGCCGCGATATTGAGGTCCAGCGCCTGATTGTCGCCCAGGGTGGCCAGCGCCATACCGCTGGTGTAGTCGACCAGGGCGACGCCGACCGCGCCCTCGATGGTCGACATCGCGTCGGCGAGAGCGGATTCCATTTGAGCCATGAGGGGTCAGACCTTTCGATTCCTTGACGGTGTTTCCGGGTTCCGGGGGTTCCGGGGTTCTGGAATTTCTGCGTGTGGGCGGGGACGTGGGGGGTGTGCTCCAGGCGGGTGCGTGTTCCTATCGGTGGGGCGCCGTGTCCACGAGGGCGCCGATCCGTTCCGCGGCCTTCCGGGCCTGCAGATGGAGTCGCCCCACGTTGGTGTCCGTGCTGGCCACGGCCGTCAGGACCGCTCGGCGCCCGGCCGAATAGGCGGCGATGTAGCCGCCGGCACCGCGGGTCAGGGATTCCTCGAAGGCGCCCTGTCCGGTGGCCTCGGTGAGGCGTTTGGCGACGCCGATCGCGGCGGCGGTGAGCGCGGCCAGTCCGTCCGGTTCGATGTCCGGCAGATCGTGGGCGATCACCATGCCGTCCACGCTCGCCACCATCCCGCCCTGGAAATGGCGTACCTGATCGCGCAGCGTGCGCAATTCATCCCGTATCCGGGGTTCGATCGTCATCAGTCTCCTTTTCCGGGCGCGCTTTCCGATGACGCGCCTCATGGGGTGCACGGTCTTCGTGCGCAAGGGCTCACAGGTTCTCCTCCAATGCCGTACGCAGTCGGACAAGGAGGGCAATATCCGGATCGGCGGTATCGAGGAGGTCCGGAACCGGTAGTTGCCAGGTCGGGGTGGGGCGTCCTTCGGCGGGGGCCGGACTGCCGTCCAGGCAGGCGCCGGGCCGACGCCGGGGGAGTGCGGTCGGTGCCGGGGGCAGCTGAACGAGGCCAGCGGCGGCCAGGCGGCGGATGTCGAGCAGCGTCGCGAACGCGGACTGGCCGAGCAGGCGGGCCAGTTCCTGCGGGGTGTGCCGGCCGTCGGCGCGGTCCAGCAGCCGCCGTTGGCGGCCCGTGGTGGGGGCCGAGGTGCGCGGGCGGACGGGTATGACGGGGGAGGAGTCGACCGCCGCCCAGGGGTGGAGCCGGTCGAGCAGTGCCCGGCGGCGGGCCGTCGCCTGCTGGAGTGCGCCGGCGCTGATGGGCCGTACGACACCCAGCCAGTGGGCGGTCCCGGGCGTGAAGGAGGTGGCCTCGGGTGGCAGGGGGAGGGCGAAGAACGCCGCGTCGAGGAGGGCGGCGAGATGGCATATCTCCAGTTCGCTCTGGGTCAACCAGCCCTCGCTGACCAGGAATTGGGCGCCTCGCTGCTGTGGTCCCGCCCTCTCGGCGGCGTACTGCCAGCCCTGCGGCGGCACCTTGCCGGCCGCGATGAGGCGGATGCCGAGACCGGGGGCGGCGGTGCCCTCGACGCAGTAGACCGCGCCGTCGAGAAGGTAGAAACAGCCGTGCGGACCCTGGAGGGCGCCGGTGACCCGCTCGGCGGCGCACCGGTCGAGCAGCCCGGTCGGTGCGGGCGGGCGGGGGGATATGGGCAGGCCCATGGCTGGTTCCTTTGGCGTTCGTGCGGTGTGGCGGAGCGCGTTCTCAGGACGCGACCAGCTCCGCCGCCAGATCGCGCAGCCGCAGCCGGGCGACGGCGAGATTGGCCTGGGCGCGGTCGAGCCAGAGGTAGAGATAGGTCTGGCTGTCGAAGGCCGTGTGCACAAAACGGATGAGGTGATAGCTGCCCTCGGCCGTGATGATTAGGTCTTCGAGAGAGGGGCCACCGGCGCCCGAGGTGTCGAAGGTGGCGTTGCGTGCCACGGCCTGCACCACTTCGGCGGTGTCGGCGGCGGCCGCGTCATGATCGCCGTGGGGCGCCTGCCCCGCCGTGCCGAGTGTCAGACCACTGGTCCAGTCGATCAGTCCGGCGCCCAGAACGCCCGGGATTCCCATGGCCTGGGACAACACCTGATCGATACCCGGCACTTCGGATCTCCTTCGCGACGGCTCTGACAGCGCGAAAACGCCGAAGCCCTCCCGTGGCGGTGAGTGGGAGAGCCCTCACGGAAGGTTACTGAAGCTGTGCGGCTGGCACATGCCTGAGGGACAGGTCTACGGCAATTGACGTATTCTCGCCCCTGCGTGCCCCCTTGGTGGCCATCGCGCTGCCCCGCACGCCACCAGGTCGCCCCTGTCCCCGCGCTCCCCGGCGAGCGGCCCGGCCTGCTGGTTCGCCTTCTGTCGGCCGCCAACGGCCCCAAGTCCGGACCAAGTTGAGGATGTCACCGATGGGGTTCGGGTGGTGCGGGAGGGCGCGTCATGGGCCGGAGGTCTTGGCCGGAATGGTGAGGTTCCCCTGCGATGTCCGGCCGTTCGCCCGCAGTTCGGCGGCGCCGGTGTCCGCGCCGCCTACGGAGCGAACTCGTCCGGGAGGCGCCGCCTGGCGGCCATTTCCGGGCCCCGGCAGGCAACCGGCGCGGCAAGAAACCTACAGGTTGGTAAAGAAGTGCGGGTCAAACCTGTTCAAGAGGGGACGGCACACGACAGGATCCCTCCGTAAGCCTGTGATCAACGCCGCCACAAGTGGCACACCATGCAGGGGGAATTGACCACGTGAGAAAAACAGCAGCGCTCGGCGCCGCCGGAACTCTGGTGTCCGGAGCGCTTCTCGCCGGCGCGATATCCGCCACGCCCGCCCAGGCGGGTGAGCAGCACCAGCGCGGTTCGGCCGAAGCGCGCGGTGTGGCGACCGCCGCCGCACGCGCAGCCAAGAAGGGCATCGACTGGCAGGACTGCCCCGCGGACTGGGGCCTCAAGTCGCCGGTCCAGTGCGGCTATGTCACCGTCCCGGTCGACTACGCCAAGCCGAACGGCCGCACCATCAAGATCGCCGTCGACCGTGCCCTCAGCACCGGCGGCAAGAAGCAGCGCCAGGGATCCCTCCTCTACAACCCGGGCGGCCCCGGCGGCTCGGGCATGAAGTTCCCGACCCGCATCACCACCAAGAACCCGCTCTGGGCCAAGACCGCCAAGGCCTATGACTTCGTGGGCTTCGACCCCCGGGGCGTGGGTCACTCCGCGCCGATCTCCTGCATGGACCCGCAGGAGTTCGTCAAGGCGCCCAAGGCCGACCCGGTGCCCGACAGCGAGGCCGACAAGCGCGCCCAGCGCAAGCTCGCCAAGCAGTACGCCGACGGCTGTGCCGAGCGCAGCGGCAGCCTGCTGCCGCACATGACGACCCCGAACACCGCCCGCGACATCGATGTGATCCGTGCCGCGCTCGGTGAGAAGAAGCTCAACTACCTGGGCGTCTCCTACGGCACCTACCTGGGCGCGGTCTATGCGACGCTCTTCCCCGGGCACGTCCGGCGGATGCTCGTCGACAGCGTCGTCGACCCCTCCCGCGAGAAGGTCTGGTACCAGGCCAACCTCGACCAGGACCTCGCCTTCGAGACCCGCTGGGGCGACTGGAAGAAGTGGGTGGCCAAGAACGACGCCACGTACCACATCGGAAACACCCCCAAGAAGGTCCAGGCGGCCTGGGAGAAGCTGCGGGCGACCGCCAAGAAGAAGCCCATCGGCGGCGTTGTCGGCCCCGCCGAGCTGACCGGTTTCTTCCAGAACGCGCCGTACTACGACTCCATGTGGGCCTCGGTCGCCGAGGTCTGGAGCGCGTACCTCGCCGGTGACAGCAAGCCGCTGGTGGAGAACGCCGGTCCGAACCTCAAGGACACCGCGGGCAACATCGCCTCGGAGAACGGCAACGCGGTCTACACGGCCGTCGAGTGCACCGACGCCAAGTGGCCCACCAGCTGGAAGAAGTGGGACCGCGACAACACCCGCATCCACCAGCAGGCACCGTTCATGACCTGGTCCAACGCCTGGATGAACCTGCCCTGCGCCACCTGGCCCGTCAAGCAGCAGCGGCCGGTCGACGTCAAGACCGGCAAGGGTCTGCCGAACGTGCTGATCGTGCAGAGCGTCCGCGACGCGGCCACGCCCTACGGCGGCGCGGTCGAGCTGCACCGCCGCCTCAAGGGCTCCCGCCTGATCACCGAGCGGGACGCCGGATCGCACGGTGTCACCGGCGAGGTCAACCCGTGCATCAACGACCGGGTCGACGCGTACTTCCTGACCGGGAAGACCGACGCCAAGGACGTGACCTGCGCCCCGCACGCCACGCCCAAGCCGGCTACGGCCAAGGCCCTCGTGGGTGCCTTGGACCTTCCTGCCGTGCACTGATGACGGCATGAAGGGTGCCGGCACCGCATGAGGTGCCGGCACCGCAGGACGGCACGCAGGGGCGGCCGGGATCTCTCCCGGCCGCCCCTGTCGTCGTCTCAGCCCGCGATCGGTTCGACCCGTGGCTCCGCGATCGCCACATAGTCCGCCGTGGCCAGCGCCAGCGAACGGTCCAGCCGGGCCGCGTTGAAGAAGATCTCCGGCTGCTCCAGCAGCGCCGGATCGACGACCAGCGCCAGCTCCTCGTCGAAGGAGAACGGCAGGATCGTCCCGCTGACACTGCGCGCCAGCCGTTCCGCGACCTCGGGGGTGGCGAACCCGGCGTACGCACCGCCCAGCAGGGCCTTCACCGCCCCGAGATCCACCCGCCGGTCACCCGGCACGACCGCCAGCACATACCGCTTGGTCTTCTTGCTCAGCTTCACCATCACCACGAGGCACTTGGCGGCCTGCTCGACGGGGTTCCCGCGCAGCGCGCTGACCGCCTCCGTCCCCCCCTCCGCGGCGTGCTCGTAGATCCGGTAACGCGCACCGCGCTCGTCCAGCAGGCCGATCAGCTTGGTGTACGTCCCGTGGTCGGTCATCGTGGTTCCTCACTCCTGCTCTTGTTGTTCACACCGGAAAACACCGCGGAGAAGGCGGCTCTGGTGGGGGAGCCCTCCCGACGGTCCAGCACGGCGAACACGATCCGGTCGAACCAGCCGGAGAACCGGCCGCCGGGCAGCAGCGCCGCCGCGAACGCCCCCGCCACATCGGCCGGTTCATTACGGAACACCCCAGGCGCCGAGCACCAGCTGACGGTGCCCACCGGCCGCCGCGACCTCCAGCACCCGCTCCGTCTACTGCGCCAGGCCACGCAATCGGGCGCTCATCGCCGGCACCCCCGTATCCACTGCTTCACAGTGATCAAGGTACGGGGCCGGCCAGGTGCCCTGCGAACGGATATCGCCGCCCGCCCGCCGGGTTCCTCAGCCCTTCCCGCCCCGCCCCGCCAGCCACCGGTCCTCGGCCGCGTACCCGAACAGCTTCTCGTCCGGATAGAAGGCGGCCATCCGCGGGAACACCTCCCACCAGTCCCGCCCCTTGACCTGGTCGGCCAGCCAGGCCACCGTCGCGGGGAGCGACTCCTCGTACGTCGTCACCGCGCGATAGCCCAACTCCCGCTCCGCCGCGGTCATGTCGTAGACGAGCGGATGCGGGACCGACCACGGGGTGTCGCCCACGTCGGACGACGGCGGGGCACCGTCCACACGCACGATCTCGCTCTGCGGCGCGCCCATCACCGCATCCACCGCCGCCGAGATCTCGGCCACCGTCGGCGCCTGCGGATCGGCCGCGTTGAGCACCCGCGAGCCCGGCCGGCGGGCCGCCAGCCGGACCAGCTCCGCGAGATTGTCGACATGCACCGGATGGAAACGGCTGCTGCCGCCGTGGGCGAGCACCCGCACCCGGCGCCCGTCCAGCACCCGCTTGACGAAGTGCAGCTCACGGGGCAGCGGACTGTACGGGCCGTGCACGGCGCAGGCCCGCAGCAGCGTCACCGGCAGCCGGTCGCCCTGCGCCAGCAGCGCCCGTTCCAGGGCGACCTTGCGGGTGCCGTAGTCCTCGTCGCCGGGCGGCACGGTGGGCTGGGACTCCGGGACGGGCAGCGGATAGATGGGGGAGCCGTCCGGTTCGTCCATCGTCGCGAAGCTGCGCCCGCGGTCGTCCTCGTACACCACGCAACTGGAGATCACCACGGCCGAACCGATCCGGTCCGCCAGGGCCGTCAACTGCTGCGCGTGCGGGGCGCCGTACGCCACACAGTCCAGCAGCACGTCACAGCCGTCGCCGATCAGCCCGGCCAGTGCCGCATCGTCCTCCCGGTCCATCGTCACCGGGCGGACCTCCCCGGGCCAGGAGGCGTCGCGCGCGCCGTGCCGGGACGCGGCCCGCACCTCCCAGCCGTCCCGCGCCAGGGCCCGCACCGCCGCCCGCCCGATCTGCCCACTCGCCCCGATCACCACTGCGCTGCCTGAAGTCATGGCGGGACCCTACGGCCGACAGTGGGCCGGCGCCTGACGGTTCGCCTACAGCGCAAGGCGTCCGACCTCGGATGTCCGCCCCGGACCGGCCCCTCAGCGCGCGGGCCCCTTCCCGCCCCCGTGCCCCTTACCGCCCCCGTGCCCCCGCCGCCCCAGCGCCCGCGCCTGTGCCTCGGCCTTGGCCTCGCCCGCGTACGTGTCGACGTACTCCTGCCCGGACAGCGTGAGGATCGCGTACATGATCTCGTCGGTGACGGCACGCAGCGCGGTGCGTTCGTCCGCCAGCCCCGCATAGCGCGAGAAGTCCAGCGGTGCGCCGAAGCGGATGGTGATCCGCATGGCGCGCGGCAGCCGCCGGCCCGTCGGCTGCGCCTCGAACGTGCCGATCATTGCGCACGGCACCACCGGCACGCCCGCGGTGAGGGCCATCGCGGCGACGCCGGTACGCCCCTTGTAGAGCCGCCCGTCGTGCGAGCGGGTGCCCTCCGGGTAGATGCCCAGCAACCGGCCCTTGCGCAGGACGGCGAGCCCCGAGGAGAGCGCCGCCTGCGAGGCGCGGCCACCGGACCGGTCGACCGGAATCTGCCCGACACCCCGGAAGAACGCCGCGGTCAGCCGCCCCTTCAGCCCGGGCCCGGTGAAGTACTCGGCCTTGGCCAGAAACGTCACCCGGCGCGGCACGATCGCCGGCATCACGAAGTGATCGGCGAACGACAGATGATTGCTCGCGATGAGGGCCCCGCCCTCTTCCGGCACATGGCCGAGCCCCTCGATCCGCGGCCGGAACACCAGCCGCAGCAAGGGCCCGAGAAGGAGGTACTTCAGTACCTGATAGAGCACAGCGCAGCTCCCTGTTCCGTCGGCTCGCCCGGGCGGCTACCTCGTCCCGGGTACGAGCGGGCCCGGAGACGGCCAGTGAGTTTATGGGCAAGTGCCGCCGTGGGTAACCATCTTGGGCCGGATCGATGCTTACCCGTTTCCGGTGCCCAGCGGCCACCGGGTGAGCCGTGTGAGGTGAGCCCCGCCAGGGGGCGGTCCCGGCCGGACGTCGTGCGGTGACGGCCGGACGTCGTGCGGCTCCGGCCGGACGTCGTACGGCTCCGGTGGACATCCCGAGGCCCCGGCGTGACGCTGAGAGTGATGCGCACCGATGTGCACGCCCACCTGTGGAGCGAGGGCTACCTCCGGCTCCTGGAGTCCTACGGACGCCAGGAGGCCGCCGCGCACCGCGGACTGGGTGCCGGGGACGGCGCACCGGACCTGGCGGCCCGGTTCGCGAGGAACGACGCCGCCGGCATCGACCACCAGATCCTGTCCGTGTCGCCCCAGGGCCCGTACTTCGCGGACGCCGGCCAGGCGGTCACGGCCGCCCGGTACGCCAACGACCACTACGCCGGCGTCGTCCGGGACCACCCCACCCGCTTCTCCGCGTTCGCCGCGCTTCCGCTGCCGCACCTGGACCCGTCCCTGGAGGAACTGGCCCGGGCGCTGGACGAACTGGGCATGGTGGGTGTCGCAGTCACCACCGACATCCTCGGCCACAGCCTCGGTGACCCCGCCTTCACCGCGCTCTTCGAGGAACTCGACCGGCGGGGCGGTGTGCTGTCCCTGCACCCCTCCGGCCATGACGCCGGATCTCCGCTGATCGCCGCGCACCGGATGCGCTGGATGGTCGGCGCGCCGACGGAGGACACCATCTGCGCGATGCACCTCATCCTGGAGGGGATTCCCCGCCGCTTCCCCCGTCTGCGGATCATCCACTCCCATCTCGGCGGCGCCCTGCCGATGTTGCTGCCCCGCGCCGACGACCACCTCCCCTGGGAGGCCCCGGACGTCGTCGAGAAGCCCACCGAGGCGGCCCGCCGCATGTGGTACGACACCGTCGCGCACGGCCATGTCCCGGCCGTGCGCGCCGCCGCGGCCTCCTACGGCGCGGACCGGCTGCTGCTCGGCACCGACTTCCCCTACCAGAGCGGACCACAGCTGCGCCGGGCCGTCGAGTTCCTCCGGGAAGCCCTCCCGCCGGAGCAGGCCGAGGGCGTACTGACGGCGGGCGCCCGGCTGATCCGGCGGCGCGCGGCGTAGGAGGCCGGGGGCACACAGCCACCCGGCATCATCGCAGGCGCTTGCCGCCTTTCGGTAGCCGCTTTGGCATCCGCGGACAACTTTCAACTCACTCTGAGCCGTGGTGAGTTGGTGCACCGTACTGTCCGGCAACCGAGCCTGACCTCACGGTCCGGGCCGAGGACAGGAGTCATGGATGTCCCGAAAGAGAAAAGTCGGCCGACGCCAGAAGGTCATCATCTGCGTCAGTGCCGCGGCACTGGTCGGCGGCATCGCCATCGCCACCACGGGCACCAGCCAGGCATCGGCGGCGTGCGACGGACTGGCCACCGCGCTGAGCAACAATCAGAAGTTCATCGCCGACCAGCAGGCCAATCCCGACGCCCAGTCGGCAGCGCGGATCGCCAACCGGCAAGCCGTGATCAAGGAGATCCAGGCGAAGCAGAAGGCCGCCGGCTGTGCCGCGGACGGGGCCGCGGACGCGGGCGCTCCGCCGGCGGCGGACGAGCCACCCGCCGGCGGCGCGCCGTCCGCGTCGCAGGCGCCCCCCGGATCGGCGCAGCCACCCGCCTCGGACGCCCCGCCCGCGTCCGACGACTCGTCCGCCTCCGCCGCACCGCCGGCCGACGGCGGCGGCGATGTGGTGTGCCCCGGCTCGACAGTGACCCTTTCCGGCGAGGGCGGCGCACCCGCGGCGTCCAGCAACGAGTTCCCCACCGGGACCGAACTGAAGGTGACCAACCTGGACAACAACAAGTCGACGACCGTCTCCGTCACGTCGACGTCGGGCAGCTGCGTGCTGCTCAACAACGCGGCCTTCGAGGAGGTACGTGAAGAAGGCAAGTTCCTGATCCGCCGCGCCCGCATCGAGCGCGTGGGATAACCCCGGTCCGGTGGCCGGCAGCGGAGCCGCCTCCTCCGCCGCCGGCCACCCTGTCTCCCGGGCGGCATCCGCAGGCCGTACGGGCGACCTCACGGCGTGGCCGCTTGCCCGCCGGGTCGTGGCGAGGTGCCCTGGGGCCGCCGGGCGCCGCGTGTCCCTGTCGGGCTCCGGCATGTGATCCCACCGAGCGTTCCCAGGAGACCGCGATGCCCGTGAGCCGTCGACGCCGATCCGCCCGTGCCACCGTGCCCGTCACCGTGCTTGCCACCCTGTCCGCGGCCCTGCTCTGCGCCGGTCCGGCCGGCGCCGACGAGCCGCCGGCCGGCGACCAGGGCCTGCAGCTCACCGTGTCCGGAGCGGGCAGCACCTGGATCCGCGGGGTCCGGCTCAGCTGCCCGGACATCCACCGCAGACATCCGCACGCGGGCGCCGCCTGCGACGCCCTGACCTGGGCCCGCGGCGACCTGGACGCCCTGCCCGGCGAGCCGCACAACTGCACCAGGGAGTACGACCCGGTCACCGTCAGCGCGAGCGGCACCTGGCGCGGTGTCCCGGTCAACTGGCGCAAGGAGTACCCCAACGCCTGCACGATGGACTCCGCCACCGGGCCCGTCTTCCGCTTCTGAACGGCGCCCCGCGCCGACGGGATCAGACCGGCCGCGCGGCCATCACCCCGATCGTCACCAGCGCCAGCACCACCCAGGAGAACCAGACCCAGCCATTGGCGCCCAGCGCCACGGTGTAGGCGGTCACCACCACCAGTCCGCCCACTGTGCACACGGCCATCGTCCTAGCAGATCCGGGCATACCCGCACCCTCCTCACGGCGGCCCGGGACGCCGGCGAACGACGCGGGCCGCGGCCATGGGACCATCGTCCCCGGCCGCGGCCCGTACCGCCATACGCGCGACGCGCCGTCACTGCCCCCGTGCGTTGAGCGAGGCGAGGTAGGCGTTGTAGTCGGCCAGATCCTTGTCGCCGTTGCGGTCGGCCGCCCGGTCCGCGCGCTGCGACTGACGCTCCTCGGACTTGTACCACTGGAAGACCAGGGCGATCAGCACCACCACGGACGGGATTTCGCTGAAGGCCCAGGCGATACCGCCGGCGGCCGACTGGTCGGACAGCGCGTCGATCCCGAGCGAGGCGGGCGGGTTCAGGAAGGTGTCGACCATCGGCTCCGACGCCATCATCAGCGCGATACCGAAGAACGCATGGAACGGCATGCCCGCGAACAGCTCCAGCATCCGCATCACATAGCCCGGCCGGTGCGGGCCCGGGTCGACGCCCATGATCGGCCAGAAGAACACCATGCCCACCGCGAGGAAGTGCACCATCATCCCGATGTGCCCGGCCCGGGACTCCATCAGGAAGTCGAACAGCGGCGAGAAGTAGAGCGCGTAGAGGCTCGCGATGAACAGCGGGATGGTGAACGCCGGGTGCGTGATGATCCGCATGTAGCGGCTGTGCAGCAGCACCACCAGCAGTTCGCGCGGTCCCTTCCGGCCACGCCCGGCGGCCGGCAGGGCGCGCAGCGCCAGCGTCACCGGCGCCCCGAGCAGCAGCAGAATCGGCGAGAGCATGCTGATGACCATGTGCTGGACCATGTGCACGCTGAACATCGCCATGCCGTAGTCATTGAGCTGGGTGCACATCACCAGTGCCACCGTCAGGACGCCCAGGGCCCAGGCGACGGTCCGGCCCACCGGCCAGGCGTCCCCCCGGCGCCGCAGCCGGATCACCGCCCAGCCGTACAGCCCGAGCCCCAGCAGACAGCCGACGAGAAAGACCGGATCACCACCGAACTCCAGGCCCCTCCCCAGCGTGAACGGCGGCAGATCCATGTTCATGCCGTCCATGCCGTGCCCGCTGTGATCCATCCGCTCGCTCCTGATTCGTACCAATGCTCCGGCGACAAGACTAGAACCGCCCCCGGCCAGAGGATCGGCCGGGGGCGGTTCGTGCAGCGCGGAACTATCGCGCCGGGGGCACCGAGGTCACAGCACGCACTCGGCCTCGTCGTAGCGCTCCGCGGGCACCGTCTTGAGCGTCTCCACGGCCTCGGCCAGCGGCACCAGCGTGATGTCGGTGCCGCGCAGCGCCGTCATCATCCCGAAGTCGCCGCGGTGCGCGGCCTCGACGGCATGCCAGCCGAAGCGGGTGGCGAGCACCCGGTCGTACGCGGTCGGGGTGCCGCCGCGCTGGACGTGCCCGAGGATGACCGGACGCGCCTCCTTGCCGAGCCGGTTCTCCAGCTCCACGGACAGCTGCCGGGCGACGCCGGCGAACCGCTCATGGCCGTACATGTCCTTGCCGCCGATGTCGAAGGGCATGGTGCCCTCGCGCGGCTTGGCGCCCTCGGCGACCACCACGATGGCGAACTTCTTGCCGGCCTCGAACCGCTCGGCGACCCGCGCGGTGAGCTCCTCGATGTCGAACGGCCGCTCCGGCACCACGATCGCGTGCGCACCGGCCGCCATCCCCGAGTGCAGCGCGATCCAGCCGGTGTGCCGCCCCATCACCTCGACGATCATCACCCGCTGGTGCGACTCGGCGGTGGTCTTGAGCCGGTCCAGCGCCTCGGTGGCGACACCCACCGCGGTGTCGAAGCCGAACGTCACATCCGTGACCGCGATGTCGTTGTCGATGGTCTTCGGTACGCCCACGATCGGCAGCCCGGCGTCCGACAGCAGCCGCGCCGCCTTCAGCGTGCCTTCGCCGCCGATCGGGATGATCGCGTCCAGGCCCAGCTCGGCGACATGGCCGCGGGCCCGCTCCACGCCGTCCCGCAGATGCGCGGGCTGCACCCGGGACGATCCGAGGATGGTGCCGCCGCGCGCCAGGATGCCGCCGACGGCATCGAGGTCGAGCTTGCGGTAATCGCACTCCAGCAGGCCCTTCCAGCCATCGCGGAAACCGATCACCTCATCGCCGTGATCAGCGGTGGCGCGGTGGACGACGGACCGGATGACGGCGTTCAGTCCGGGGCAGTCGCCGCCGGAGGTGAGGACACCAATACGCATTGCTCGAAAAACCTCTGCAGCTCAACCGGGGGTCCCGGACCCCGTCGTCCGGTTGGATCCCGCTCACCCTACAAGCGCGGAGCCACCGGGAACACGTACGCCCGCAGTGCAAGACTGCGGGCGTACGAATGGGCGCGGTGGCGCTCAGGCGGGCGTGGTCGCCGCCGCGATCCGCTCCTGGCGCAGCGCCTCGTACCAGGTGTCGTCCACCGGGGGAAGCGCGTTGACATCCAGCGCCAGCTTGATCAGCAGGTCGGCGATATGCGGATTGCGCGCCATCACCGGGCCGTGCATGTACGTACCGAAGACGGTGTCGTTCCACGCGCCCTCGTAGCCGTCGCCGACGCCGTTGCCCTTGCCGAAGCGCACCTTGGCGAACGGCCGGGCGGTCTTGCCCAGGTGCGTCACGCCCTGGTGGTTCTCGAAGCCGGTCAGCGGCGGCAGTCCCAACTGCGGGTCGATATCGGCGAGTACGTCGCCGACGCAGCGCTCGGCCTCGCCGCGGGCGCTCACCACGTCCAGCAGCCCCAGGCCCTGCTGCCGCTCCCCGAGGTCGTTGATGAACTCATGGCCCAGGATCTGGTAGCCGGCGCACACCGAGAACACGATCGCGCCGTTGGAGACCGCACGGCTCAGCCCGCCGTCGCGGATCAGCCGCTCGGACGCCAGCCGCTGCGGCCGGTCCTCGCCGCCACCGATCAGGTAGATGTCGCCGGAGGTGGGGATCTGCTGGTCGGACCGTACGTCCAGCCGCTGGACGTCCAGACCGCGCTGGCGCGCCCGCCGCTCCACCACCAGGGCGTTCCCCTGGTCGCCGTACGTGCTCAGCAGGTCCGGGTAGATCCACACCAGCCGCAGGCTGTTGTCACTCATGCTCGCTCGTCCTTGTCCGCGCGTCACGTCAGTTGCCCACCCGTCGGCGCAGGTCCTGGAAGGCCGTGTAGTTGGCGATGACTTCGATCCGGCCGGGCGGTGCCAGCTGCACCGCCTCGTCGAGGCTCTCGCAGACCTGGAAGTCGAGGCCCGCGACCTCCAGCCGCACCGCCAGGTCCAGCTTGCGGTCGCCCAGCACGAAGATCGGGTGCCCGGCCAGCCGGGTGTAGTCGACGTCCCACAGCCAGGAGGTGTCGGTGCCGTCCGCGCCGCGTGCGTTCACCGCCATGATCACCGGGGTCGGCGGCGGGTCGATCAGCGAGAACGTCTCCAGCCAGCCGGCCGGGTTCTTCGCCAGCAGCAGCCGCAGCTCCCGCTCCATGAAGGTGACCACGTCATAGCGGCCGGCCACCGCCTGCACCGAGAACATCCGCTCCAGGGCCACCTGCGGCGGCACCCCGAAGGCGGCGGCGACCGCGGCGGACGTGGTGGCGTTGGCCTTGTTGGCGCGCCCCGGCAGCTGCAGCTTGATCGGCCAGGCGCTGCCGTGCGGGTCGAGCACATGATCGCCGGACAGCGCCCAGCTGGGCGTGGGACGGCGGAAGCCGCACTCGGCGCAGAACCAGTCCTCGCCCGGCCGCTGCATCACACCACCGCACGAGGGGCAGGACCAGGCATCGTCCTTCCACTCCTGCCCGGCCGCGACCCACACCACGTTCGAGGACGACGAGGCCGCCCACACGATCAGCGGGTCGTCCGCGTTGGCGATGATCAGCGCCTTGGAACCGGACAGCCCCTCCCGCCAGTGCTCGGCCAGCATCCGGGTCTCCGCGGCGCGGTCGAGCTGGTCGCGGGAGAGGTTCAGCAGCGCTATGGCCTTCGGCGTCACATCGCGTGCCACGCCGGCGAGGTACTTCTCGTCCACCTCGATGACGCCGTAGCGGGCGTCCGATCCACCGGCCAGCGCGGACGTGATGCCCGCCGGCATATTGGCGCCGAGCGCGTTGGAGACCACCGGACCGCTGGCCCGCAGCGCCTCCGCGATCAGCCGCGTCGTGGTCGTCTTGCCGTTCGTCGCCGACACCAGGATGACGTCCAAGTGCCGGGCCAGCCGCGCCAGCAGGTCGGGGTCGAGCTTGAGCGCCACCCGGCCACCGATCACCGATCCGCTGCCGCGGCCCGCCGCGCGCGATACCGCCGCCGCGGCCTTGCCCGCCGTCACGGCCAGCTTGGCCCGCGGCGACAGCGGCTCCGTGTTGCCTGCCATCGTCTTTGATCCTCCTTGCATCCGGCGCCCGCCTGCCGTGGGTCTGCCGGGGAACGCCTCCTCCGCAGCCGATGACCGGCCGGGGCTTCGGTCGGGGATCAGCCTATCGAGATCCGGCCGCAGCCCCGAACCCCGCCACCCGTGCGGCGACATCCGCGGTGCTCAGGACCGTACGCTTGTCCCCATGCGCCCCCGCACCATTCCCGGCAGTTCCGGCCATGTCCGCCCGCTGCGATTGCTCGGCGATCCGGCCCTGACCGAGCCCTGTCAGGAGGTCACCGTCTTCGACGACGAGCTGGCCCGGCTGGTCGAGGACATGTACGCGACGATGTACGCCGCGCAGGGGGTGGGCCTCGCCGCCAACCAGATCGGCGTCCCGCTGCGGGTTTTCGTCTACGACTGCCCCGACGACGAGGACCGCCGTCATCTGGGGCACCTCGTCAACCCCCGGCTCGTCGACAACGACGGCCCGGTCATCCGCGGACCCGAGGGCTGCCTCTCGCTCCCCGGCATCGAAGCCGGCACCCCGCGCCACGACCACACCGTCGTGACCGGGGTCGGCGTCACCGGCGAACCCCGAACGGTGACCGGCACCGGCTTCTTCGCCCGCTGTCTCCAGCACGAGTGCGACCATCTCGACGGTGGCCTCTACGTCGACCACCTCACCGGGCTGCGCCGCCGCCGGGCGCTGCGCGCGGCGGCCAAGGCTCCGTGGGCAACGGCGGAGGCGTCCGGCCGCTGAGCGACCGGCGCCTCCCGTCGTTCCACGGACCGGCGCTCAGAAGCCGGGGCCGTCCTTGCGGTCCTCGACCGCGGCCAGCTGCCCCCAGAGCAGATCGGCCAGCTGCCTGACCAACTCCTCGCGTGAGCAAGGGCGTTCCCGCAGCCACCAGTCACCGGCGTGCTGCATCATGCCGACGATGCCATGGCCCCAGACCCGCGCTGTCAGCTCGCCGCCCGGCCCCAGGTCGAGCCGGTCGGTGATCACCTTGGCCAGCTCCTCGCCGAGCCGGCGCAGCAGCGGGGCGGAGTGCCGTCCGACGTCGAAGCCGGACTCGGACGCGTTGTCCTCGTCCGACGGGTGCATCAGGAAGCGGTACACCTGCGGCCGGGCCTCGATCGCGAGCAGGTAGGCGTCGAGGGTGGCCTCGACCCGGTCCCGGCGCAGGACGGGGGCGTCCAGCGCGGTCGCCAGATTGGCGAGCAGGGCATCCGTGTGCCGCACGGCGAGTGCGCGGTACAGCCCGCCCTTGTCGCCGAAGTGCCGGTAGAGGATCGGTTTGGTGATACCTGCCTCGGCGGCGATGGCGTTCATCGAGGCGTCCGGGCCGTCGCGCAGCACAATGCGCTCGGCGGCCTCCAGGAGCTCCCGCCGTCTGCGCTCGGTCGCCGTCTGCCGGCGGCCGCTGTGCTCTGTGCTTTCCATGGTCGTGCTCCCCACCCTTGCGAATCCGTGGCGCTGGCGCAACGTAACACCCGATCTCCGCGGCGATTTCGTTCCCAGGGGAGTTGACACCGCTTACTGGCGAGTAACACACTGCGGGTTACCGCTAGTAACATCGCAATGCCGCAGCAGCTGGAGGGGACATGGCCGAGTTCACCATGGTGCTCAACGACGAGCAGAAGGAAGTCCGTGACTGGATTCACGGCTTCGCCACGGACGTCATGCGCCCCGCCGCCGCCGAGTGGGACGAGCGCGAGGAGACCCCCTGGCCCGTGATCCAGGAGGCCGCCAAGATCGGCCTGTACTCCCTCGACTTCTACGCCCAGCAGTTCTTCGACCCCACGGGCCTCGGCATCCCCATGGCGATGGAGGAGCTGTTCTGGGGCGACGCCGGTATCGGTCTGTCGATCGTGGGCACCGGCCTGGCCGCCGTCGGCGTGCTCGCGAACGGCACGGAGGAGCAGATCGGCACCTGGGTCCCGCAGATGTACGGCGACGTCAACGACGTCAAGGTCGCCGCCTTCTGCTCGTCGGAACCGGACGCCGGCTCGGACGTCGCCGCGATGCGCACCCGTGCGGTCTACGACGAGGCCAAGGACGAGTGGGTGCTCAACGGCACCAAGACCTGGGCCACCAACGGCGGCATCGCCAACGTCCATGTCGTCGTCGCGGTCGTCGACCCGGATGCCGGCTCCAAGGGCCATGCCTCCTTCATCGTCCCCCCGAACACCCCCGGCCTCTCCCAGGGGCAGAAGTTCAAGAAGCACGGCATCCGCGCCTCGCACACCGCCGAGGTCGTCCTGGAGAACGTCCGGGTCCCCGGCCACTGCCTGCTCGGCGGCAAGGAGAAGCTCGACGAGCGTCTCGCCCGGGCCCGGGAGAACGCCAAGAAGGATGCGGAGAGGGTGAAGAACGCCGCCATGGCCACCTTCGAGGCCTCCCGCCCGGCCGTCGGCGCGATGGCGGTCGGCACGGCCCGCGCGGCCTACGAAGAGGCCCTGGAGTACGCCAAAACCCGCTCCCAGTTCGGCCGCCCGATCATCGACAACCAGGGTGTGGCGTTCCAGCTCGCCGATATGCGCACCCAGATCGACGCCGCCCGCCTGCTGGTCTGGCGCGCCTCCTGGATGGCGGTGAACGGCAAGCCCTTCACCTCTGCCGAGGGCTCCATGTCGAAGCTCTTCGCCAGCGAGGTCGCCAAGAAGGTCACCGCCCAGGCCGTACAGATCCTCGGCGGTAACGGCTTCACCCGCGAGTACCCGGTCGAGCGGATGCACCGCGACGCAGCCATCTACACGATCTTCGAAGGCACCAGCGAGATCCAGCGCCTGGTGATCGCCCGGACGCTCTCCGGGATGCCGATCCGCTGAGGCCGACGGCCCGCGAACGCGCGTGGTTCGCGGCGAATGAAATCTCCGGTACTCCAGCCCCATCAGCCCCATCAGCCCCATCAGCCCCTCGAAGCCGACTGGCCCGCACCGGAGATCGGGCCCGGCCGGCTTGGAGCGGGCGGGCTGTCGGCGTTAGCGGCACCGTGCCTGGTCGGTTGGCGTCAGTGGCACCGTGCCTGGTGGGTCGGCGTTAGCGGCGCCGTGCCTGGTGGGTCGGCGTCAGTGGCACCGTGCCTGGTCGGTTGGCGTCAGTGGCACCGTGCCTGGTGGGTCGGCGTCAGCGGCGCCGTGCCCGGTCGGTTGGCGTCAGCGGCACCGGGCCCGGTCCATCGGCGTCGGCCGCACCGTGCCCGGCCCATGATGGGTACCGCAGCAGGTATCGTGCGCCACCCCGCAACACCGCGTACGGACGAACCGGTGGGCGGGCGCGGCCGTCGAACCACCGTGCGCCGCCGGCACCACGTACCGGACGGGCTCCGCCTCGCTTGCCCGTTCTCCGGCTCGGCGAACCCCCGCCGTGGTCATGGGCTGGACACCCCCTAGGGTGAGACCACGGAAGACCTGGGAGAGCTTGATGGAGCCGTTGGAAGCTGCAGACCCACGGGCCGCCGGACCGTACCAGCTGATAGGACGTCTGGGCTCGGGCGGGATGGGCCGGGTGTTCGTCGGTGAGTCCGTGACGGGGCGGCGGGTGGCCGTGAAGCTCGTGCGCGAGGATCTGGCGGCCACGCCCGGTTTCCGCGACAGGTTCCGGCGCGAGGCCAAGCTCGCGATGCGGGCGGGCGGCTTCTGGACCGCGCCGGTCGTCGACGCGGACCCGGACGCCACCATGCCATGGATCGCAAGCCAGTACGTCGACGGCCCCTCGCTCGCCGAACGCGTCACCCAGCAGGGCCCGTTGGACGAGGCGGAAGTACGCAGGCTCGGCACCGGGCTGGCCGAGGCAATCGCCTCGTTCCACAGAGGCGCCCTTGTGCACCGCGACCTCAAGCCCTCCAATGTCCTCCTCGTCGACGACGGTCCCAGGGTCATCGACTTCGGCATCTCCAAGGCGATGGAGACCACCGCCGGTACCGATCTGACCAAGGCCGGAACCGTCCTGGGTACACCTGGCTTCATGTCGCCCGAGCAGGCACTGGGGCAACCGGTGGGCCCGCCCTCGGATGTCTTCTCCCTCGGCTCACTGCTCGTCTACGCGGCCACCGGCGCCGGACCCTTCGGTGACGGGACCTCCCACGCGCTGCTGTTCCGGGTGGTGTACGAGGCGCCCGATCTCGGCGCGGTACCGGACGGTCTGCGGGGGCTGGTGCAGGACTGTCTGCACAAGTCTCCGGAGGGCCGCCCCACGGCCGATGCGCTCCTCGCACGCCTCGCGGATGTACCGCGAGCGACGGTCCCCGACCCGCGCATCGCACCGAAGGCCGTGGCGAAGACCGTGTCCGGCGCGGATGCTCTGGCGGCCACCGGGCCGCAGCGAGGGAACCCAACGGCCGCAACCAAGCCGCCGGTGTCGGCACCGCGCCGCCCCCGGCCAGCTCCTGAGCCGCCGGCCCTCCCTGCGTTCACCGTGGAGAAATGGGGCCCCGCGGCGTTCTTGCACCGCCTGCGACGGCCGGCCGTATCGGCGTTGGCGATCATCGGCATCCTCCTCTTCCTCGCAGTGGGGTTCGACCAGGCCGTGGCTTTGCTCCCGCTCGCTTTCCTCTCCACGCTGCTGCATGTGCTCTACGCGCTGAAGGTCTCGTTCCCGCTCCTCAGGGCCAGGGCAGTGCAGGTCGGAGCAGACGGGCTCTTTGTGCGGCACGGCCCGCACACGCTCACGGTGCCCTGGCGGGACATCTCCTCCGTCACGCTCACCGGAAAGAGGAACAAGCACACCATCGCCCTGACAGCAGCCCTCCAGGAAGGAACGGACACCCGGGTTCCCGCTCCGCTCCGCGCCGGGCCGGGTGTGCTGAAGTGCACGGTCGTCTCCACGGCGAAGGGCGAGACGAGCACCCGCCTGGACGGCCTCGATACCGCGCTGCGGAATTTCGCGGGCAGCCGCTACCACACGCTTCCCGCCGCACCCTGACAAGGACCGTACGGGCAGGGTGAGGGGTGCAGCGCTCCGTGGCGAAGCGGCGTTCTTGGTCGGCGCCGATACGGTCCGCAAGCTCACCGGGATCGAGTTCCCCGGCGTGACCACGGACGACTCGGTGTCGCGCACCGGACAGGTGAGTGTGCCGCTGGCCATGGTCGGTGCTGATGGCGGCCTGGCCGTACCTGGTTTCGGCGTCTTACCACCGTTCCGACACCTGCGCACGGAACGCGGCCTGATCACCTGGGCGCCGTTCCCGGCAGGCGATCCGCTGATCAGCACGGTGGAGTGGGGCCAGCCGGCCGAGGATGAGGCTTCCCTTGACGCGCTTCGGGCCAGCGCCTCCCGAGTGCTCGGCGTGAACGTACCGCTCGACCCGCCTACCGGACCGGGACCACACCTGATGAGGCGGTTGTCCGGCGGCAACACCAGGATCGCGTCGCGGTACCGTGCGGGCCGCGTGTTCCTCCTCGGGGACGCCGCGCACGTGCACTCGGCGATCGGCGGTCCGGGGCTCAACATGGGCCTGCAGGACGCAGTGAACCTGGGCTGGAAGCTGGCCGCGGCCTTGTGCGACCACGCACCGGAGGGGCTGCTGGGCACCTACGAAGCGGAGCGGTCCCCAGCGGCCCGGCGGGTCGCCATGCACACGCAGGCGCAATCGCTGCTCACTCGCCCGGGCGGCGAGGTGACTGCGCTGCGCGAACTGTTCGGCGAACTGCTCGCCCGGACTGCGACCCGGCGGCACCTCGCGAATCTGCTGTCCGGTGCGGATATCACCTACGACATGGGGCCGGCGACCGGGCCGCTCGTCGGCCGAAGGGCACCGGATCTGCCGGGCCTGCGTGAACTGACCCGCACCGGCCGCCCGCTCCTCCTGGACCCCACCGGCACCCTCGATGTGGGCGTGTGGGCGTCTCACGTCGACACCGTGACCGTCCCAGAACTCGACACCGCACTGCTTCTCCGGCCCGACTGCTACGTGGCCTGGCAAGGCACCACGGGCGAGGGCCTGTACGAAGCGCTGGAGACCTGGGTCAGGGCAGCTTGAGCAGCACGTCTGGCGTCCGGTGCCGCACGTGAAGTTGTCGGCAGGCGCGTTTCGGCAGGCGCGTTTCCAGGGCTGACGGCCGCCGAACGGCAGCACGCTGACCTGCAGGCGCGCTGACCGGTCTCACCTGACCGTGTCCACGGAATGCGGACTGAACAAGGTCAGGTGAGACGGCATCAGGGGATCGTGAGACGGGACACCTAGGGCCTGTCCGATGGGTCAGGGTCGGATAGGCCCTAGTAGAGCTTGTCCCGCCGATCCTGTGTGCCAGACGACGATCAAGCGGGCCGGGGCCCATGCCGGTGGTTCCCTCAGTGCTGGATCAGGCCGCCGACCGTGACGGGAGCGACGTGGCCGGTCGCGGGAAGGGTCTGCGCCAGGGCAGGCCGATGTCGACCAGTGATGACCGGCGCAGGCCGGTGACATCGGGAATCGGAGTCCAGACCGACTCGGCGATTTCGCCGTTCGGCTCAGGCCGGAGTTGCCCGCCGGTGATGCGGACCTGGTAGAAGATGCCGACATTCTGGTGTTCTGCTCCGCCGGGGAGGGTGCGTTCGGCTGCGGGGATGATCCTTGAGTCCACGCCCAGCAGGCGTTCGACGACCGCGTCGCAGCCGGTCTCCTCAGCGACCTCCCGGATCACCGCATCGAACGGATCCTCCGCATGCTCGACCCTGCCGCCCGGAAGAGTCCAGTTGGGCTCGCCCTTCGGTGGAACGTGACAGGCGAGCAGCCCCCGCCCGTCGTCGATGCAGACGGCGTACGCCGCCAGCCGGAAACTCATTGCGGGCCGCCCTGCCGGCCGGCCGGACCGCGGCCAGGACTCCGACCACCAGCGCCAAGTGCCAGGCAGCGTCCGCCGGTGCCGGTGATATCGGCAGGTGGATGAGCCTGGAGTGGACGGTCCGCCATCTGCTTGTATGGGCCCCGGGAAGTCATTTCAGGAGGTGACGGGCACATGGTGTCCACGGAGAGCATTCTCGCGTTCGCGGCGATGTCGCTGCTGGTCATCGTGATTCCAGGGCCGAGTGTGCTGTTCGTGATCGGTAGGGCTCTCGCACACGGCCGCCGCACAGCGCTCGCGACGGTCCTCGGCAACTTGGTTGGTTCGTATGCCCTGGTGATCGCTGTGGCGTGGGGCCTCGGCGCGCTGGTGGAGCGCTCGGCGGCAGTGTTCATGGCCGTAAAGATGGCCGGAGCGGCGTATCTCGTCTACCTGGGTGTGCAGGCGTTCCGGCACCGCAAGGAGATGCGCGCGGCAGACATGGCGGCCCCGGCGGGTGAGCAGCGTGGCGATCTGCGCACGATCCTGGACGGGGTTTTCGTGGGCGTCAGCAACCCGAAGGGGATTGTCTTCTTCGCGGCGGTGCTGCCACAGTTCGTGGACCACTCGGCGGGCCATGTCCCCCTCCAGATGATGCTGTTGGGCCTGGTCCCGGTCGCCATCGGCCTGATCACGGACACTCTGTGGGGCCTGGGCGCCTCGGCGGCCCGTTCCTGGTTCGCCCGCTCGGACCGCCGTCTGTCGATGGTCGGCGGGGCGGGCGGCTTCGCGATGATCGGCCTGGGCGTAACGGCGGCGGCGACAGGCCGCGCCGATTAGGGACTGCACGGCGAGTCAGGGAACGGAGCCAGAGGCGTACGGCCCACCTCCGCCCGCGCGGAGAGTAAGGCACCGGGGTGAGATCCAGCGCCTGGTGATCGCCCGGACGCTCTCCGGAATGCCGATCCGCCGCGGCCAACTCGCAGGTGAGCAGGCGGAGTTCTCGTACTGCCGTAGGGAAGGGCCTCACCCAGTCGCTGGGTGGGGCCCTCGGCGTATCTGGGGCCGGTGAAAAGTCGGGCCACGCTGAAGGGTGCGCAATGCCGCCTGAGAGTCCGCTGAATTGATCACGCGGCCGAGAACCGCTCTGCGCCTTTGGCTCACGGAGGCGTCACGGGCTTCCTGACTCACCTCATTCAGCCTTCAGTCAGTGGATGGCGGCGGTGATGGCGCCGAGCCGTAAGTCGGCCGGGCCGGCAAGGCTGCCGCGGCCTCGGTGGGCGAGCGTCACCCGTGCCCGCCCGCCGAAGCGTCCGGCGTCATGCGCTCGCATCCCCTTGACGGGTGGATCGCCGCGCTCTACTTTCCTTCCATAAAGCAAAACATTAGTTCCATGATGCGGAAGTGAGCCTCTCTGGCGCTTCGCTGGAGCTTGCCCGTGACAGGTCGACGCAGGAGTACTCGATGCCTCGAATGACAGCCGCCCGCGCCGCGGTGGAGATCCTCAAGCGGGAGGGCGTGGCCCACGCCTTCGGAGTGCCGGGTGCCGCGATCAACCCCTTCTACGCGGCGCTCAAGGGCGCGGGCGGGATCGACCACACGCTGGCGCGTCATGTCGAGGGCGCCTCGCACATGGCCGAGGGCTACACCCGGACCCACCCGGGCAACATCGGCGTCTGCATCGGCACCTCCGGCCCAGCCGGCACGGACATGATCACCGGCCTCTACTCCGCGATCGGTGACTCGATCCCGATCCTGTGCATCACCGGCCAGGCCCCCACCGCGGTGATCCAGAAGGAGGACTTCCAGGCCGTCGACATCGCCTCGATCGCCAAGCCGGTCACCAAGGCCGCGACCACCGTGATGGAGGCCGCGCAGGTCCCCGGTGTCTTCCAGCAGGCCTTCCATCTGATGCGTTCCGGACGCCCCGGCCCGGTCCTCATCGACCTGCCGATCGACGTCCAGCTGACCGAGATCGACTTCGACCCCGGGACATACGAGCCGCTGCCCGCGTTTAAGCCGGCCGCGACCCGCGCCCAGATCGAGAAGGCCCTCACGCTCCTGAACGCGTCGGAGCGCCCGCTGATCGTCGCCGGCGGCGGCATCATCAACGCCGACGCGTCCGGGTTGCTGGTGGAGTTCGCCGAGCTGACCGGCACACCGGTCGTTCCCACCCTGATGGGCTGGGGAATCCTCGCCGACGATCATGAGTTGAACGCCGGCATGGTCGGCCTGCAGACCTCGCACCGCTACGGCAACGCGAACTTCCTGGAGTCCGACTTCGTTCTCGGCATCGGCAACCGCTGGGCCAACCGCCACACCGGCAAGCTGGACGTCTACACCCAGGGCCGCACATTCGTCCATGTCGACATCGAGCCGACCCAGATCGGAAAGATCTTCGCCCCGGACTACGGCATCGCCTCGGACGCCAAAGCCGCGCTGGCGCTGTTCGTCGAGGTGGCCAAGGAGCTCAAGGCCGCGGGCAAGCTGCCCGACCGGAGCGACTGGGCCGCGTCCACCCAGGAGCGCAAGGCTCAGCTCCAGCGCCGTACGCACTTCGACAACATCCCGATGAAGCCGCAGCGCGTCTACGAGGAGATGAACAAGGCCTTCGGGCCGGAGACCCGCTACGTCACCACCATTGGCCTCTCCCAGATCGCCGGCGCGCAGATGCTGCACGTCTACAAGCCGCGCCACTGGATCAACTGCGGCCAGGCCGGCCCGCTCGGCTGGACCATCCCGGCCGCACTGGGCGTCGCCACCGCCGATCCAGGGACGCCGGTCGTCGCGCTCTCCGGCGACTACGACTTCCAGTTCATGCTTGAGGAGCTGGCCGTCGGCGCTCAGCACAAGATCCCGTACATCCATGTCCTGGTGAACAACGCCTACTTGGGCCTGATCCGTCAGGCGCAGCGCAACCTCGACATCAACTTCCAGGTGAACCTGGAGTTCGAGAACATCAACTCACCGGAGCTGGGCGTCTACGGCGTGGACCACGTCAAGGTCGCCGAGGGCCTGGGCTGCAAGGCCGTCCGGGTCACCGACCCGAGCCAACTGGGCGCCGCGTTCGAGGAGGCCAAGAAGCTGGCCGCCGAGCACCGCGTCCCGGTCGTCGTCGAGGCCATCCTCGAGCGGATCACCAATATCTCGATGAGCGGTTCCGACATCGCCAGCGTCAATGAATGGGAGGACGTCGCGACCGAGCCCGGTCACGCGCCCACCGCGATCAAGCCGCTCAAGGTCTGAGGCCGGTCCGGCGCCGGAGCGGGGCGCCGGAGCGGGGCCGGACTGGGGCCGGACTGGGGCCGGACCGGGGCGCCTGGCTTGATCCGGACGGTGTGCCGGGTGCGGTGTGAACCCCCGCGCCCGGAGTCACCGCCCTTCCCGTATCGCCCCTCCCGCAATGACCCGGACGGCGCCCGCCCGCCGTCACCCTCCCCCTCCCCCTCCCCCTCCCCTTCTGTGATGTGAAAGAGGCACCTCATGAGCAATCTTCCCAGGATCGCGTGGATCGGTCTGGGCATCATGGGCTCGCCCATGGCCGAGAACCTGATCAAGGCCGGCTACTCGGTGAC